>NZ_CP011390.1:5304181-5622522 GCF_001644645.1 Flavisolibacter tropicus | reverse complement strand
GAGGCAGCAACTCCTGCACTTCCCGTAGCTGTTTGTTGAACAATCCACCCAATTTAAACACCCACATTGGTATAACGTTATAGCTCATCTCTTTTTGACAAACCTCCGCGGCACAGTCTATCAGTTGTTTGTAGGTAAGTCGGTGGTCATCACAGGGCAGGTGCCAGGTTTGGTTGAAAGCATCCGGCGTATTGCCAATCAATGCCATTGCCCGGCTGGCATCAGGTGTCCAGATTAGGGTTCGCAGCGTGTTGTCCCTGAGGGGCACTTTCGGCTTTTTGCCTTGCTTGATTTTATCAAAAACCAAAGTATTCGTAAGGCTCTGGGTTTGGTCCGGTCCGTAAAACTCAGGTGCCCGGCAAATAACGGCTTCTATGCTTCTGTTATTCATCTCCTGCAATAAAAGAGTTGCTATCTGCGCTCTCACAACAGACTTCCTACCAACAGGTGTAAATGGACTATCTTCCGTTTGCGGTGTACTGGTTTTGGGATACATATACGTGTTATCGAAAAAGACCAATTTGCAACCATGTTTTTTACAAGCATTAATTACATTTTGCATCATCACCGGAAACTGCTTCTCCCACAACTGCACATCCATTGGCAAGCCGACAGTCAAGTAAACAATCTCACTCCCTTGTACAGCCCTATCGGTTGCCTGTGCCTCCAACAGGTTGGCAGCAAATACTTCATCCGTATCGTTAACTTTTTTAGGATTTCGACTCACCAGTCGAATAGCGGTTTTATAATTTCTGTACAACGCTTTGGCTAATTCTCCAGCAATTTGTCCGTTAGCGCCAAGGATGGTTTGCATATCGTTATTGTATTTGCAGTTTTCTTTGAATAAGGAAACAACATATTAAAATACAGTTGCCACTACGGCCAATTGGGCATTTCATTCCGTATTCATAACAAAGGAATACTTCTTTTTTAGACAAAACAATGAAACAGGGTTAAGAAATGTACTTGCGTATTCTTTATTCCTCCGAAGAGCCTCATCATCTGTTTATTGTGCAGCAGACGTGAACTTGGCTAGAAAGCAGGCGTAGACGCTCCTCTTACAGTTGACTATTGCGGGAGTAGCAAAACCATGAGCGATATCATATTTTCCACAATGCTGGTCATAGATAAAGGCGGAAGCCAAAAGTATTTTTATTCAAACGAAAGCTAATGATACATTTCATCAAAAGAATTGGCTTTTGGTCAGGTCTTTTTGCTTGTATGGCTACTGTAGCCTACGTCATCGTTCAACTTCTACAGCTTTATGGTGCCCTGTCCTATCCAATGGATGAAATGCTTATTTACGGCACCTCCCTTTGCATCGTGATTCCTTTTGTCCTTCAAATGCTGGCCCTTCATTACATCACACCTGAAGATAAAAAGTACTGGAGCCATGCCGCTGTACTCTTCACCATCCTGTATGCCGTGTTTGTTACCGCCAATTACGTGGTACAGTTAGCCACTGTTATCCCCATGACCCTGCAAGGTCAATTGGGAGTAGTGCGTGTGCTTCAACAAACACCACACTCCCTATTTTGGAATTTTGATGCGCTGGGTTACATTTTTATGGGCCTTGCCACTTTGATTGCCATTCCCGTCTTTAAAAAGCAAGGATTTGAAAAGTGGGTACGTCGTGCATTTATAGCGCACGCATCGGTTACACCTTTCATCGCCATTGTTTATTTCTATCCCACCTATTCTTACAAACTGCTACTCTTGGGTTTTCCATGGGCTGTAACGGCACCGCTCTTTATGCTACTGCTTGCCCTTTTGTTCCGAAAGAACAATAGCATTATTGAAAACACCGATCAACATCAAAAATAGCAGACACAAGCCCTATTCAACACTATCAAAGAATTGGATAAGCATAAAGCTGTATGTAAAACAGCAAACAAAATTCAATGTATAAACAAAGGAATGAAAACAATGCCACCGTCAATACTCTTGTTTTCCTTCTTCCCAACGAAGCTCATTTCCTGACAGCAAGGCAAAGTATACTCGCAAGAATAAAAGGCGTTCCAAAAAGGCCCCACTAATTGGTCAACCTATTTTACGTAACGAGATACCGCCGTAATGGTAAAATACCTTTTGCCGTTTGGAGCGTGCCAGAAAATCTCATCGCCTCGCTTATTACCAAATAAGGCACTGCCAATTGGTGAGAACACAGACACTTTACACTTGCGATGATCTGCCTGTTCTGGAAGTACAATTGTGTAGGTATAATCCAGGCGAACCATTTTATCCCGTATGCTCACCCTTGAATTCAGGCAAGCTACGTTCCAAGGCAACTCATCTTCACATAACACATTGGCTTGTTCAATCCTTCTTACCAATGATGCTATTCGACCATCATTTATTAAACCCTTATTCTTTCTTAAGTAATCCATCAATTGATGATAGTCCTGTATAACCATGAGTAATCTATTTTCCTGTATTGCTAACATGGCTTTTGTTTTAATTAGTGATATGAATGATAAGTGGCTCAGCTAAAGTGCGGCCATTAAAATTGTTCCCTGGATATAACTCCAGGGAACAACTTGTAGAAGATCTTACAATAGGAAAATGTTGTTTCCGATGTAATACCAATAAGGTTAACTATGCATAACTTTCACTTTATTATTGATGTAAACGCAAAGGCTTTATCTAGCTGGCCATTTTCAATAATAGTGTTCTCTTTTTCTCTATTTGCCTGATCAATCGCTTTTCAACATTTTTGAGGATCATTTTCCACCGCTCACCAGTGTCAGTGGCATGGAAATCACCACCAGGAATGCCTAATCGAACAACGACGGTTCTGGGGCGAGCTGCGTCATCATTACTCTTTAGATAAATATCCATCCAGCTTATATCAGGGCGAAAGATTTGTAGCTTTTTAATAAGATTATGGATCTTTTGCTCCAAATAGTCATTCGTTTTAACCTCAGTGGTTTGAATGTCTAGTTTCATTCCTCCATAGTTTCTTTCTACGTTCATAACTTAAAATTTTAGAAGTCGTTTATAATGATAAAAGATTGCAAAGCATTGAACTGCACAAGCCTATTTAGCCTGCGCTAATGCAATTGAGCGTAAGAGATAACAGCACCAAGCCACCGCATCGTAAATGGTGAATGGTCAATAAATTTCCTAAGTTTGGAGCCGCTTTAGTATTTGTAACTTTTCCTTCTCATCTTGTTTGTAAGGAAATACAGGCTATATGTTTATACCAAAAGCTACAATAGTGCGTAGCGTTAGGCATCAAGGTTTATAAACCTTTTAAGGAAATACTACAGGCTAGGACAAACCATGGCTGATCAAAAGTGTTAGGTGCTGATACTATTAAGACAAAAGGAGTCTTTTGTAAGAAGAGAAGTAATACAGATCAAGGCAGAAAGGCATAAACTCCGGAAAAGAGTGCGTGTAGCAATCCCGCATATCTACCATCACATATGCTGCTGCATGGCTATGTTTAATATGTAGGTTACTGCCTTTCACTACTGCAATATTACGAAAAATAAACAGGAAGTCGTTCTGGTGCAAGTGCAAGTTAGATCTAGATGTTTGTCGTCCTTGAGACAAACATCAAAAGCCCACTATATATTGCACGCTATTGTACAAACAAATGACTTTAAGCTAGTGGTAAATCTATCAACAGTATCAGAATACGTAAAGTTTACATTGAAAACACATAGCTTTTTTTAAGATGATATTAGCCGTCAAGCGTATGTGCAACTCCGCAACTATAAGAAAGATCTTTTAAAGGCACCCAATATCTAGCGAGAAGCTCAATACCTGACTGAAGCAGTTGCCCATAAGCAGCAAAAAAATCGAATAAATGAAGCTGTCCTTAACTAAGGAGGTTGCTATTATAGCACTGGGCTGAAGGTTGATAAAATTAATTCAGACGTAACTTCCTTCGCTTAACAATAATAAGTTTCCAAAGCCCTGACTGCTATACTATTTTGTTAGTAAAAGGCAAATATGCCAGTAGCCAATACCATTTATGGTTATTTTCCATTTTCTTTGATCGAACTCAATACTTTAGTTCTCATACCAAACATTCTAACGTGCCTGTTAAAACTAATTTCTTGCTGCTTTTATTAGCCGCTTTCACTATCAATTTCACATATGGTCAAGAACCTACGTTGAAGCTTAGTGCACGTATAATAGGCGAAGATGCAAGGCCCCTACCGCAGGCCACTGTTATGCTGTTGAACCTAAAACAACAGGAAGTTGCAAAAGGTGCTACTGATAGCAGTGGTCGTTTTCTCCTTACTTATTATGCAACGGACAGTTGTATGCTCGTTGTTAGCTTTTCTGGCTATTACGAATACCGATCCAGCCCCTTCTCTCCTGCTAGTAAAGAAGTAGGCAACATTATTTTACATCCCTCTACACAGGCGCTACAGGAAGTAGTTATAGAAGCCAGACAACAACTAATTGAATCCAGCACCAATACGATCACCTACAACGTGAGTAAAAGCATTGACGCGCAAGGTATCAGCGCATTGGAAGCTTTAAAAAAGACACCCGGGGTGTATGTCAATACTGACAACACGATCACCCTAAACGGCAAGGCCGGCGTATTGATTCTTATGGACGGCCGGCAAACCTATCTCTCGGGAAAAGAGTTAGTGGACCTCTTAATAGCACTACCTGCTTCATCTCTTAAGAGCATTGAGATCATGAACAGCCCTACGGCCAAGTACGATGCATCAGGATCTTCTGGTATCATTAATATTAAAACCAACAAGACACAGGCTAAAGGCTTCAATGGTACCATTACCACCGGCATGGCCTATGGTGTGTATGTTAGACAAAACCAGGACCTGAGTTTTAACTATAGAAAGAACCGGTTCAACATCTACGGCGGCTACAACCATTTTTTGGGAAACTCCAGCTATTTGTATGGCTCTGACCGCATTCAAAATAACAAGACCTACAGGAGCGCCACTGATGATACTGACAAACGCAATAGGCTGGGTGCCCGGCTTGGCATTGATTATACCCTAAATAAAAATAATACGCTTGGCCTGCTGGTCAACAGCAATTTTATAGTGGGTGGCGGTATAACCCGTACTCAGACAACAATTGGTTCTTCTCAATCACCGGTTATTGAAAAGCGCCTGTATGCCGAAAACGATTACTATTACCAACGAACAGCGCGGTATAATGTCAATCTGAATTACAAGTATGAAGATGCAAAGGGCCGGATACTGAACGTCGACGCCGATTACGGCTCTTTTGATAAAGGCAACGCCAACCTGCAATCCAATATATACAGCGATGCCCAGTATAATCCCCTCAACGAAAACTTTTATCACTCCTTCAATGATATTTTAATTGACCTGAAAGCATTGAAAGCGGATTATTCCACTAACCTCTGGAAGGGAACACTCGAAGTGGGAACCAAGTATTCGGAGATTGCCTCCGATAACCGGGCCCGCTTTTTCTACCGGCTTCCACACGAAGACAGCCTGGATGAGCGCCGCACTAACGAGTTTGGCTTTACTGAAAAAATTACCAGCGCGTATGTCAATTACAAAAAAACAAGAGGCAAATGGGCTTTCCAGGGCGGATTACGGCTGGAGAATGCATCTTCCCAAGGAGATTTATACTTTACGTTAGACGGTAGGGACTCCACAAAACAGACACCCATTCACTACACTAACCTATTTCCCTCCTTTAGTGTATCGGTTAAACCAAAACAGGGGCATAGCTTTTCCCTGGCCTACTCCCGGCGCATTGACCGGCCGGCTTATCAGGATCTGAACCCCTTTATTTACCTGTTGGATGAACTTTCATTTTGGCAGGGCAATCCCTATTTGCAACCACAACTTACCCATAGGTCCTCACTGCAGTATGTCTATAAAAGTGCTACTATTATTGGACTTCATTATGCTTACACCGACCAATACAGTACCCGCATTACCGATACGCTTGAAACGGCAAAGATTGTCATGATTCCAAGGAACCTGGGCAACCAACAAAACCTGTCTCTATCTGTAACACACAATTATAGCCCTAAAAAATGGTGGGAGATGACCTTCAACGGTACACTGTATCAACTCCATAATCAAATCAGCCTGGATGCCCACCGCCACCTTGAACTTAAGCAACTGGCCAGCCGCTTAAGCCTGCAGCAACGCTTTAAGTTACCCCATGGCCTACTCGCTGAAGTATCGGGGTCTCTGACAACGCGAAGACTTACAGGTGCCAATGAAATCAGCCGTGGAGTCAGTCAAGTGGATCTGGGAATTCAACGCTCGTTCTTAAACAATAAGGCCACACTACGATTAGTGTTCAGTGATATTTATAAAGGAAGCTAGTCAAGGTCCGTTCAAGAATTTGAGGGCTTTTATTTAAGCAGCTACGGCTATTACGAAACCAGGCAACTGCGGCTCAACTTTACTTATAAGTTTGCAGATAACAGCGTAAAAGGGCCCCGTTCCCGCAGTTCCGCACTGGAAAATGAGCAAGGAAGAATTCGTTAATGAATCAGCCTATGAATCACTGATAGCTGTAGCGGTTCCAAGTTGCCGAGCAGTAATAAGCAGCCCCGCAACCAAATAAATACAGTTTTGAAAATCGAGTGGGTCTACCTGCGATCTATCGTAGGTATTTTACAATAACCCTTTGAATTTCAATAATACGGTATAGCCGAGTTATAAGCAACAACAAAGGAAAAGAGAGCGTTTTCAAACTTCCAAGAGAGTGTTCTATCCTGTAAAGAGGTTTAATCAAGGTCCAGCCCTCTCACGCGGATCATAAGAGTGGCAAGATTGCTCACCCCCAACTTACGATTGATATTTTTACGGTGGGTACTAATCGTTAGTTCACTTAAAAAAAGAAGGTCCGCTATTTCTTTACTACCCTTTCCTTCTATAATCAGCTTGATGATCTCTTTTTCCCTTTGACTAAGCTTAATAGCATCGGGAAATACCTCATGTTTTTCGTTTGGCAACACATCTTTTAATTTGGGGTCTGTATAGCGTTGCCCTTTAAACGCTGATTGTATAGCTGCGTATAATACCTGGCTACCGGAATTCTTTAGTACGTAACCTAATGCAAAATTATTTATGCCTTCATTCCCCAAGGTTGAAGGATGGTACATAGTGAGAAACACTACCTTGATATGCGAATATTCATTCCGGATGATCTTTGCCAGAGCTATACCATTTTGCAAGGGCATATTAATGTCGAGGACAGCCACATCTACAGGCACTTTTTTAACCGAGTCCAGTACGGCATCTCCGTCTGTACACAAAGCTACCAGCTCAATATCTTCAAATGCGGAAAGGGCATTCCTTACCCCGTCAAGAAACATAGGGTGGTCATCCGCCAGTAGCACTCTTATCTGTTGTTTCATTTGGTATGTTCGGGAATTCTATAGATACACTGCATCCATTATTGATCTCACTGCGCACTTCAAAACGTCCTTTTACAAATGTAGCTAATTCCTTAATCTGGGTAAAGCCCAGACCATCCTTTATGTCAGCTTTGTTGAAACCCTTGCCATTGTCTTCCACCAGCACTGAAATAATCTGGGGTTCAATAATCAATTGGATCATCACTTCTGTAGCACCAGCATGCTTGATCACGTTTTGTAGCAGCTCCTGTACAATCCGGAAAATAAGCAGTTCATTCTGGAACGATGCACTATCCTGGCTACCAATTGATTCAATCCAAATTTTTATCTTCCCGGTGCGGTTATACCTGTCTGTCAAGTGCTTTAGCCCATTGAGTAATCCCTTCTTTTGAAGCAGCAATGGAGAAAGCGTATGCGATATACTTCTGATCTCGTCTGTAAGTGTTGATACATCTTCAATGGTGCTTTTTAAAATAGCCGCATTCTGTACGGGCTCATTGCTCACCACCTCCAGGTTAAATTTAATGGAAGACAAACCAGCGCCTACCGAATCATGTAGAAGATGTGAAAGCCGCTTCATCTCCTGCTCCTGATGGTTACTGATGGTTTTGAAAATATTTTCCTGCTGTTTGTTCAGTCTTACCAGGAGTTCTTCGGCTTCCAGTTTATAATTTTTAAAACGTATGGAAAGCGCCAGGCTAAGTAGGATCAGCTCAATAGAAAAACCGATGTTTACTGCATTTCGGGTTAAAAAAATATCCTGCAGATTACCCGTTATGTACTGCATGTAAATCTGCGTAAAGAGGGTAAATATTAGCGTAGCGATTATAATATAGACAGAATATTTTATGCCGCGCCGGAGGGAAGCAATTGAAAAAATAAAAACAGTGAGAATGGAAATAAGCATCATCACCTGCATGAAAATCAACCAGAAGGTACGTACAGTACCTGCATTGGGAATCCCAAAGCCCACAATGAAGCAGGCAACAAAAAACAGAAGAAAGTAATTCGTAAACCGGTACATTTTGGGAAAATGCACTTTAACATGAAGGAGACTCCGGCTGAACAAAATATAAAATATGGGAGCTAGTGATAATGTAATGGGACGAGAAAAATCAGCAATAGAAGGCAGATCTGGATAAAAGTACATGAACGAAAAACCCAGGTCACTGAAAATATAACCTGTCACCATTAATACGTATAACGCATAGTAAACGTATAGTTTCTCCCGGATGTTAAAATATAAGAATAGTGTAAATAGCAGGATAAACACGAGAACTCCTATAAAAAGGCCTGCCAAAAGGTTAGCATTACGCTGGTATTTTATAAATCCATATTCATTATAAAAATTAAGGGGCAGGTGAAGTTGTTCATAACGTTTGTCTATCAATAACACTAACTGCAGATTGTTCCTGTTCTGCAGGTTCAGTTTATACACAAACTGGCTGTGATTGACATTACGGGTTTCAAAAGGCATATGGTCGCCAGTTAGTGCATATTGCTTTACAACTGTAGAACCTGAAAGTAACCAGGCACCCAAGTAATTGATATGCGGATTTCTAACCTCCAAATAAAGCACCGAATCTGAGGTAGGTAGTTTGCTCAAATCCAAGTACAGCCAGTACATCCCTGGAGCATAGCTCATTTTTAGATTGCTGGCATCTAAGTACTCCATTTCAGTGCTTATTCGCCGCCAGCGTTCAATCTCTCTATTCTCAGAAGAATCGAATACCCATCCAACAGGCATCTGCTGAAAGGAAAGCTCCTGCCCATTTAAGGATAATGTAATGCGCGCAGCAGCAGGCTTCGCCATCAACATAAAAAGAAGTAGCAGAATCAGGGAGCGAAAAAAGTATAAAGCAGTTCTAGCCATGGAAGCAATAGCAAATAAAAGTAGCTTTTGTTTAGACATTAAATGAACAGAAATAGAAAATACCCTCCTCTAGGTATTTTATTATATAAATGACTATGTCATATTTGATGCGTAAACCGTAATAATTACACGACATTTTATTAACCACAAAAAAGAGATGTTATTCACTGACAATGATTTAAAGCAATTTCATTAAGGATGTTCAAAAAATACTACTTAGAAATATTGTTTTTATCACACTGCACGGATACATTTGCGCTTAATCAAATCAAGCTTATGAAGAAAGTTACATTATCAGTTTTCATGCTTCTTGCCGTACTTTTCACCGCATTAAGCAGCCAGGCACAATCTAAAGGAGTTAAAAAAATTGATGTTATCGGAAAGAAAGTGGAAGCTAGCCGCGGTGCTAATCCAAACATTAAATCCGATGTTCCTACTACTGATAATCCAGTAGAAAAGAGCAGAGGTGCATCTTGTTCTGTAACATTCGATAACTACACTGGTTTGTATGTTAAAGTTTATGTAGACGGAACCTACAGAGGCACAGTAGACGCGTATGGTAAAGGCACAGTTACTGTAGGAAGTGGCTACACTACTATTTATTGTGTTTCTACAGGCGGTACTACAGAATGGTCTGCTTCAGGAGACTGCAGATCTAGCTATATCTTTAACTTAAAGTATTCTACTGCAGATTAATTAAATTTGATCTAGCATTATAAATAAAAAGGCTGCCTTGGGCAGCCTTTTTATTTATACAACATTAAAGATGAACGCGATTGTTAGTCAAATTCAGACTTCTCACCTACCCTATCTACTGGTGCCGACCTCATTCCTTCTGGTAAAAATCACTAACATACATCTGATGATCATTATTGCTTCTTTTTAAACATCAATGCCTTTTGCTTTTCGGTTATGTCGTATCGCTATACTAATTCCTGCTCTTACACACAATAAACAAAACGATTATAAAGAAGCTTGCAACAGAAATATGCCTAGATCACTTATTGGTATTACTTCAGCTTCTTCTTTAACTGATCGCCCAGTGCATCTACCAGCTTATTTGAATTATCAATGATCATCTGGTTTACGAAAGTGTTTTTAGAACTTTCCTTCACTTTAACCTGGATCGTATAAGCGCCTTGGCTATAAGCGGGCTCCACCGTGTTGGAATTAGACATGTGATAACCAAAAGAACGAGGTACGATAAAGCTTTGTCCTTCCAGCTTTTTTCCTTTTAACTTCTCAAAATAGGCAGTATACCCCTCCTCATTTTTATCTAAGGGTGCTTTACGTAAGAAAAAGTAAAACTTACCCAACTCAATGTTCTTAAATAGAACGCCCTGTCCGTTTACATAAGAAGTATGAAAGCTGATCTCAAAATCCATATTCAGTAGCTTATTATTCGCTGGCACTTTTGCTTTAGCATAATTCAACTGCAGGCTTTTTAGCTTAAGACGGAAGATGGAATTGTTGATGATCTCATAAGGGTTAGTAGCATCCAACTCAAAATCGGCAATCATAGCCGTATCGGTTACTCCTTTATTTTGAAAGGTGCGCACCAGGCGGAAGCCACTGAACTGCATACCAATGGGGTCAAATGGATTTTCCGTTGATAGCTGGTCATAGAAGTATAGGTCAGTTAAGGCATAATCATATTCGGCCGTATATTTCTTTTTATCCTTAGCTATCATTTGTTTCACCGCATTGGTAGCCAGTGATACCGCCCCTAGTGTAAGCCCGGTCATTGGTCCTCTAGACTGGCCTCTGCTAGCAAAGCTAGGCACCGTTTGCTCTTTAAGAAGTGCATAGTCAATCACATCAACTTTCTCTTTGATATTCATTTGCACTTTTTCTTTGTTATTGGCTGACCCCAATTTGGAACCAATACAACCAGCCAATGAAAAGGCCATCAATGAAATGGTGGCCAGGGAACAGATATGCTTATTCATAAAATCTCAGTAATGTTTTTTTATAGATCGTGTTGTTTGAATTCAGTTTTGCAGCTTGCTGATAATATTTAAAGGCTTCTGCTAAAAAATGTTTCTCTTCCAGCAAATAACCTTTCATATAAGCCGTTTCGGCAGGCTCTGTAGTAATAACAGAGGCTAACAATTGGGCAACAGCCGCCTGGTATTCACGGCCATTCCATACACGTAAGTAGTTGCGCTCACAACTGGTACCATCGGCATCCGTTATTTGCCAGTAATACTCTCCCTCACCTTTCAGTTTTGTCATTAACCAGTCCATTTGTATAGGATCGTTACCCAACGTTTCCTTTACTAATAAAGCGCCTTCCTGAATATCGTTGTATACACTAACGTGTGGCCGCCTATGCGCTGTTTTGAAGTAAATAGGCAATTGGCCGGAAACATAATGTACCGTATCAACCGGTAGGCTTGTTTGCACCATAGCGCAGCCCCTGCTTACGGCACCTGTATTGTGCATATATTTCAAAGGATCTTTCTCCGGTGAGCCATGAACGTGCGTTAGTTCATCCCATATGTAATGGAAATAGGAACTTGAAAACGAAGTTTTCGCTTGGTTGCATTGAGATAACAAGCTTTGTACAGTATAACGGCCTTTGGCCTTAATGCGCACGGTATTGTAGCTTTTGCAGATCAGCACCACTTCAGCCTTGTCCGGCACTTGTAACACATCAGCTCTGCCCAGGCGATCACCTTTTTGAAGCGCTTTGCTCCCGTTTACTGTTTTCAGAACCTTACCCTTGGTAAAATAGACGATAAACTCAGCATCCTGTGCGTGCACGATCATTGAAGCGAAGAGAAATATCCAAAGAAGTATGTTTTTCATTTAATGATGTTTAGCATGAGCAAATACCGATTTATAATGATACTTTTTATTCAACCATGTACAGAAGGCTTCATAAAAATAAAGGACATCAACAGCCAGTATAATGGCCACTAATGAAGGCGTAAGGTTAACCTTTGTATCGAACTTATAAAAGAACAATAAAGCCAGGTAAACAAAAAGTATAGCCGAAAATAGTTGTGCGGTTTTAGCCACCAGGTGGAACCAAAGATGTCTTTCCAGGTAATACTTGATGAAAAGACTCATGTGCAGCCAGCATAGTAAAAAGGCAAGTGTCCAGGTAATCCATGCCGGCACTTTACGAATGTAGTCCTTATCCAGGATCATACGAATGATATTGGCATGTACAAAAACCCCTTCCATATCCGGTAAGGTTTTTCCAAAGGAATTCTTATTCATGGGTGTAAAATGCCTGTCAAGCACACTACCCTCTTCAGAAGAAACGAATCCTAATAAGACTACTTTATTGGCTAATGAAACACTATTGATCTCTCCATTTAACAACTCTTGGCCATCAACAACTACAAACTTTTCAGAAGTGTGGGTATAATTAATAATCTCTATGGGTTGATGGCGGCTTTTCAGTTCTTGATACCCTTGTGGGTCGGCAACTTTTGCAATGGAAGCAGCAAAGAAGGAATAATCATTTGATCCTTGATTCATAGTAGGTGCAAAGTGTCTGATCACACCACCTTCTTCGCCTATAAAATTGGCAAAACCTTTATTTGGTGCCTGACCATATAAAAATCCTTCATGAGAGATTGCCTCTCCATTTGAATGTAGATTATATGCCAAAACAACCTTAGGATTATTGGTAATCTGCGCTTTTAGTAAGGAATCTTCTGCCTCTCCTTTTGGAGCGTTGAATAAGACGTCCACTCCTATTACTTTGGGGTGTTGCTCATTTACCTTTTGGATCATGGCAGCAATTTCTTGCCTACCGGCATTTCCAATATTTACGATTACGATATTGGTATCGATAGGGGTTTCTCTGTTCTTACCCATGCGCGAATAGGCCAGATCGTTATAGTCAAAGTCCTGCAAAGCAAACTTAATAGGATCCAATACATGTGTATTAATGGGCAACAGTGATAATAGGCCCATTATAAAAAACACTGCTATAGTAGCCAGCAGTGTGTCTTTTTTGAATAGATAGTTAAACATCAATGCTTTTTAATCAGTGGTACGAGATATGACTTATTCGGCAGTACGAAGAACAAGTTTAAATATTGACCAGTTCACCGGTGTTATAACCTTGTTACGTGTTTTTGAGCCGGTAAACAATAGCGACTCCAGTGGATTGCCTTTACCCTTTGTATTATCGTTTCCTCTACTTAATACGCCTTCCTGCTCAAATGCACTTAAGTTGCTGATCGCTTCTTCCGAGGCCAGGAGGAAATAGTTATCAGCTCCAGCAGGCGGAGTAATTAGGATGTCAGCCAGGTGCGTCTTTTCTACAGGGTTCCCGTCATCGTTTGTAGCAGGCATGCGATTTTCTACGTTTCCACTTTCCAGGCTAGGATACAACAGGCTCATTTTGCCCTTGCTGTCAATATTAAATACATATATATATCTTTTCTTTCGGTTCCATTCTGAATAATCCTTTTCGGCTTCGAAATAAATGGAAAGTGTATCGTTAACCTTTACTTTATCAGTTGTTAAAGGCTGTTGAGAGGTAAAATGTCTGAAACCTAATTTAAAAGGAAACTTGTTTTGTCCACCGCTTGGTGCTGAAAGCATTAGCCAGTCTCTGATTTTGGCAATACGGAAAGCGTACTCAGACAGTTTTTCCGCAACGACTGTAGCAGACGCCTCGCTTCCATCATACACAACAAAGTCCGTACGTGCAGGGAGACTTTCAGTTGTATCTTGAACAGTAACCTGGCTTTTGACCAACGCATACCCTAGCTTGTTACCATCTAAGAGACTACCTACCAATGTATATTGTGATTCTTCTGGACGATTAACCACTACAATGTTGTCAAAACTTTTGAATTTGTTTTCAAATGCCTTGACCAATTGGGCAGAAGGTGGCAGGTTGATAAAAGCGCTGGAAGCACTGCTAGACGAAGATTTGAAGGCTGCATTTGTAGGCATTGCTCCCACAGCCTTTTTTCCAGCTTTAGCATCAGAAGCATACCATTGACTTCCGTCGTATGTATAGATAGTATTAGGTATCTCCTTTGTAATATCTCCAACTAGTTTCAGACTTTTATTGGTTCCAACATTTTTTACAAATCCTTGAAGTTGTGCTTCATTCACTCCATTTGCAGGTACATAGACTTTTAAAGCCGGGGCTTTGCTGGAGGCCCAGTTGATCACTTCAAATAATGTACCTGGCTTAATATTTTTCGGTACGCCGGTCAATACCTTAGCAAGACTTTTATTAGCACCACGCATTTGTATGATCTCAAGCGTATCTGTTGAATTCAGTGATGCCAGCTTAACACCTTCTGCTAATCCAAATGCAAAACCACCCTGAAGTTCTACACCCTCAGCCTCTATTTTGCTGGAAGCTATGGTCAGCTTGTTTTTTACCGCCCCTTTTGCTAAGCCAAATAAAGTACCTGCTCTGCGAGCCTCATTAGCGGCCAGAACTGGTTCCTGTGTCTTTCCATAATATTTCATAATGGCTGTTACACTGGAATAGATACTTGATACGGAAGCATCAGGAGATTGTTGCTGTAAGGCTTTCAATAAAGCTACAGTGAAGGCGCCGTGAGGAATGTTGTTCTCATCGCGTTGCTCTTTTGCAAATTCAAAATCTTGTGCAGCCGAAAAGATCATAGCGCCGCGAGACTCTGGTCTTATAGGCTCAGAAGCATCTTTTGCATCCTGCGTATTTTCTTCAATAAAACGAACTTTTGGAGGATCAGTAAGTAGTCCACGCCCAACCGAGCCACTGTGGCAACTGTCAAAAATCACTGTCAGAACAACACCTTTATCAACTAATTGGTTGAAATAGGCCGCCAGTTCTTTATCACGGATATCAGCAGCCCCTTTATAGGCATCGGAAGGAACAATCGTTTCATCTTTTTTATCCGCCTCTTTGGAAAGGGAGTTATACATCTGGCTGCCATGGCCAGCGTAATAAATAAATACCACATCCCCCTTTTTGGACTCACTAATCAATTTTTTAAGCTGGTTAATGATATTTTCCCGGTTTGCCTTGTCATTATATAGCGTTACGATATTAGCTGCAGGAAAAGCATATTTAGCCGTCACCAGGTCCTTCATAGAGGAGGCATCGTTGACACATCCGTCCAGGTTAGGCCAAGACATTCTCTCCGTATTAACAGCCGCTTCATTTTCAGGCTTATACGTATCTATACCAATGATCAAAGCTCTTGACGTTTGGGAAAACGCGGTTAACCCAAACGTGAAGCTGAAAAGAAGGATGGATAGCTTTTTCATGTATTTTTTTTATAGTGACGGACTCGATTTGGAAAAGTGATTTATTAAAGAGTTTCTGTTTAAATAGTCAAATGATGTTACAATAGGCTGGCAAACAACTAGATTGGGCTTTACTCAAGTTAGATGCTGCTAAACAGAGAGATATGGTTAGCAGTACAGAGCGGCTCATAAGCTAGTTTTAGTTGCTGGCAAATGTAAAAAAATAACAAATATGAATGTAATCCCTACTCATGAAAGTCAAGCCAGTCGCCCATTTAAAGCCATTTCGCCCCAAACTTTTAACGTTTATGAACTTACCGATACACGTTAGGATGGATTCACCCATAGAAAGAACATCTTTTCGTTTGCTAAACTTTGTTATTCTATTAAGGTAAAGCCCGCCCAAAGTGATGGCTCCCCAGGATATTTTTTCAGCATGTTCATCTGTGCCTTTTTAAAAGCAGTTCGGATTTCCTTTTCTTTAGATAACTCCAAATAAAAATACTGCATCATTTCGGCTGTTTCCTTATCCGGAACAGGCCAAAGACTCACAATCATTTTGGAAACACCAGCCTGGCGTATAGCCCGCTGCAACCCATAAACCCCTTCTCCGTTTTGTATCTCCCCTACTCCCGTTTCACAGGCCGAAAGAACCATCAGCTTTGTAGCACTTAGGTCAAGATTGGAAAGCTCGTAGGCTGTTAATATTCCATCCTCCTGATTGGCCTTAACCAACTTGCCCTGCCATGCCCAATTGGCTCCGGAAAACAATAAGCCTGTACGCAGTAAGGGATTATCCGAAGCTGAATATGTTTTTTGTATCAAACCGCTTACGCCAGACTCCGTTGTTACAGGAAAGTAGAAACCGTGTGTTGCAATGTGAATGATAGATGGCTTTTCACGAACACTCATTGTTTTAAATTGTTGCTCAGAAGCAGCTTCTCCTACTATGGTAACGACCTTACCTCCCTGTTTCTTTAAAATTTGCCCCACAGATACAGCTTCCGACAAGGTGCCAGGTAAATAATTCCAACCCTGTGTACCGTTTAAATCATCAGGCAATGACCGGTGACCATTGATGGCATCTTTAATTGGTATCGGCTTTAAATCATATTTCGCGCCTCCAAACAATAACGCACTAGCGGCCTGGCTTTGTTGGGTTTTGTTTTTCTGTGCTATATCTCTGGTACTTAACAGTATCTTGAGATCATATTTGTTTACCAAATATTGTCCACCAGTATCCTGTAAGGCAGCAAAAGCAACACTATTCAAAATGCCATCAGGCGCCAGGCTAACTTTTTTAACACCTTCCAAAAACGGAGTTAGTGGTTGCCAGATGTATTGGTATAGTTCTTTAAATGTTTCTTTCCGTTCCTGCGATTTTATTACAACACCTCCTCTGCTCTTTGATTGTTGATTTTGAACATAAGCATTCATTCCTGCCACGCCATTTAACGGTACATATACTGGGGTATCTAAACCCGCTTTGACAATATATGCGGCATACAACAAGGAATCAGTGAAATCTGTTCCATTGAAATAGGGAAAGCTGACAAATTCAATAGCCGCTTCTCCTGGCTGTAAACCAGCCTGCACCTCGCTAAAAGAAACCTGGTTGGCTTTTTGAAAATCAGCCAATACATTCGATTGTTCAGAAAGGGCCTTTTCAAGGCGCGCTGCTCTTGTTTCCAGCCTATCTAGGGAAATACCATCGCTTTGCGCTTCGCCCAGTTGATACACCTTCGCAAGCATTGTTTTCGTTTGCTTTAAGTCGGCATAGGTGTTTTGCAAACGTTTATCAGCGGAGGCTTTAATTTGCTTCTCTACAAAAAGAGAAGTATTCAAAAGCAGTCCCTTTGACTGTAAAATAAAATTATAGGCGCGCTTGTTAGTGACAGGCTCAGCCTGATAGATCGTATGATGTAGGTTGTGATATTTATTGAGAACCTCGTTTAGTGTAGTGGTATAGGTTTGTTTTTCCTTCTCACTAAAGCCTGCCATTCCTTTAATCATTTGCTCTTTAATACTCTCGCAAGCACTGGCTAGAAGTTCTTCGGCTTTTTCACTTTGATTAAAATGCCAAAAGGCTAAGGCTTTATTGGATTGCGCTTTAAAATATATTTCAGAGCGTTCAAAAAAAGAATTCTTTTGACACTGAATGGCCAGGTCATAATAATGAAAGGCACTATCTGCTTGTTTTTTGTACAAAAAATAGGCGCCTAATCTTTCATAGGCGTCAGTTGCCCCGGCAGCTGAATCATAATTCCATGCTCTTAGATACGTTAAATAAGGTTGAATAAGCTCATATGCTTTATCATAATTGCCCTGCAGAAAATTGAAGTCTGCATAATCCATGTAGGCAGAGGCCAGCCCGCTATGTGAATTGTTGTCATTATATTTTTCAAATCTTTCTTGTTGTATGCTTATTATTTTTTGAAATAGGGATTCACATTTGTCATATTCCTTTGTATGTATATAATAATCCTTTTTCGCCATAAGAGAAAAAGCATACTCTACAGACGAAGTATCATTCAAATAATTAAGTACTGCTTCTTGTTTATCCAAATACTTTTTAGCCTGGGCCCAGTTATTAATATACTGGTTGGCAGATATAATATTGTCCAGAATATTCAAATAATCGTAGCTCAGTGTATCACCTTTTGCTATTTTGATCTCCTCGCATTTATTTAACCAAAAAAGCCATTTAGAAAGTTCATATTTGTACCCATAAACCCAATGTAGTTGAACACATAGCTCTTCTAAGAATTCATCGGTTGGAGCTGGATGAAATTTTTCATTGTAGGTTTTATATACTTCTAACAACGTTTTTTCTGCTTCATCTAACCTGCCATCATACTTATACAAAGCTCCCAAGTCCTTTTTTACCTCTAAATAAGAAATGGTATTTATTCCGCATGTGCTTTTGGCCAATTCAACTGCACGAGTCATACTCTGAAAAGCTAAATGTTCCCGCTGCTGATCTTCTTTACTCTTTGCATACCACCAAGACAAACTGGTTAAACAGTTAATGTAGGGCTCGCTTTTTTGGCTATATAGACTTTGGTAAATAGGCAACACTTTTTCAAGAATAGCTATGGCTTCTTCATATTGTTGTTCATGTTTGAGTTCAGCTAGGTCAAACAAGGCATCTGCATAATCAATAGATTTCATTTTGCCTCTACTTTCTAAATCATTTAGAATTGTATTGAGGCAATAAATGGATATTGATTTTGCTTCCGGAAACTCATTGAAATAGCTAGCCAATAATCGCAAGCTCTTATAGAATTCATGACTACTGTCGGAATAATCTAGTATGGCTTGATCCTTCGCTCTGATCAAATAAGATAATGCCGACTGAAATTCCTCATTGGAGGCATCGGACCTGCTATAATACCTGCCAATTGAGTCCAATTGATAATAAGTATAAGTAGTGTCACCAACCTTGTACAGATCATTTCTAAAATCATATGAAGTTTCAGAAAAGACAGTTTGAATCAATGAATCTAACTGCTTGGTGATCTCCGCATTTTTGGCACCCCATATTTCCTTTCGCAATTCTAAGGCGCGGCTATAAAAGAGTGCAGTAGCACTGTCTTCTTTATTAATGTCAAAATTATAAGCGACTGCAATTATTTCATTAATGAGATCTACCGGCTTATTTATTACTTGTTGTTGGTAAGACAAATACTTATTGGCAAAATAGAAGGCACTATCCAGACTTTTGTCTTTCTCTAAATAAGAATTTACATAAAGGTTCCAATAAATATCCGATTGTATTTCATAATTACTATCTGGTGTTGACTGGATCTTTGCCACAATATTTAGCCAAACCTGCTTTGCAGAATCATATTGATTAAACTTATAGAACAGTGTAGTAGCTACCCGGTTTAAGCTTGCTAAATACTGTATGCTTGATTGCCCAAAGAATTGCTCTGCATATTTCCTGGTTTCATGAGCATAAAATAGCGTCGAATCTTTTTTGGTGGAGTCACTTTCTATTGCATAATAGTGGTCCTTTGCTATCCTGTAAAGTTCCTGGCATGCGGTTCTTTTACTCGGAAAAATCAGAGCAAGTAAAAAGACAACATTCAACGTAATCAGAAACTTCATTAATAGCTTATTTGTAAGTACAATACTGAAAAAGAAAACATTTAAATTGAAATAAAATCCTGCTCTAAAGTTTTTCCTATTATCATTTTGTCGCCATCACCAACCTCAGGTTCTCGGTGGCTTGCCAATAGTTTGGATTGATACGAATGGCTTTTCTTAATGCTTCAATAGCCAGATCATATTCTTTCTTTGCCACATAAGCCATTCCCAACTTGTTGTACGAATGTTCATCATTCGGTAGTAATTGCTGGTATTGGCGGTATGCCTTTATCGCTTCATTTAGCTGGTTGGAATAGAGATAGTAATCCCCAAGACGCATATACAAGTTGGGACTTAAAGGGTCAATTTTTATTGCCTGTGACAATAAGCTTATCCCCTGTTCCATCAGTTCATTGTTTCTGTAATTAGCAACACCTCTCTCCATTTGTGATGACAATTCACAAGCCTGTAAAAAAAGTAGCTTAGACTTGATCTTTTTGCTAATAGAACTGTTCTGACCGCAAAGTGAAAGAGCTACAGTAAGTTGTTTTTCAATTTCTATCTTTTCATAAAACCCCAGCTTTTCATAAGCATCTTCATACACATAGTCCAAGAGATTGTCAAAAGGTTTTTGCAACGCCTCAATCAACTCGATGCACATATTTTTTCGTACAAGCTCATTTACATCATCCTTGTTAAGCTGCTGAAAATAGTAGTACGCAGAACTATTTTCTGGTTGCAATAATTGGTTGGCGGCTAGTTTGTTTTTATACGCTAAATAAAGGCTTTTTGAGGCAGAATCCTTCAGTAAAGAAAGCAAAGAGCCATCGCCACCTCTTAAAGCAATAGCTTTAAATTCATCAGAGGAGGTTTTACTTATTTCCTTTTTAGCAGCAGTAAGCAAAGGCGCGGTTACATTACTAACAACGGCCCTAAAATCACCCTGTACTACTGGAATTTGCGATTGACGGGAAGAAGCACTTACATGATCCCTTAAAAAATTATCCAACTCAAACAGGCTTACTTCGGCATTATTGTCCTTATCCGCAAGGCCCTTCAAACCCAATATAAAATAATAGGAAAACAGGCCCCTGCCTCCACCCCACTGCGGGCCTTCAAGTGACACTTCGTTTGCCTGGCAGGATAAAAGTTTTATTTCCTTAGCCCATGTTTGTGTTAGACTAAGGACCGTATTTTTCCGGCCACTTTCCCCTCCTGTAAGTCCACCCGAGTGGCAAGCATCACTAACAAAAATCGTCCTGACATTTTTGTCACTCCAATAGCGGAAAAATTCCCGAAACAGATTGATATCCAAAAAAGCGTTCGACTTGCGCAAATAATTTTTAACCGGGCTGTTGCTTAATAGCAACAGGCAATTGTCGGTTTGTATCAATTGCTCCATATCACCATGGCCGCTGAAATAAACATAAACCTTATCGCCTGCTTTTACCTTTTCTGTAAGATCATAAAGCCTGTCGGCAATCGCATCCCTTGTCGCATCCCTATTTAAAAGCAGTACCAGGTTACCGGTATCCTGGGTAGGAACTGCTTGTATTAAATATCTATAGAACTCAGCTGCATCTTTATCGGCAAAATTTAACTTGGGTAGTTCAGCGTAATCCGAAATACCGATCACCAGTCCGTAGGTCTTTCCCTCAGAATGGCTCGTTTTAATAACCTGCGTACCTCTACTTGTTTGCTGCGCATGGCCGAAGGCAAACCCTAACATTGAAAGAATAAAAAGTAAACTTTTTCTCATAAGCTCCCTTTACTATTTGTGCAAAAAGCGTTTCCAGCTAAAACTATTAATTACAAAATGGGTTTACCGATTTATTATTCAGCCTGCTTCTTCGCTCCTTTCAGAGCCACCAATATTTCTTCTGCATCTCTTTTAAATGGAACTGCCTTAACATTTTTCGAAACAGCTGTCAACAGCGTTATAGCCTTTCCTGTGTTGCCGATTTTCAGATAGCTAAGCGCCAAATACCATTGCGCACTACTCTTTAGCTGACTATTTGTTGCACTATCTGCTATCCATTGCAACTTGGTAATTGCTTGAAGGTGGTTTCCTGTTTCTATGTAAGAAAGGCCTTTAAAGTAAGTCCCTATCTCCTTAACATATTGAGGACCTTCGACAGCTTCTGCGCCCCTGCTTTTAGGAAGGTTTTCCAGATCGATCTGTTGAATGGTTACATAATCCTTTGCACTATAATCATTCAGTGCGTCGGCTAGCTGCTCGGGGATTTGTGCAGGAACTTCCTCACGCTTATAATATTTTTTAAATAAAGCTGCTGTGTTAGCTTTTGCTATAAACGGATCTGTGCTTTTAGAAGTATCGCTTGTAGTAGAAGCCGTAGACGTTTCCTTTTTGGAGTCGCCTGTCAAATCTATCTTTTCCCTTCCATTTGTTTTTGCTACGGTTTGTGGCTCATTGTTATTGGAAGCCAACCATAAAATTCCCATTGCCAGAAATATTAAACAAGCCGCTGCTGCCATATATCTTGCAAAAGGGAAAGAATGCAAGGTATTCTCTCGAACTACGGGAGACTCCTCTTTAGAAACTACATGTAGCGGGGATGGACTACTGTTTGTTTTATCGCCGGCTTCATTCTTATTGCCTTGTTTAATCAGATTGAGGATAAACGCAGGATCATCAAATTGAGAATTGCTTTCCGCTAAGTCTGAAGAAGATTTAGGGCCTGCATTATCCTGAATATAATCCAGGTTTAAACGTAGTTCCTGTTCAAAAAGCAGAAACTCCTTTAACAAGGGGTCAGTTTGCAATTGCTGCTCAAAGGCTACCAGCTCTTCCGGCTGCATTCGTCCATCCAGGTACTTCTGTATGTCTTCGTATTGTTGTTCTGTAATTCCCATTGCTTTTAGTTTTGAATTTGAAGTACCTGGATAATTTTCTTCAACTTAATAAAAGCACGGTATACCTCATTGTTTATACTAACCGGATCCAGACCTGTACGTCTTGCAATTTCTTCATTGTCTAACCGGTCTACTTTTCGCCATATAATCAGGTTACGTCCACGTTCACCCAATTCTTCTAAAGCTTTGCGGAATAATTCAGCCTCCTGGTCCAATTCATGCAGTTCTTCCTGTACCGATTTATAATTATAAGGCTGCGCTCCGGTTTCGTTTTCCACCAATTTGCTGGGATCGCTACTGATCTGCCAGGCATTGTAACGTTCTTTTGCTTTGGTTAAAGCTCTTAATTGATTCAGGCAAAAAGTAAAGAATAGTGATTTTACAGTAGCACCTTGGTTAGAAAAGCCGTTTTTGCGAATAAATAAATAAAATTGGGTGAGTCCGTAATTAAAGCCATCCTCGGTTAACTCGCTGGCTTTATCACTTGCATACTGCTTATAGGAAAAGATCTTGTTATAGGAAAAGCCTTTAAAATCAGAAAAGAACAGGTGGCGGAAGCAACGTAATGTTCTACTTAAGGTGGATTCATCTTCCGACCTGAAAAAGGTTACCAGCAATTCCGGATCATGAATGTCATTGCACTGCATGCTTGTAAATTATCATTTTAGTTTGAGGATGTTCTGCTAAAATCAAAAAGACAGAGAAACTCAAGGAAGCAATTCTTACCTTTTATTTCTCTGTCCTTATTGCTATCCTGTCTTCTTCATTGAAACAGGCTGTTATTAAGCATTTGATTTTTTAGTTCAACAACTGATAATTAATACCAAAGCGTTTGTTGCTGAATGTAACTCGTTCCTGATATAGAAATTTTCTTGATTTTATAGTTCTCGGCAACACCAGGCTGGCCGCCTTTTTTAAATAAAACCATATCAATATTACCAGAAGTACCTGTAAGTCGTGCAGCTGTACCCACATCGGCAATGTCATTAATACGCCATAGGGACTCGTAGTTTTCGCGATAAATACCTACACCCAGTACCAGCCACTCTCCAGTAAGAGGAGCTTCCTGACCAGCAGCCTGCGTGCCACGGGCTGCAGCAAAGTCTAAAGACTGCCCATTCTGTTCGCCGCCGGTAAAGTTCAACGAGAGCATGTTCTCATCCTGAACATACCTGGCACCTGCCATTTGCATAAACCACTTACCCAAGCTGGCAGAACCAGATGAACTCAAAGCACCGGCGTTTACTGAAACCTGTGTTTTTTGTCCATCTTTTTGGAAAGTAAATTCGATTTTTTGATTGGGTTTACTTTTTTCCAACTCCCCTAAAACTTCTTCAATATTGCGTGTTGGCTCACTATTCACTTTTACCACCTGCTGGCCTATATAGGGTTTTAAAGCAGCAGCTGGTGCACCATCCAACACTTTATTCAGAACCGGATAGGTATCGGGTGTGAACTTTTGAGAATAGTAAGTGTATTCTTTTGTTCCTGGTTGAAAAGGTAGCTTACGTTGCATGAGCTCAATTCCAAGATAAGACCGGCCTACTACGCCATTGTTGGTAAGGATATCATTGATCAAACGATAGGTTATTCCAGCTTCCAGCGCGAAATTGATCTGTGGTTGCCAGATAGAGCTACCGCCACGGTCAGCGAACGCAATCTGTGAATTAACACCTAGCACCTTTCCCTCTGCATCCAGCAATGGTCCGCCGCTGTTACCCCAGATTACAGTGGCCGTTGTTTGCAAAAAGCCAAACTTTCCGGTAAGACCACCCCGCACACGGTTTTTGGCACTAATGATCCCTTCAGAAACTGAATACGGATATTCTCCAAGGGGGTTACCTACCGCATAAACGGGTTCTCCTACAAGAGCAGGAGCCTGTCGAATTTCTAAGAACGATACTTCATCGCCTGGTTTATCAACCAATTCCAATACGGCCAGATCATAAAATGAATCGCCACCTACTATTTTGGCTTCGTACTTAGAACGGTTGATGGTATATACATAAATACTACCTTCTTTATCAGCAGCTTGCTCAATAACGTGGGCATTAGTAATTACCAGTGCACGGTTATTATAGCGGATAAAAAAGCCAGAACCAGAACCAGATGCGCCACTCAGATCAAGCATTTTAGCATAGGCTTGTTCAACTGGATTGCCTCGGAAGCCTAAGGTCTTTTTGGCCATATCGGTTTCAAAAACACCAACTGTAACCACAGCACCGAGTGCATTTTCCAGAACTTTTGTAACTGGCGGCCGTTGTTGTGCGAAAATGGCCTGGATCGCAAATACCTGTAGAACAAAGAGAAGGATTGACCTTCGATAGCAGTTAGCAGTGATCATTGGGACTCGTTTCAAATATTAACAATTAAAACAAAGATATAGCTTTCCAGACCTACTTTTTCGCAACAAAATTCACTAGAATAGGCATCTTCAGCCAATTTGCTCACAACCAACAACATATGAAAATGGATGCCTTTCCAGGATATTATTTATTTGTCTTTACTCAAAGAGGATACGGATTCTCTCAAGTTTTCCGGGGTATTTTCATTGGCCAGTATCTTAGCCGAAAGTGTTGCCACTTTTTCCTTATTGTTCAATCTGTAATAAATTATAAGTAACGCACAATCTTTAAAATAGGTCTTATTTATGTCTTCAGGCAGTAGCGTAAATTGCTCAACTTGCTTTATAAACTCATTGGCATAATTACTTTTAGCTATCTTATCTGAATAAGCGAAGATCAAATCACCTAATTCTGATGCGGAAAGACGTAAAGAAGTTGTTTTTAAACAAGCTAATAATTCCTGTAGTCCTTTCTCCGATTCTTCCTTATAGAAGTAATACTTTACTTTCATTTTCTGATGCTCCAACGCTACTTTTTCGGGGAAGTATTGCGTAATTAAGCCTTTAAAAACAGCGAAATCAATTTCTTCGTTTTTCCATGATTGAACAAGCGCAGTAGCCCTTACCTGACGCAGGAAACTTTTTTCAAAATCTTCTTTGGTCACACCTAAAAGCTCCTGGGCTTTGCGCCGGTTGGCTTGTAAAATGTCTAGCTGATTTATCGTTAATGAAGGCGCATGTTCGAGCATTATGTGCAACATTTCTTTTTCTACAAGCGGATAGGTTGTTACTTTTAAATAATTGGTAACCAGGCTGTCTACATCTTCATCTTCCATATCATCGGCCTTCTCAACCCACTCATGAAAGGCCTTAGGTGTAAGTTTACCTCCTGCCGCTTTATTCTTTAAGGTGAAATATTGTGTTTCAGGATTACTGGCTGTTTTACCTAATTCTACAAAATTCTCAACATCCAATGCTCCAACATATTTATGAACCACATCTCCATTACCATTGACAAAAAATAGGGTTGGATAGGCTGTGATATTCAATTCTTCTGACAATTGGACACCCTCTCCTTCTTCCATATCCATTTTTACATTGATAAACTTGGAATTAAAATAGCTTCCAGCAGATACTGAAGTAAAAACCTTCTGCTGCATATACTTGCATGGACCACACCAACTGGCATAAGCATCCAAGAATATGAGTTTATTTTCCCTTTTAGCTTGGGCAAGTATTTCCTTCCACTTTTTGTTCTCTACAAAGCGAATACCCTCTGCAAATACATTACTGGCAACCAGGACGCAGGCGAATAAAAAAAAGAGTTTCTTCATCTTAAATGATTTTGATTTAGAATCAGCGAACGATTTGATTTTCTTGAACCGGATATTTAACCCGTTCTATTCGTTAATAGCTGACCTAAAAAAATATCATCAGGAAACCGGGACTTTTTAAAAAATATTTTTCAGGGGCCCCATTTTCTTCCACCTATACACTATGACTTTTCATGGCCTTTGAAAAAGTCAATTTAGAGCCTGTTTAAAATTTTAGTGTTATGGAGAAGTGCCACGGTTATCAGCTGCCTTTATTGGCTTTTAAAACACTTTGCAACCGTGGCACTTCTTCCTCTCAGGAGCTATGGAAAACAGAAACTAAAAGCTTAAATGGGCGTTTAACTAACGTCGGCTTTTAAAAAATGGGCTGAATACATTGGCATGATGGGCTTGCTCCATCGATTTTCAGGATTTAATTTTGAGTAGGTTTTAAAAAACATAGTGTTATGGATGTACGAGCCACTTCACTAGAAAAGGATTTTAATACCGTATCAAAACCAAGTTTTCCAGCTACTGCCGATAAAGAGATCTTTCGACAATTAAGAGAAGAGGTAAAAACGATTATTACTAAACAGGGTCTCAAAAGAGCAGGCGAAATCTGGTTAAAAGCCATTCTTTTTCCACTCTTGTATATAATTACATATGCAGCTGCCTTGATCTGGGGAAATCATTCATTCGTGTTTTATACCTGCTATTTTATTCTTGGGTTACTGATTGTCATGAACTTTCTTAATATCATTCACGACGCAGCGCATGGTGCCATTTTCAAAACAGACTGGCTAAACAAACTCTATTTCTATTTCTTTGATCTGTTAGGAGCGAACAGCTTTATATGGAAGCAACGCCATATACGCTTTCATCATAATTACCCCAATGTAAATGGTTGGGACACCGATATTGAACAAAGCAACCTATTCCGGGTTTTCCCAGATGGCACTTATTCTAGTTTCCATCGATATCAGCATATTTATCTGCCACTCCTCTACCCTTTTTATTTAGCAAACTGGCTACTGGTGCGTGATTTCAAAGACTTTTTCAACAGCAAAAGAACGGTGCGAAGACTGATTGACATACCATCTATTGAGTATGTTAAGCTCTTTATTTTCAAGACTGTATTTTTCTTCTACCTGATTGTATTGCCCAAATTGGTTTTAGAAATTACGTGGTGGCAATGTATAGCGGCTTTTGCCATTATGTTGTTTACGGCCAGCATTTTTTCCCTGTTGGTATTACTAAGTCCACATGCTAATACAGAGAGCGAATTTCCACTACCCGATGAACAGAATAAGTTGCCGCATAGTTGGATGACCCACATGATGCTTACTACAAACGATATTACTAACGATAACTTCTTCACGCGTTTCTTTATGGGGTGCTTTAACTATCATGTGGCACATCACCTGTTTCCCAATGTGAATCATATCTATTACCCAGAGATCACCCAATGCCTGAAGCGTTACGCACAGATGTATCAACTACCTTACCGGGAGTATTCCTTAAAGACCTCTCTAAAGAATCATTATAGGCTGCTAAAAAGGAATCGTGTTTCGGAATCCATTTTTGAAGAAACAATGTAGGCCAGAGTTGGGAATTGGCAGAGGACAGATGGCTATACCTAACTGTCAACCAACAGCTTTCATCTGTCATCCATCATCCATCATCTGCCAACTATCATCAGCTACAACTTCTCATCAAATGAGTACTTGTAGGTGCGGTGCACTTTTGATTTTACAGCACCTGTAGCATTGTGAATGGCAAGCATTTTTGAATTAAAATCACCAACCCAGGCTAGCTCCACTTCGTTAATCGTTTGTCGGGGTAGAACCTCCTCCTGCAGGCAGCGAATCAGAGCTGATTCGATACCATGATTCTGAAACTTTTTCTTGCACCCCATTACGGTAATTCTTATCCGGTCAATTGTTTTTGTCTTCTTTACCCAAAGGAACTTTAGCTTATTAAACAGGTTTAAATCCCCTTTTATATGCTTTAAGATCTGATTGACGTCAGGCATACAAATAACAAAAGCAATGGGCTCGTTATTATGGTAGGCAAACCAAATGATCTTCTCGTCCATAATGGGCTTCATTTGCCGAAAAGAGTCACGTATCGTAGGCAAGTCAATGGGAGTAAAATTCTCAAAACCATCCCATGCATCATTATAGATCTCGATAAAGTCAGCAAAGAACTTCTCTTTTTGCGCCGACTTAAAATGTTGAAAAGAATAATCCTTCTTATGCCTTACCCAGTCCGATATACGCGTAAAGCGTTCTGGCAATGGTTTTTTAGGATTTAGCACATTTGTTAATTGATCATATGCTTTGCTAAATCCATACTTTTCTAAAAGCTCTTTGTAATAAGGCGGATTATAGTTCATTCCATAGCTTGGCGACTGGAACCCATCTACAAGCAGTCCCCAAAACTTATCATTTTCACCAAAGTTGATAGGACCATACATGGCTTGCATTCCATGTTTTTTTAGCCACTCTTTTGCCGTATCAAGCAATAGATTGCTAGCGCGTTCATCATCAATACACTCAAAAAAGCCCATTCCTCCATAAGGAATTTGCCCGTCCTTATTTTTCTCAAAATCAATAAATGCTGCTATGCGGCCAATGGTTTGCTTTTGATCATTCATTAAAATCCACCTGGTGCATTTTCCGTGTTTGAAGAATGGATTTATAGTAGAGTCAAAAATAGACTTTATATCACTATCTAAAGTGCTGATCCAGTTAGGATCATTTTTATATAGGTGCTTTGGCAAATCACTAAATTCTTTTTCCAGTTTTATATTCAAAACTTCGTAGATCGTCATAGCAGCGTTTCTGATAATTTCAGTAGATAATTGTTTCTAATTTATAAACAATCTGTTTGAGTTTCAAACCCTTCACACTATCCTCCTTAACCTCAAAATTTGACATAAAACACTCAAACAGACATCAGTTTGTACACTTCTTCTTAAAGGTGAATCCAGAAATAGCCCAGATGCCAACCCATTTTAAAAAAGCAAAAGAAGACCTTTTACAAGAATACCTGAAGTATTTTTTTTATTTTAACGATTAGCCTACTTCTTTGCCGGGAATTGTTCTAGTTGCTTAAGTAAACAAATGCGTACTGTTTATAACTATTAAACTGCAGGCTAGGTAAAGCCCTGCTTCTACCTTCATCAAAGTTCAAATAACAGCTGGTCATCGTGTTGGCGTTCCGGAATAAGCCGCAGTGCATTATTAAAATCACCTGTATGGTTCATGTATACACCATACGTATCTAGTATATACCCATACATATGGTCATTGGTCTCAATTAAGTATAACACACAGAGATCATCGGGATTTGTGAATTCTTCAAACCGATAGATCTTGATTATAGAGAGCTCGTGCGGCTGATAATACTTTTTTCCATCTAGTGTAAATCCTTTATGATTCCATTTAAAATCATTACCCAGCCCTTTTTTCTGAAGCTTGTGAATAACATTTGAAAGCGTATTCATGAGATGAGGAGATTCCATTCTTTCTATTTTAGATAATGATCTAATTGTCACAAATCAAGTTATCATGCATTTGCCCATTACAGGATCAGTTTATTACTATAAGATCATACTGTTTTTAACAGCATAATAATATACAACCCTACCCACAGAAAACCTAAGAAGTCCCAGTACTGGCCTGTGGTTTTAAAAAAGAGTTGATGCCGGGGATTTAAAAAATAGATGTAAGTATCGGCCGCCGTTTTGATCCTTATTATTTTTATCAATAGTGCGGTAACAAGCCCCAGGGCAATTAAAAAATGAATGCCATGCACCGCTACAACTACCATCAGGATATGCATATTATGCGCCTTCATATCCTTATTAAAAATGTGCTGCCAGCCTAATAGCTGCAAACCAGAAAATAACAGTCCCAAAAGAAGTACTGCCAGTAGTGCATATTTCAAATTAAGTGGCTTGTCGTTTTCTTTAGATCGTTGTGCATAAGAATAACCCCAGGTACTGGCCAATACTGCCATAGTGCTTAACCCAAATTCGCCCGGCACATAAAAAACAGCACCATTCTTTGCTACAGATTTAGTGAGGGCCAGCTCAATAATAAAAGGTATAAAAAGAAGCAATAAAGTACCCATCAAGAGCAAGGCTACTGTTTCTGTATTGGTTCGTTTGGGTTGATGCTTATTTAAGTCCTCAGAAACTTTTATCAGGCGCATACAAAACCTATTTGCATGGTGGAAGATCAATGCTGTGTCTCATCCGGATTCACGGGCTCCGTTTGTGGTATATGATCTCTGCCATCTTTACCATAGTCATAGGCCCATCGGTGAACTTCAGGAATTTCTCCTGGCCAGTTGCCATGTCCAGGCCGAATGGGGGTTGTCCATTCCAGCGTATTAGCATTCCATGGATTTAATGTGCGCAACTTTCTTCCTTTGAAAATGGAATAAAAGAAATTGAACACGAACAACAATTGTAATACGAATGCTGTTATAGTAGCAAAGGTGATGAACTTATTCAGATCGTCAAATTGATTAAATGAGCTCCACAAACGGAAGTCATAATAACGACGAGGGACATTGGCCAAACCTTGATAGTGCATAGGCCAGAAAATCAGGTAGGCACAGGTCATAGTACCCCAGAAGTGAATATAACCTAGGGTATGATTCATATAGCGGCCATACATTTTAGGGAACCAATGATAGATACCGGCAAACATGCCAAAGAAGGCAGATACCCCCATTACAATATGGAAGTGAGCCACCACAAAATAAGTATCCGTAACATGCATATCTATTGTAGAGTTACCTAACCAAATACCCGTTAAACCACCAGAGATAAACATGCTCACAAAACCAATAGCAAATAACATGGCTGGCGTAAAGTGTATGTTACCCCGCCACAGCGTTGTTAACCAGTTAAATACTTTAATCGCGGAAGGAATAGCAATCAACAAGGTTAACAGTACAAAGAAGGCGCCTAAGAATGGATTCATACCAGACACGAACATGTGGTGTGCCCATACTAAAAAAGCAAGTATAGTAATGGCAAATAATGATCCCACCATGGCCATGTAACCAAAGATCGGCTTACGAGCATTCACACTCATTACCTCACTCACCAGACCCATTGCTGGTAAGATGATAATATATACCTCAGGGTGACCCAGGAACCAAAACAGGTGTTGGTAAAGTATTGGGCTCCCCCCCTCGTTGGGCAACACTTGACCAGCTACAACGATATCACTCAGATAGAAGCTGGTGCCCAAATGACGGTCAGCCAGGAGCAACAATGCTCCCGACAGCAAAACAGGGAATGATAGAATACCTAATACAGCTGTAAAGAACAAGGCCCAGATGGTTAATGGCAACCGGGTCATGGTCATCCCCTTTGTACGAAGATTCAAAATGGTAGATACATAGTTCAAACCTCCTAGTAATTGTGATACAATGAAAAGTGCCATGGAAATGATCCACAGGTCCTGACCAACTTTAGATCCCTCATTTGCTTGTCCTAAGGCACTTAATGGAGGATAGGAAGTCCAACCACCACTAGCCGGTCCTGTGCTTATTAGCAGAGAAGAAAATAATACTACGCTAGCCAAGAAGAAAAACCAATAGGAAAGCATATTCAAGAGTGGCGAAGCCATATCTCTTGCCCCTATTTGTAGGGGAATCAAAAAGTTGGCAAAGGTTCCACTCAATCCCCCCGTCAATACAAAGAATACAAGGATGGTTCCATGCATAGTGATCAAGCCATAATAAAACTCTGGTTGAATTTGGCCACCTTTTGCCCAATGGCCTAAAAAGGTTTCTAGGATGGGAAAGGTTTGATCTGGATACGCCAATTGCAAACGGAATAAAACAGACATAAACGATCCAACGATGGCCCAAAGCATACCGGTAATCAGGAATTGCTTGGCAATCACCTTGTGATCCTGACTAAAAACATATTTGGTAATAAAAGTCTCTTTAGGATGGTAATGGCCATGCCCATTACCATCATGCTCCACATGATAACCTTCATGCGTTACATGTGGCGAACTGACTGGATGGGGCTGATCAGAATGATGCTCTTGATGTTCCATATAAAGTGCTGTTTAACGAACCTATTCTGAATAAAAAGGAGAGTACATGCTATCAAGCAGAATAGCTGATTATACTATTCATTCCTGATACATCAAAAGGACGGTTATGCTGTTTTTAAAGGGAGATTGTAATGGCAGTAACAACAAAGCTAGAAAAAATGATACGAATTACATACTACAGGAGAAAAGGGAAACTTTTATAGACCACTCGCATATGCGCTGTTCAAACACTGAAGAGATTGTATTGCCTTGGTCTTTAAGAATTCAACAGCACTTTTCAATGACTAACAAACCGTCATCTACGCAGTTTAAGCAACTCATCAATTCTTGTTAGCTAAGAGGATAAAGAAGGGGAAAGAGATAAAGAGGGACTTGTACACTCTTTACTACAGTCGTTTTGACAGACTTTAGGCATTGGTACACTGCTTGGGTTATTGGTATTCATGATACAGTTTACTCAACAAGATGTTCAGCTATTAGATGCCTATTCCGATACCGTCAGTTCGGTGTATCGTTCTATGTCGCCAGCTGTTGTTCATATACGCAATCAGAAATCTACCAATGGTCATCCTGGGCAAGAAGCTACGGGTTCAGGTTTTTTGATCTCATCCGATGGCTACATCATCAGCAACCACCATGTTTGTGCAGATGCCCAAGCCTTATTTGTTACGCTGGATGATGGCACTACGCTACAGGCTGAGCTTAAAGGTTCTGATCCATCCACCGACATAGCCGTTCTAAAAGTGGATGGTCGCCACTTTCCTTCTTTAGCTTTTGCAGACTCCAAACAAATAGTGCCCGGCCAGATTGCCATTGCTATTGGCAACCCCTACGGTTTACAGCAAACCGTAACAGCCGGCGTTATCAGCGCTATAGGTCGGAGTATTAGAGCCGGTAATGGTCGCCTTATTGACGATGTGATTCAAACCGATGCGGCCTTAAATCCTGGAAACTCAGGAGGCCCCTTGCTCAATACGCAAGGTCATGTTATTGGCGTAAATACAGCCATTATTTCATCAGCACAGGGTATTTGTTTTGCTATAGCATCTAACCTGGCTTCCCTTATTGCTGGCCAGTTAATTATGAAGGGGAAAGTGCACCGCGCTATTATTGGTGTAGCTGGCCAAACCGTAAACCTTACGCCACGCATGCGGGAAGTAAACCGACTGTCTAACACAAGCGGCGTGTATGTGTTTGAAGTAGTGAAGGTGAATAAATTGAACCACAACAAACTACACTATGGCGATATCATTGTGCTGTTCAATGGCAAGCCGGTTACATCTATTGATTCCTTGTTTACCTACTTAACAGAAGACACCATCGGACTTCCTGCTCAAATCGGGCTATTGCGTAATGGCCACCTGGTACAGGAAGTAATTGTTCCGGAGGCATCTGGAAATTGAAGCTATTGTCTGAACCGGGATTTGGGGAGATTAAAGGATTAGGGAGAAAAGAATATTTAACAAGGAACAAGGAATGAAGAATTTTGAAGGGAGGAAGGAGAAAAGGAGGTAATGTTCAATGCTCAACTCTCAATATTCAAGGAAAGGGAAAGACGGCTAACTATACTGCCTCTTGCATTTATCATTCTGAACGCCGTGATGAATCTCAGAGTCCACAACCTGAAACCAAATGGCTACAATAATGCCTCTGACTTTTCATGCTGAATTTGATTCTGAGCTTATCGAAGGAAGCAACTGACAGCTGCACTAAAGGAATCTAAGCTATTTGAATGAGTGCATTAATTGCATAAAAGGCGTCTCCCTGCGCAATAAAGGCAAGCAGTGAATACCCTGCTTAGGCTTTGACTGCTATTTAAAAGTAGCATGTATGCAGCAAAATTACTGAGGAAGCCTATACACCCGATAGCTCAACTTACCATAAAATTTGCACAGCTCATTCAAACATCACAATAAACTTCTTTCTAATTTAATTACGTTTACCCTCCAATGTCACCTTCCAATGAAAATTAAAATACGGATGAAAGTATTGCTTACTCTTTCGCTACTTACGTTTACAACAAACACCGTAATAGCGCAATCCTGTGGTTGCTCAACAATGCTTGAAAGCCTAATTACAAAAACAGAAAGTAATTATGCAGGCTTTATCCATAAAGTAAAAGAGCAGGATAGCACTTCGTATATTAAACTAAAAGCGCAAGTAAGAAAAGAAGCCATTCCTATTTCTTTTGATAATTGTTTTTCTATACTTGACAGGTATGTTTCTTTCTTTAAAGATGGACACTTGTTTGTTTTTGAATCTCCAGCTAGTCCAACGCCAAAACAAAGTGATAGTATAGCCCTGCAATTACTGAGATATGCAACTCCAACTCAATTTGAAAAAGCAATAAACCCTCAAAAAAATGTAGATGCTATTGTTGGTACCTGGCAGAATACTGATTATAAAATGGCGGTTATTAAAAAAGATGCTACCCATTTTGAAGCTGTGGTCTTAAACTCTAAAATTGAAAAATGGAAACCGGGTATGGTGAAAATGGAAATAGAAAAAAATGAGGAAGGCAATTATAATATTGCCCTATATAGAAATGACTTTGCCAAGATCCATTTTAACAACGTACACATTTATAAAAATGTTGTGCTGCCATTTGGCAACTATCGCTTTATAAAAACATCTCCCGAGAATGCTGAACTTAACTATGTAAATGCCAATAATCCTCAACTGCCTATACTCAAACCTATTGACAAGGACAATGTGTTGCTGACAATACCCTCCGCATTAATCAATGGTGCTTATTTAGACAGTTTACTTCAACGATATGAAAAAGAAATCAACACCGCACAAAATCTAATTATTGATATAAGAGGAAACTTGGGTGGCAATTTTATTTGGGGTAAGCTCTATGACATTGCCAATACGGTTATCGTTCCTCCGAAAATAGATCCTAAAGAAGACTATTTCTTTATGCTTGCTTCGGAAGACAATGCTACTTATTTTGCCAATTTTAGTACCTATTATAAGCAACAAAAAGATACAGCTGGTATACAGTACTACGACAGCTTGGCAACTGCTATTAAAAGAAATATTGGGTCTATTTTGAAATTTTCTTATTACAATCCTTTTCCAGATACAGCAACCCGAGTTGTGCAAGCTTTTCCTAAAAAGATTGCCATTATTATGGATAAAGGTGTGGGCAGTGCAGCAGAGGCTTTTGTATTATGGATGAAGGAAAATAGTAGCCGGGTTGTATTTTATGGAGACAACACATATGGAATGATTGATTATCAAAACATCAACATGGTACCGTTTGGCTGTAAAGAAAATACTACCTACTATTTCGGGTATCCTACCCTATTTTCAAAAGACATCAAAACAAATCCTTTGAACCCAACAGGCATAAAGCCTGATATTTATATCCCTCAAAAAACGGCTGATGCAATAAAATGGGTTCTGAAAGATTTAGCGAAAAAAAACAACCTGGCTTTAAACAACAAAAAAGATTAAGGTTATATAGATGCTTAAGTATTAAATAACAAATTTGTTTAGGCTTTAGCTGCGCCAGCATTCTGTAGCTTTTATGCACATGGAGGGCGCGACACCTTAAGTACTACGCCGTGTCCCAACCAGCTCACAATGGCTTGGCATTAGAGACACGGCAATAACGGAATCTATTTCGAAAGTTTACCTATAACAAAACAATGTGAAGCACTTCAGGGTTTTGAGCCAAATCGCCAGAGTCATATATAAGGGCTAGATATAACTTACCATTTTGATCATTGAATTGAATTATAGTTATGTCTTCCCCCCAAATTGAAGCTGCAGGAGTAAGTTCATTTATTTTATCTAGATCACCGTTGTTAAGTAATGTAATCGCCTTATTGTAATTATCCTCATTGTATTCATATGTTCCTAAATCTTGAATACCCGATACGGATGTTATTGAGTACCTATTGTTTACAAGAATGGCTTGCTGATAGAGTTGATATAACGTACTCATTGTGGTAAAGACTCCAATAAGGCATTAATGGCCTTTTTATTCAATCTTTTTTTGATCTTATTAGCAAAAAATAAAAGAAGCGCGCCTGGTACAAAAAATAATAATCTAGCTACAATCGTTCCGCTTATATATGCCGCACCCTCATCTTCAGGAATGTTTACAGGGGTTATAATATTTGCAACTACGGCTAATAATATCAGAATGGCGCCCAGAGAAATTAAAACAGTTCGAAGAAGCTTCATTTAGTTATGGTTTTTTAGGGTCGTATAGTTCAGTATAGCAACTGATAGAAATCCGCCATTCTAAAATAATCAAATAAGTAATAAATCTTCCTAGCGGAATTTAGACCGGGTGGAAATTTTGAACAGATTGGAACATGACGACTTTAGGAAGACGTGGGACCTCCACATGCTTTAAAGACTACACGGTGAAGCCCTTCTTACATCTAATCAGCTCTGCTGACGCTTCTTTGGCAAATAAGGTTTTATGTATTCAGCTATTATACCCGCACCACCCGCTATCCATGCAAAGGTCAAGCATTCTTTGTAGTCATTTCTAAACACCCAATACATTATAGCAAAGCAGGCAAATCCAACAATAAATCCAGCCACCAAAAGGAAAAATAGGTCTTTTAAATGTTTCTTAGTGTTCATGGCAGTTAGTTTCAAATTTCACAGGTTTATTACCACTACTTAAAAGTGGATTGATAGAATCAGCAACTGTATTATTTTATTCACTTAAAGATAAAAAATCAAATGATATATCAGTTCAATCCTAAAAGCTAGCGGGTACCTTATGCAATTATACAAAATAAGGATACCCGCTTCCACCATTATAAAACAAACAGTCTGATTATATAGAACCAGCCAAATTTGCATTTACAGCTACAGGCTTTGCTACCTTCTTTTTATTTCTCCTACCCCACCAGATATAAAACCTGGTTACAGGTAATGAAGCAGCAATAAGACTCGCACAAAACACCAGTATCTTACCTGCTATACCCCTGATAGCACCGGTGTGAAGATCATAGTTCATGCGAATGGGTTTATCAGCAACTACGGCATCTTTATAGCGACCATAATAACTCTGTGCAGACAATTCTTTCAAACTATACTGGTCAAAATAACAAGTCAATAGTCAGTGGTCATTGGGTGAGTGGTGAATGGTGAGTAAGTCATTTGGTCAATGGTGAGTATTGAGTTGTTAGAGCATCAGTGGTGAAGTATAGTAAGACTATTATAGAGGAGTTGCAGAGGATATCCTCTGCAACTCCTCTATAAGTGAGACTCATATAAGTGGAATTTTGAATTTGTCCTTTGACATTTAAAAGGAAGACTTATGAGCGTGGGTTCTTCCTTTAGGGGCTGGGAGGTGCCGGCTACTCACCATTCACCACTCACCATTCACGAGCCGGGCTTTCTCCTAATCCCCAATACCCTAATTCCCAATTCCTCCTATCTTCCTGGTCTCCTGTACCTCTCCTGTACCTAGTCTGTACCTCTTCTGTACCTCTTCTGTAGGTAAGTCCGTACCAACTGCACAGATAAAGCCCTCTACCTGCCTTCTACATTCACTACTCCTCCTACCATCCTCTTATACTGCTCCTACCGGCATCCATCAATAATTAAAGGAAATTCTAATGCAACCACCTGAGAACCAAGTCAAAGTGAAGAGATCTAAAGATACAAAATAGGGTTTGGTTTTGTAGGTGAAAGGCGATGGCGCACAGAATAGCTGCTTGGCTTTAAGCGTGCAGCCTCTCATTCACAAAACACATAGCTCGCAGCTATCCCTCCCTAGTCATTTTGAACCTTCCTCAGGCGCAAGAAAGTTAATACATAGTCTAACTGTTGCGGACTTAGATCACGTACCGAAGTGTGACTCTTAAAGGCGATGACCGACCTGGCATGGTAATCATCAATTTGCTGCTTGGTAAAATTGGGAATACCATCTTTGCCTTTTGAATAGATACCATGACAGCCAGAACAATGCTCCTTAAAAAGTATCCTTCCTTTTTCGGCCCTTTCAATAAATAGTTTCTTATTGGCTTCCGAAACATCTGTTCCAATAGTATACTCCACTTTATTTTGAGTACTGCACATTCCTAAAAGAAAAGCTGCCGTACAAAGTGAAATAGCATACCGTATGGTGGTTCGTATTTTAGTAAGCATACAATCAGAAGCTTTTTGTGTAATGAATCCCTTTTATCCTTTCCTTCCAAGCTAATATTCACCGCCAACTTTGCGCAGGTTCAATTTTTCATTAGATGACGCAGGTAATTTTAATGGCGGCTTTTCTGTTCTACTATTTTCACTTAAGGAATGGATAAAAGCAATGATTTTTTCTTTTTCGTCCGGGGTTAGCTTTAATGAATCTGCCGAAAGAGTTTGATTGCCTACATCTAGCTTTTTGCCAACTCCACCACCTGCATCATAAAAGTCAAGAACTTCTTCTAAGCTTTTCAATACACCATTATGCATATAGGGTTTTGTATGTGCCGCATTTCGCAAAGTACCTGTTCGGAATGCATGCAGTGTCTCGCCTGCAGGATTTACTTTATACCGACCACTATCACTGCTTAGTTTTGCAAAATGTGCATCCTCAGGAACACCAATTACTTCAAACTCTGAACTGATAAAAGGTGGCTTTACTCCATTGAACTGCGGCACAAAATGACAAGTAGCACACTGCGCCTTACTCATAAATAGGTTAAAGCCACTGATTTCTTTTTCACCTAGTGGCTTATCGTTATTTATCGCATCATCAAATGGCGAATAATAGTTACTGAAGTCGCCATAATAAAGCGTAAGTGCGGAATTAATGTGCGATAATGTAACTTGTTTTTCTTCTGGCGTCCGTTTTAAAAACCGCTTAAATGCCTCTTTATACTCTTTACAGCTTAATACTTTATCGATCAGTTCCTTTTCATTACTATTCATTTCCTTTCCACTCATCATTACTTCAGTTGCCTGGTCCTGCAAGGAAATATGCCTACCGTCCATCATAATCAAATGATTAAACGTCACATTCATCAATGATATGGTATTCCGACTAAGAAGCTGTTGTTGCCCATATTCCAGATTAGCTTGAGCGGAAGTATCGGTAAAATATTGATCAGGCTTATGACAGGAAGCGCAACTTCGTTTGTTATTCCCAGATAAAATAGGGTCAAAGAAAAGCAATTTCCCTACCTGCTTTATCTCATTTAAAACTTCAGCTTCATGTATAGGCGAGTAAATGCCTTTTGTATTTTGACCCTGGTAAAGGGATTTATCGAAAATGGAAAAACACTGATCACTTAGGGTATAGTCATTATAGCTAGTAGACGTCACTGAATAAGCATTAATGAACTGCTGATTTCGTTTAAACAATCCATTTACATAATCTTTTATAAAGGAGAAGTGATTGAATTGTGTATAGTCTGAAGGCTGATTATTTACAAAAGCAATGGTCTTATCATACAGATCGAGATAATCTGTTGTTAATGGTGCAGACGAAAAGCTTTGATTATAACGCTGGTAAATATCTTTTACATGCACCAGCATATGACGCAATTCCACAATTACATTCTTTGTATTAGGACATTCAAAACCAGTAGTGTAAATAGAGGCCAGGTTTAATATAAAAAGCCGGTTCGCCAGGAAAAAGTGGTCATGCGACAAGAGATTATGAGTAATAGAATCTGCCTCAAAAGCTTTTGAAGCATCAATAGCCATCTGAATCAAAGAAATTAAGGAATCTTTATTAATAGATTTTTCTCCAAGATACAGCTCGGTTAATGTAAGACCTGCACCTGTTCTTTTATAAGGTTTCTCAAATTTTTCAAACACTTCTGTCTCCCATTCAATAGGCAACGGGCCATTGATCTTTCGATAAAGAATAGGATTCAGATAGCGCAACCAAAAGTCATTTTCTTTAAGCTTTAGCCTGGCTAATTCGAGTTGATCCAGTATTGTATGTATGTCTTTTTCGGAAGAAAGATCGGCTGTTTCAACGGATTTTAGCAAATGATCTTGTTGGTCTATAAAGCGTTGTATCTGGGTAGTATAAAGTTCATTATAACGGCTACCTCCATTCATACGGAAAGCAAGTCCGCTTACAATTGTTATAACACAGAAAAGAATGGCCAGCTTTTTCATCTTCCGCAGTTTGTGGGGTGGCATTTCTTGGCACGGAAGGAATTTCGCAGGAAAAAGTCTATTCGAACTAGAAAACTGTTTATACAAAATAAACAAATCCACTAACAAATCATAACAACGCTAACATATAGGGATAACGCTTGATAAAGGCTTGTTTTGGTACAATTTGGCAGGTCTCATCATTACCGCCAAGCACCGTTTGTAGCGACAATAACTACGCTAGCATAATCAAATTGGCCTAAGCTTTTTCGCTTAGGCCAATAACCCAATTAATTAGGGTATCTTGTTTGAATAAGCTTTGGAAGCAAATCACAACCCTAGATTACGATTACTTGATATAATATGTTACCTCATGCCCTTCCCAAGGTGCTGGCACTTCCAGCTTCATCAATAATCGCTCTACGGCAGCATAGGGTAAAACGGCCTCACGGCTATTATTCTGCTGGTGTAACAAACGGTGAGGCACTTCTACATACATGATCTTTACATAGGCCTTATAGGTTACAAACAAGTCTACCAGCTGCTCTCGCATGTTCTTAGTAACGTTAGTAGCATTCCACACAAAATCGACTCCCTTTCGCAAGTATTCACGTGCTTGTTCCTTTGCCATTTGTATCACGCGCCCATTGCCGCTTTTGTCGGTAGGAGCAATCTTATGCTCCCGGCGTATCTGGTCCAGGTTGATCACCGGCCATTGGCGGTAATTGTGAAACACATAGGTATCTTTACCTGCACCCGGCAAGCCAGAAAGCAGGATCACGTTGGAGCCGAAATCATCAAAGGGCACAAAATCTGGATAGCCTTCATCTTTACGGAAATACTGGAAACGGGCATTTGGTGTAGTAAAAGCCCTAGCCACTCCCCAACATTGATTATCCTGGCAAAGTGCCTCAAACAAGTCAATGCGGTACAACAGGTCTTGCTGGTCCTGGCATATACGCCCTAAAGCATCGGCCCTGGCTAATAACGAAAGCCATTTTGTATTAACCACCATACTGGCTTCGATGACAGCCTTAGTCGGGTTGGTCTTTTCTATAGCCCATAACGGCAAACCATGATAGCGTACAAGGTTTACTACCTGCTCGCGTATGTCGAAGGGTGTAGGAATTTGTGTGTATAGCAGTAAACGTGCGGTTAGCGCACCTTTCTTAGCATGCCCTTTTGCCGTAATGCTACCATCATCTCCCTGCACTGTAGTGGAGCGCTTCTCTACATCATGCAGTAGCGCTGCCGCCCAAACGATCTCTTGTTCTTGTGCAGGCAATGCCTGGTATCCTTCCAATGAAAGCAAGGCTGACAATACCAGGCGCGTATGTATAGCTACATCGCCTTCTGCATGGTGTATAGGATCTTGTAGCACACCCTCCATTGCCCTTACCCAGTCAAACGATTGACACAGGTATGACCAGTCTTTATTTGCTGCTAATGTCCACATACGGCCCTCCTTCGTGATTTAATGTTGCCCGTTTCCAATTACGTGTCCAGTGTTCGTTTGTTTTTACATGTTCCTTTCGCACCCACTTAAAAACGTTGTGGGCAAATGCATGAGTAGGAAAGGCAGCGGCGTTGCGACTAACGATACCTTCCATGGTGCAAGGCTTTCCTGTAACAGTATCCACTGGGGCTAACGCACCTGCCGTGGAAACTACTGTTTTGATCTTTTGTTCAAACGCAGTCTTGTCCTTGGGTCTTTGCTCGATCTCAATTTCCGGCACAGTTGGTAGGTCCAGCAGACCAGCATAGAACTTCACCTCTTCCCAACTAAGCCACCGATTGCCTTCTCGAATGGCAAATACATAAAAATGATGCTCTAGATTGCGGTATTCAATAGAGTGTACGGCATATAGGTTTTCCAGAAAAATATCCAGATCTCCCAATTCATGTTTTATACGTTGCCAAAATTCGCGTAGTGCGGCTGTCCATGGTGAAGTGGTGGGTGCCGCATGGCTGCGAGCGAACACACCATATTTATTCAGGCAGTTGTTCTCCCCATCCAGCTTTTCAGTATGAACCAGTGTTTGTATTTGTTGCAGGTCGTTCCAATAATCATCATTCATCCGATCGTCGCTGGTGGTGCCCGGTGAAAAAGGGTAATGATAGGTACGACCGTATTTTTCAGAATGCATAAAAAACGGTTATCGTTTGCAGAAAGCTACACTATTAAAAGCCTTCTTAAAAATGTTTGGATAATAGAATCGCTTTGACGCTCCAAAAGGAGGTCCTACTGAGAAAGATTATGATGCAGCGATTACATGACGCAAGATTAAAACTGGTTTTGAATAAGGTGCAAAGATGCAACTTTTTTTCATTACCTCTTATCTTATCTAAAGTGGAATTAGAAAGTAAAATAAAAGGCCACTTTAGATGTGACCTTTTGGTTAAAAATCTAAGTAAAATACTATGACTCTTTCCAAACATCTGGGCAGGTAACCAACAAATCACGATTAGCTTCTACACACTGGCAGAAGCTAATACGTTACAGTTAAGGAAAGATAAACTAATTGTTATCAGAGTACATCATTTTTATCATCTTCTTTTTCCAGTACAGCATTATAATTGATGCCGCTTTTTGCTATCTGGCTCAGATGTTCATCTGTTGCTTTTTCTTCATCTAATGTTGTTCCTAGTAAATTTTTGGCCTCTATATAACCCATGATTTCAGCCAACTGAGCCAGGCTTCCATAAGTAGCAATTTCGTAGTGTTCAGCTTTTTGCGCCGCAATGATCAAGCCAGCATCTCTCTGGCTAGAGCTGGCATCCGTTTCGTCTATAATATCATTGGCTTCATCTATAATACCAGCCATAGCTGGGCACTTGGTGGTATCGGCCTTTTCACCAATACTTTCAAATACTTGCTCCAACCGAGTCACATGATTTCTTGTTTCATCCTGGTGTTTTCGGAATGCTTCACGTAATGGCGCTGTTGTAGCCGCATCAAGCATCTTGCCTAATGCTTTTACTAGTTTTCTTTCGGCCCAATAGATATCTTGTAATTGGTCAATAAAAAGCTCTCTCAACTTAGAGTCAGCTGCAATACTATTTGATGTTTTCGTTTCTATTGCCATATGATCAGTTTTTAATCAGGGATCACAATTAATTGCTTGATGTATTTAATTTCTTTCAAAAAGCTACAAGAATTAAGCCGCTTCAGTACAGAGTCCATTTTCACTGCTTACTGTTAGCGTTATATCAATTATAGTTAATCTTCTTCATTAATTGCTATTCGGCACTTTAGTAATTATTGCAGAGTAGCAATCTTCTTGGCCAATATTAAGTTGAATAGTAACTGCCCTCATTTTAGTAGCTTACTGTGCTGTTTGTGGCATCCTTTTTACGGTAATCATTTTACTAAACTGATTAAATATGGAAGACAACCGTAATCAAAATAGAAATACAGATCAGCAAAAAGACCAACGAAATATTGATTCTACAACAGATGCTTCTGGTCTGCATGTGCAACATCCACCAAAGGGTGCTGAACAAATGAATAAAAGCTTTGGCAAACCTGATCCAGATAATTTACAGTATCAATCTGCCAACTTAAAAGAAGATAAAGACAGAGATAGTGAAGCGGAAAAAGGCCATGCCTAGATCCGAGCCTGGTCAAGAAAGAATATATTGCTAAAACGCTTCCAAACTGATATTGTACAGCTAACAGACAGGCGTTATATGCTCAAGAGTGGATGTTTGTTTTTGAGATGCAAGACGCACGCCCTTGGGCCGCGTAAGGCGCAGAGCACCCACGCATAGCACCTTTCTACTGCTTTAGGCCTAATTTAGGTTAGGCAAGCTAAGATTTGTTCTCCTTGTGCTTTGATCTTATATTGCTATACGAATAGCTATCTGATTCAGGTATCAATATGATTCAAACCTTCAGGAAAACTATAGGCGTTTTAACCAAGGAAGAAAAACGTAAGTTTTATTTGCTTGCCTTCTTCAGTCTTTTCATCAGTATAGCCGACATCGTTTCGCTTGCCCTATTAGTTGTTATTGTTGGTTTCTATACAGGTCACGCACTTCCTTCTTTCTTTTCAGTACTACCCCTCTGGCTAGTTAATAAAGAATCGTTTGCCTTGATCCTGCTATTATTATTCGTCTTCCTACTAAAAAACCTTGCTGGCTATCTGCATGTAAAAACCCAAAACAACTTTGTTTATAATGTAGCATCACGACTTGCCGACAACAATCTATTCAACTACCTGGATGGCTCTTACACGGATTATGTGTATGCCGATTCTGCTATTCATGTACGTCGGATTGGGCAGTTGCCTATTGAATTCTGCCATCATGTGCTATCCAATTTTCAACAGGTCATTACGGAAAGCATCTTAGTCGTGTTAACGATCATAGCTATACTGATCTTCAACACACAGCTATTTATATTGCTTTTCGTTTTTCTCTTACCGCCTGTATTTCTTCTGGGCTATTTCATAAAGAAAAAACTAAAGGATGCTCGTTTTAACATCAAAACAAATGGAGAGATAACCTTGCAGTACCTGCACGAAGCACTATCCAGCTATGTTGAAAGCAATATTCATAACCGAAAGCAGTTTTTTGTTAACCGCTATTCAACCTATCGTCAAAAGCTAAACAAGCATCTAACAGAAATTCAAATAGTACAGGGAACTTCTTCCCGTATAGTGGAAGTCTTTGCCATACTAGGTTTCTTTATACTCATTACAATCAATATTACTTCAGGTTCTAAAAACGGTGTAGAGATTGTAACCATTGGGGCTTTTATGGCGGCAGCCTATAAGATCATCCCTGGCATTGTAAAACTCTTAAACCTAAGTGGGCAAATAAAGGCCTACGAATTTGCTATCCCGGAAATATCATTGATTTCTGAAGCTATAAAAAAACCTGTAACTAATACCCAACTGCGTGATATACGATTTGAAAAGGTGGTCTTTCATTATGAAGGCCGAACCATTCTTCGCGAGTTAAGTTTTACTATAACCTCCGGCGATATAGTGGGTATCAAAGGCGATTCAGGGATAGGCAAAACGACGGCGCTTAATTTATTGCTAGGTTTTCTACCTATTGGGAAAGGTTCTATATACTTTAATGGGCAACCTGTTGCTGAAAGTGAAAGAAAACAATTCTGGAACAGGATCACCTATGTAAAGCAACAGCCTTTCCTGATGCATAATACTGTACTGGCGAATATCACTTTAAGTGAGAATGGCTATGATGCTGGTAAAGTTGACTATGCGATAAATGCTTCCGGGCTGCAGCCTTTCATTAACAAATTTCCCGAGGGACTGCAAAAAGAAATCAACGAAAGCGGTAAAAACATTAGCGGCGGGCAGCAACAGAGGATAAATATAGCAAGGGCCTTGTATAAAGAGGCTGATCTAATCATTTTGGATGAGCCCTTTAATGAACTGGACCCGGATTCTGAAAAACAGATATTGGAACATTGCCAACAATTAGCGCAGGCAGGAAAGATGATCATCCTGATCTCACATAATGCACACAGCTTAACGGTTTGTAATAAAATGATTAACCTGCATGCTTCCTAAACAAACGCTTGTTATTTTAAGTCCGGGATTCCCGAAGGATGAAGCCGACACGGCCTGTCTGCCACCCAAGCAGTTGTTCGTACGGCTGTTGAAAGAACAGTTTCCTCACTTAGATATTGTCATTATTGCTTTTCAGTATCCATTTCAAAAGTCCATTTACCAATGGAATGGTGTACAGGTCATATCACTGGCTGGAAGAAATAAGCGTAAGCTTTCCAAGCTTATTATCTGGACAAAAGTTTGGCACCAATTAAAAATGCTCCGAAAACAAAAAAACGTTATAGGGATTCTTAGTTTTTGGTGCACTGAAGCGGCACTGATAGGTTCTTGGTTTGATAAGCGACATAATATCCAACACCGTTGCTGGATATCGGGGCAGGATGCTAAAATAGAAAACGGCCTTGTGAAATGGATCCGGCCTTCAGGAGATGAATTGGTGGCCATGTCTGACTTCCTGGCTGACAGTTTCTTTAAAAATCATGGAATAAAACCTTCGCATGTTGTTCCTATAGGAATAGATAAGAATCTTTTTAACGCACCTCCATCAGAAAAAGACATAGATGTAATGGGTGCAGGATCTCTCATTCCGCTGAAGCAATATGACGTATTTCTTCAAGTGGTGCACCAGCTAAAAAAACTCCAACCTGGAATAAAAGCTGTTATTTGTGGCAAAGGCAATGAAGAAAAGAAATTAAAAGAACTGATCCGACAGCTTGACCTAATCGAAAATGTAGTGTTGACGGGAGAAAAGGAGCATAAGGAAGTCCTTCACCTTATGCAAAGATCCAAGCTGTTTTTACACCCTTCGTCCTACGAAGGTTTTGGCAGCGTGTGTATAGAAGCGCTGTATGCCGGTGCGGAAGTGATCAGTTTTTGCAGGCCAATGCAAGAGCCAATCGCCAATTGGCATATAGTGAGCGATTTGGAAGAAATGTCTAAGAAGGCTCTAGCAGTCTTGCAAACTTCATCTCCCAGAAACAAATCCGTACTGGCGTTTTCAATGGAAGACAGTGTAAAGGCGATGATGAAAGCTTTTGACTACAAGGATTGAACGGCCACTGTAATGCTATTGGCAATAGCGTCGAAGGACAGATGGTTATTAAATTGCTGAAGTGTTCTCTCCCTTTCCTGAACAATATCTTTATTAATAACTTCTTTTAATGCGCATACTAAATCATTGACATTACCAGGCTCGAACAATATACCACTTGAAAGGCCCGTAATTTTTTGAAAAGAAGGAATATTAGTTACAATAGGGATACATCCACAGGACATAGCTTCCACAATCGACAACCCAAAAGCTTCATAGTGTGATGTTGAAATGATATAATCAACGCTATTGATCCATAGCTGAATATCATCATGCGCTACTTTTCCTACTAGTTGAACAGCCCTATTGCCACTATTATGAATAAGGTCTTTTATTTCATTCAGTAATTCATTGGACTGGTAAATTACATACAGTTTAGCATTGGCATGCGATTCAGAAAAATCAATAAAGGCTTTTACCAACGTGACCGGATCTTTGTTGGCATCAAGCCTTCCCACCCAAAGAAAATTGCGCGTTTCTTCTACCCTAGTCTTTTGCATGGCCTCATACCTATCCATTGGCTCAAAGACCGAAGAGCCCATCATAATTTCCTTTACCTTTTCTTCTTTGTTAATCAATCCTTGGCCAATCCATTCTTTTGCCATGATACCCGATGTAAAAAAATAAGCATCTATAAATTTGTCTGCCACCTTTAGAAAGAGCTTCTTATGAAATCTAGGAATTCTATCAGCATGGTTTTGAACAATGATCTTAACGTCTTTTCCAAGATAGAGCCTTAGCTGGATGATCTGCAATGGAAAGTGCATACCATGAACGATCACTACATCTGGCTTCCATTCTCTCAACAATTTATGTAAGCGGCGAGGAAAATAGGTTACTCTTTTTCCATTGTTGAAAAAGTAATGCTGTACACCGTTTACAAAATGGACGCCTGAATAGTTGATCTGATCAATACTGATAACGTCATTTGATTTTGCAAGCGAATCAAGCACACCTACGTAACCTCTGATCCGGTAAACCCATTTAAAGGGTTCATTGAACTCAGGAACATTGATATAACTCATGGAAATAAGTCTCATAGGCAATCAAAATATATCAATATCTGCAAAAGTAAATTTGATCTGCTCAAAGGAAATATCGGTACCCAGATCTTTGAAAATTACGGGGTACGATGGAATGCTTTTAAAGCGTTGTTTAAACAAAGTATTCAACTGTGTATTTACGCATGCTTGAAAGTAAATCTGTTTAATTCCAAGTTTCAAAGCTATTTGTCGAATAACAGCCATTGTCTTTTCAAAATCCTCTCCGGCTAAATCCAGATCACCTATCATGAGTGCATTATTGATTTTAACCCAAACTTTCGCTTTGCTAATCTGCAAAACAAACGTGTTGCCATACGTTTTATACTGCAAGTAATTTTTATCACGGTAAACACCTCCAAAGCCTTCATTTAAAATTGAATTAGGGAGCCCCGTTTCTGTAGTTCTGTAACGCTTTACAACGAATCTCGAATACTGTTTATAAAGCGGTTTGATCCATTTAAACTTTTGTGTGGCAGCAGCTATTGGCAGTGTCATTACTGAAAGCGAAAAGCATTCCATAGTCTCAGTCACCTGCCACCCTAACTTTTGAACAAAGCCGTGATAGGAGTTCTGGTTTGGAAAGCCAAAGATGAATGGTATTCCATTTTCCCTACATAACTCAAAGGTCACCTCAGCAAGTTCCACAAACAATCCTCTATTTCTAAATTCAGGATGCGTCATTGTATCACCTGACTGGGCCGATAATATAATCTCACCCTTATATTGGATAAAGCAAGGCATAACCCCGTAATAAGCGATAGGCAGTCCCTGCAGATTATACGCCAGATAACCAATATGTTCTACCCCTGTATAGGCCGTGTTATATTTATTTTGGTAATAATTTTCCGGGGGAGCCGTTTTATAAACAGCCTTATATAACCGTTCAAGGTCGCGTATTCTATCCTTTCCCAATCGTTCAATTTGGTACCCCTTGGTGGCAACATCAGAAATCATAGGATCCTTTTATTGTAGCTAATAACTGGTTTTGTGAAGAGATAAAGGGATTGACTGTAAAACGTTCCTTCATGGTAGTGTCGCACGTGTCGGTAGCTGATAAAAAGTCCATCGCCAATAATTGTGTAAATCCTAAGGCCTTGGCTTCGTTAATAACAGCAGGCGTGTACGAACCGTAGGGAAATGCAAGCGACCTTACTTCTTTATCTATAAGGTTTTCCAAATAGGTTTTTGAGCTACCTAACTCCTGCCTGACATCATCGGTTGATAGGGTAGCCAAATCGTTATGATAATACCCATGACAACCAATTGTGGTCCATTTTGACAAGGACAGTTGTTTTATTTCCTGTGCGGTCATCTGCTGCCAGTAGTCCGTTTCTTTATGTAAAGGAATGGTTGAATAAAATTGTTTAATGAATTCCTCTTTCAGTTTAAAAGGTTGCTCGCGTAAATAGTCTTTTAAATATTTTCCAGAGGTACGGGCATGATAATTAGAATGCCTGTCTTTTACAAATACCTCATTTGCAAATTGAATGGACCGAGGGCCATATTTTTTAATAATGGCTAGGAAATCATTCCATAAGATGTCATGATCTGTATCCCGTATTGCTGTTATAAAAAAAGTAGCTGGCATCTCATACTTCTCCAAAAGAGGAAACACATATTTAAAGTTATTGGAAAAGCCATCGTCAAATGTCAGGCAGACATTAAAACGGTCGTTTGAGAGCCGGTCTTCATAAAAATCATTAAGAGACACTACATGACAGTATTTTTTATAAAGGCGTAAATGGTCCTCAAAGGTTTTCAGCGTAAGGAAGATATTATTAAACCGAAGATGGTCTTTCTGACAAACACCATGATAAATGACAATCCGCTTGCCTCTTGCCTTCTCAAAAGATTGGTTCCAACCCAAAGTGTACTTCAGATCATTGCTGGTATACTTGAATTTTTGACGGGCCTTTTTGAAGGTTTGCGTTACTAAAACCATTGCAGTAATATACGGATGAAAAGTAAACCGGTTGCTTTTTTCAGTAGAAATTACTTTATATTAGATCATTCTGATTCTATGAATATGGTTAGCATCATTCTCCTTACCTATAACCGGTCAAAGCTTCTTCAGGAATGCATTCACAGCATATTGAACCAAACGTATACCAACTTTGAATTGCTAATTATTGACGACGGTTCTGATGACGACACACGAGAGCGGGTTTTAGAAATAAAGGATACCCGGATCAGCTATTTTTATCAGCCGCGGTGTGGATATACAGGACGCTTAAAAAACTATGCTTTAAGCAAGGCCAAGGGAAGTTTTATTGCTTATATGGATTCGGACGATCTGTGGAAGGAAGACAAACTCCAAAAGCAAATGGATTTATTCATAAAGAATCCGGAGATAGGCTTTTCCATAACGGATGTCACTACGTTCAAAGGAGAAGAAATCCTTAGTTATCATGCCTACCCTTTTCAAAATACCGTTCGGTGTGAATCTATTTTTAGCCGGATAACGGCCAATCGGTTTCTGATATATGGGTCTGTGTTAGTAATGAAAAGAAGCTGTTTTGATAAGGTTGGCCATTATGATGAGACAATGCGGTCCGGTGATTTTAACTTTCACATGAGGCTGGCCTATCATTATGATTGTGGTATCCTTTATGAGCCGCTGGTCCTGCGCCGGGTACATGATACCAATATGAGTAAGGAAATTCCTTTTGAGAATTATGAGGAATATCTTGCTACCTATCAGTATCTGTATAACAATGGAATGGTAAAAAAGAAGCCCTTACGGCAAGCCAAGGGTATAGCCCATCTAAAATTGGGAAAATTACATGAAGGGAGAGGCAATAGGAAAAAGGCGCTCACCCATTATTTAAATTCTTTTACAGCCAACCTTTTTTACCCTCGCTACGTATATTCATTAGTGAAAATATATTTGAAGGTCAAGCCCCAGAAGCCGCTATGAACAAACTGCTGTTATTTAATCCCAGGAGTGCTAACTCCAAACCCAGGATTCCGAACTCCATACTCTCTATTGCCGCTTCTGTTGAGGGGTTATTTGACTATGTGATCGTTGATGGCAACATGGAAGCGGACCCTTGGCCAAAAATCAACCATTACCTGTCAACTGGCGCGTTTAAATTTTTCGGTTGCACCTGTATGCCTGGCCCACAGTTAAAACAGGCCATACCGGTTTCAAAGAAAATCAGAGAGCTTTTTCAGGATATTATTACGATTTGGGGAGGCTACTTTCCTTCCAATCAGTCGCAATCGGTTTTGAATTCGGGCTATGTGGACTTTATTATAAATGGCCCAGGCGATAAAAGTTTCCCTGCTTTATTGGAAGCGTTGCTAAAAGGAGAGCCCTATGAAATAATCTCAAACCTAATTTATAAAAGTGGTGATGACATTATCAAAACCAGAAAGGACGAATTATATGATCAGGACGAGTTATCACCACTACCCTACGAGAAACTGAATGGTTTTTACCCGCTTGGCAGATACTTAGGCAAAAGTTACCTGGGCACAAAGACCATTGCCTATCACTCCAGCGTTGGATGCCCTTTCAAATGTTCCTTCTGCGCTGTGGTTCCTATCTATAATGGTCGCTGGAAAAGTAAGTCGGCTGAAAACGTTTATAAAGACATTAAATATCTTAAAGACAACTATGGCGGAAATGCTATAGAGTTTCATGACAATAATTTCTTTGTTTCGGAAAAAAGAACAGCTGAATTCTCAAGACTGATCATGAACGAAAAAATGATCTGGTGGGGAGAAGGCAGAATTGACACTATCAACAAATACTCCGATGAAACGCTGGCTTTAATGCGAGAGTCGGGGTGTAAGATGATATTTTTTGGTGCAGAAACCGGCAATGACGAGATCCTTAAAAAAATGGATAAGGGAGGCACTCAAACGGCAGAACAGATCCGGGCCTTTGCAGCCCGCATGGCAAAGTTTGACATTATACCGGAGTACTCTTTTGTATTGGGAACACCTGCCGACACCCCAGAGCAGGTAATGAAGCAAATAGACTTTGATATTGCATTCATTAGGGAGATCAAGTCTATTAATCCTAATACGGAGATCGTGATTTATGTATACAGTCCTGTGCCAACGGAAGGAACGGATATGTATGAGCGTGTTTTAAAGGCAGGCTTTCGATTTCCAGAAAAGCTGGAGGATTGGGTTGGTCCGGAATGGGAACAGTTTGATTTACGCAAAAATCCGCTCACGCCTTGGCTTACCCCAGAAATGGTGGATAAAATAAAAGATTTTGAAACGGTATTGAATGGTTATTACCCGACAGTATCTGATATCCGATTAACAGGCTTTAAACGAAAACTGATGCGTACGGTTGCAGCTGTCCGCTATAAAACAGGTTTTCATAAGATGCCTTATGAGATAAAGGCCATGCAGCGGCTTTGGAAATACCGTCAGCCAGAAATAGAAGGATTTTAAATGAGAGGGGTTGTCAAATATATAGTTGGTAAAACCTATAAGCCTTTGCTAGTTAAATATCTTTCCAGCACAAGAATGTATAGGTACCGAAACATTGTATTAACGATCCCGCCGCAGGTTTTTCACCCGGGCTTTTTCTTTAGTACAAAGCTATTGTTGAAGTACCTCAATAAGTTCGGTCTTACTGATAAGCATTTTTTGGAATTAGGTGCCGGAAGTGGACTGATCTCTATATATGCGAGCCAGCAAGGAGCAAAGGTTGTAGCAAGCGATATTAATACCATTGCTGTACAAGCTTTACAAAATAATGCGGCGGTCAATAACGTGCAGATGCATATCCTTCATTCTGATTTGTTTGCGGCTATCCCACAGCAGGCGTTTGATATCATTTCTATCAATCCGCCCTATTATAAAAGAAAGCCCGTTACGGATGCTGATTACGCCTGGTATTGTGGTGAGGGCGGTGAATATTTTCAAGCACTGTTTAAAGATCTGGGTAATTACATCCATTCATCATCTGAAGTACTCATGATTCTATGCGATGGTTGTGACCTAGAGATGATACAATCGATTGCTTGGAGAAATTCTTTTCAACTGAATTGCGTGTATTCAAGAAATAACCTTTTAGAAAAAAACTTTATTTACAAGATTGCGCCCATAAATGCATAGGCTAATAAACGATACTGCCCCTAATTATTACGACTTTGAGCAGGAATATCTTTACCTGAGGGACAAGGAGGGCAGAATTTATAGTGATGAAGTAGTGGCTCAACTACCATTGGTTTCTAAGTCTCACCACTTAAAAAATGAATGGAAGATAAGGGGCAGATCCTGCAAATGGTTAGTAAACTATTTTTCGAAAAAGAACAAGCCTTACCGCATTCTGGAAATTGGTTGTGGTAATGGGTGGTTATCGAACCAACTTGCCAATGTTCAAAATGTGCAGGTAGTTGGGATGGATATAAATACGATGGAACTTGAACAAGCGAATCGGGTATTTACGAGAGCGAATCTTCAATTTATTTATGGGGACATAAGTAATGTATGTTTAAATGAACAGTTTGACGCCATTGTCTTTGCAGCCGCCTTTCAGTATTTCGAGTCAGTTGGAAAAATTCTAAATGCTTGTTTTGGGCAGCTAAAAGAGGAAGGAGAAGTTCACATCATTGATACACCATTTTATAATGTGGAAGAATGTGCACTGGCAAAGGAAAGAAGCAAAGTATATTTTAACGCCAATAGTGCTCCAGGCATGAAGGCCTATTATTTTCATCATTCAACGGCAAGCCTGGAACCTTACAAGTACAAAATCTTGTATTCCCCCAAATCATTCATCAACAAGGTTTTTAAAATCAATCCATTTCCGTGGATTTGTATATCTAAATAAATGTTGGAACAATCACTATATTATACCTACCACCGCTATAAAACATTGCGATCCCATAAGATCACAACATTGCCTATTGTTATTTTGATGCCACATAGCGCCTGTAATTGCCGGTGTGTAATGTGTGACATTTGGAAAGGTAATCAAAACCTCAAGCAACTAACTGAAAAAGATGTGGAAGGCTTATTGACTTCTTTAAGAAAGTTTAAAACGAGCAGGATATTGATGTCTGGAGGAGAAGCGCTATTAAATCCAGCATTCTTTGATCTATGCCGGATGCTGCAGAAAGAAAACATCAAAATCAGCTTGTTATCTACTGGCATATCACTAAAAAGATATGCCGTACAAATTGTGGAGCATATAGATGATGTCATTGTTTCTTTGGACGGAGATGAAGAGACGCATAATACGATACGAAATATCAAAGAAGCCTTCTCCAAGCTGAAAGAAGGTATTCAAGCCATTAGAGCAATAGCGCCCTCCTATCGTATCACTTCAAGGACAGTTATACATAGGCTCAATTTCAAGAAATGGTCCGCCATTATCAACACAGCAAAAGAAATAGGTATCAACCAGGTTAGTTTTCTACCTGCCGATGTGAGCAGTCATGCTTTCAACCGTGATGTGTTGTGGACAGGAGAACGGCAAAGTGAAATTGTTCCAACTCAAACAGAGCTTAATGAATTGCAGAAAACGCTCCTTTCTCTAGCCGAATACCATAAGCAGGATATTGAGCAAGGTTATATTGCAGAATCGCTGCAAAAGCTTCAACTGATTTATGATCACTATGCTGCATTTTATGGGCTTATTCCATTTCCCAGTAAGAAATGTAATGCCCCATGGGTATCAACGGTTATAGAGGCTGATGGTAATGTAAGGCCCTGTTTTTTTCATGACTCCATAGGTAACATACATGAAAACACGCTGGAGAATTTGCTCAATAGTCCCAAAGCCTACCAGTTCCGAAAGTCATTGGATATGGATACAGACACTACCTGCGCACAATGTGTTTGTTATTTGAATCTTCCTGCCTGGAAAAAAATATAGTCTGGTATGAAAAACATTCTGTTTACGCATTCGTACTTTTTACGCTTCGATCCCAAGCAATGGAATACAGGCCAACCCTACGCCCCTTTGGGTACCTTGTATGCGGCTGCTGTATTACGTGAGAAGGGTTATACGGTAAACCTGTTTGATACCATGTTTGCCCATGGACCAGAAGAGATCATTCCAGCTCTGGAAGCAACCAAGCCTGATGTACTTGTGATCTACGATGATGGGTTTAATTACCTGACCAAAATGTGTCTGACCAATATGCGTGAGGCCGCTTTTTCCATGATCAAGATGGCCAAGGCAAATGGATGCACTGTCATTGTTTCCAGCTCTGATTCCACTGATCATTTTGAAAAATATTTACAGGAAGGCGCAGATTTTATATTATTAGGTGAAGCAGAAATGACCTTATCTGAACTGCTGACGGCCCTCCAGATCAATCAGACTGACATTGATCAAATAAAAGGACTTGCTTACTTACATGATGGCGGTGTTTTTAAAACAGCAAAGCGATCTGTAATGACAGACCTGGATTCGTTACCATTACCTGCCTGGGATTTATTAGATATTACACCTTATCGAAACACATGGCTAAAGCATGCCGGGTATTTCTCCATGAATATTGGCACTACGAGAGGCTGTCCCTTTAAGTGTAACTGGTGTGCTAAACCAATTTATGGTAACCGCTACAATGCAAGGTCTCCGGAAAATGTTGTACGGGAATTAAAGTATCTGAAGGAAACGTTTAATTATGACCATATCTGGTTCTGCGATGACATATTTGGATTGAAACCCGGCTGGGTAAACCGGTTTGCCGATTTGGTTGAAAAAGAACAACTCCAGTTTACATTCAAGATACAGTCCAGGGCCGACTTATTAATACAGGAGAACTATGTAAAAGATTTAGCCCGTGCTGGGTGTGCTAATGTATGGATGGGAGCTGAAAGTGGTTCTCAAAAAATACTGGATGCCATGGATAAGGGCACTACCATACAACAAATTCAAGAAGCTACCCGATTGCTTAAAACTAACAGTATTCATCCTGCCTTTTTTATTCAATTTGGCTACTTGGGCGAGACCAAGGAGGATATTGATCTCACCATCAAGATGATCAACAAATTGTTGCCGCATGAAATTGGTATTTCTGTTTCTTACCCGCTGCCTGGAACTGGTTTTTATGAAAAAGTAAAAGCAGATCTGATTGAAAAATCAAATTGGACAGATTCTGATGAATTGGTCCTGATGTTTAAAAATACTTTTCAACCCGCCTTTTACAAACAACTTCATCGCTATACGCATAAAAGCTTTCGTAAACACATAGCGTTTGACCATTTCAAGAAGTTGATACGACATCCATCCAAAACAAACCGCTTTACTCTCAAAAAGGCACTGTCAGGCTTTTATTATATTCCTGCTACCTATATTGAAAAAATAAAACTAAAACGACTGGAAAATCCTTCTGCATGAACATAATTTCAGCGAATGTAAATGAGCAACAGACAGCTGCAGCATTTAGCAAACAATCGGAAATATTTGATGCTATCTATTCTGACAACATCATTATTCAATACAAAAGGAAAAGAGTAAGAGATCATGTAAACCAGTTTCTTGCTCCCAACAGCACTATCCTGGAATTAAACAGCGGTACAGGAGAAGATGCTATCTGGTTTGCCCAAATGGGGCATCAAGTACATGCAACCGATATTGCTACTGCTATGCAAAAAACATTGATCGAAAAAGTTGAGAATGCTGGTCTGACAAATAAAATAAGTCATGAGTTACGTTCCTTTACAGCATTGGACCAATTAAAACAGGAAGGGCCTTACGACTTGGTATTTTCCAATTTTGCCGGACTTAATTGTACAGGTGAATTAGATAAGGTATTACAGTCATTGCCCCCCTTATTAAATCCTGGCGGTATTGCAACCTTAGTAATCCTGCCTCCTTTTTGTCTATGGGAAACACTATTGGCATTGAAAGGCGATTTCAAAACAGCTTTTAGAAGAACATTCAGCCGTAAAGGAGTTACTGCTCACTTAGAGGGAAAGTATTTTACGTGCTGGTATTACAGGCCATCCTATATCATTAACCAGTTGAAAGACAAAATGGAAGTATTACGCGTAGAAGGATTATGTACCATTGTACCCCCGTCGTACTTGGAGCGCTTCCCTCAAAAAAGACCAAAGCTATATCGCTTTCTAACTAATCTGGAAAATAGATGGAAGTCAGTCTGGCCGTGGAAATATATTGGAGATTATTACATCATATCCCTCCGGAAAAAGAACTAAAAGATTGCTGCATGCTTTGAAACCTTCTGGAGGAGATCATTCAGCTTTTGTTCATACCTTTTTAGTAGGACAAACTGGAAATTTTGAGGATTGTGTTTAGAATAACGTTCGGATGCTTGCATACCAATAAGAATACCTTTTTTATTTAACTGTCCATCTTCAGTTTTCTTTTTATATCGTTTTCCTGTAATTAACATTAATCTCCTTTCAAGCTTGTTAAATATTGGCAAATCAAAAACTGTTTCAAGCAGTCTTTTCATTAACCAATTATTCTTTACACGTAGAAACTTGTTATTCACCACATAATTAGGCAGATAATTTCTTGTCCATTCATTGGCTGCAAAAAAATCTTCAAATGTCTTTTCACCACACATCGGCACAAGAGTAGCAATTTCTATAGCTGTAAAAATATTCTTTTCAACAATCTCTATACCAGCTTCATCCACCCAATAATTCATACAAAACCACTTTCCTCTTCCAAACGGCACCCAAATCTTTCTAAACAACATTAATATGGTCCTTGATATCCACAATCTATCCTTTGCCGTTATGATAAAGAAATCGATATCCGAAGATTCGTCTGCAAAATTTTTTGATAAAGATCCAGAAATGCCTACCCCACGCACATATGGAAAAAGAGAAATAAGCCACGCAATTTTAGAGGCAATTTGCAATTGAGAGATAGCAGCCTTGTTTCCTTTTATGCGCCTTTCTGCCAATTGATTACCAGGACATAGACTGTAAAAACGATCCGTATGAAAGATCAACTGTTCACTGACCATTTCAGATAATTCGACTTCCAGCTTCTGTCTGTCAACCGCCTTTGCACAAAATGCATACAGTTCATCGGCAGTTAAAGGATAATGAAACATATCGAAGTATGTAAGAGTACTTAGCAAGCAATTTCGCATTCGGGTAGGTTTTGTTTCAAAGTACAGTTATCGAATAGGCATTATATATCCTATTAGTAATATACGAAAAACTGTAAGGAAGAGTTGCCTGCTTTCCGATAAATAGCTAAATAAATTGTTCTCTGCCTAAAATATTTTGTCCTACTTTATTTTGATCGACTAGTAATTATGGCTCTTTTTTGGAACCTTTCTAAAAGGTTAGCGCAGATCCTTATATAATCGGTAAAGCTGATCGATATGTACCAGATCAAAAGGATTGTTCGTTATGTGAATGCCTATTGTAACGCACCGGGCCGTTGCCAAACCAAGAAAGAGGAAATGCTCAACGCAGCGACACACGCTGTAGGTGTTTTATTTTGTATTATCGCTTCACCTTTTCTATTAAAATACGCCTATGATGTTGGTACAAATGCCAGCTTTAGAGCTGTATGCACATTTGCCATAGGCATGCTCATGGTTTATACCAGTTCATCCTTATATCATTCTGTACAAAATAAAAAGCTCAAGCGTGCTTTTCTAATCAGTGATCATATTAGCATCTATTTTCTCATTGCCGGCACTTATACGCCCATAGTCATACGTTTTCTCCCTCATACGGCAGCTTCCATATTTCTGATAATCATGTGGAGCCTTGTTGTTGCAGGTAGTTTTTTAAAATTATTTTTTACTAACCGGTTTGAATTACTCTCTGTTTTGTTTTATTTAATTATGGGGTGGATGCTGCTTTTTATTTATAATCCCATTAGCCAAAATATGCCGCGTGTCACACTTTGGTGGGTCATAGGTGGTGGTCTTAGTTATACGGTGGGCGTTTACTTTTATATAAGAAGTAGTGTTTATTATTTTCACTCACTATGGCATTGCTTTGTGCTATGCGGCACAGTGGCGCACTATGTCTCAATCTATCAATGCATTTAACTGGTTGTAATTGCAATTAAGTAACAAAAACTCAGACTCGATTACAAAAGAGAGCAGCCACTAATGGCTGCTCTGTATACTTTAGAATCGGTGCCTATTGGGTTTTTAATACACTCTGGTCAGGCCAATGGTTAAATCTTATGGCTTTGACTGAGGAATCTTCTGCTCCACTGAAAACGAATAAGGAAAAGCATTTGCCTTTGCACCTCTGGCCTTATTTGGCATTGCCCCCATAGAAAAATTCAGGACCCCGCCTTTAAGCAATTCAAAATGGTTAACATAGTTCTTATCATACGCCTTACCATTAAACCGCAGTTCCTGAACATACTTGTTCTCTGCACTACTTTCCGGTGCCTGAATCACAAGCGTTTTCCCATTATCCAAAGCAATGGTCATTTTCTTAAATAAGGGCGTACCCAATACATATTGATCGGTACCCGGACATACAGGGTAAAAACCCATTGCAGAAAATACATACCAAGCAGACGTTTGCCCATTGTCTTCATCACCACAATAACCATCAGGTGTGGCTTTATATAGCTGCTCCATGACGCGTCGTATCCAGTATTGGGCTTTCCAAGGCTGTCCAGCATAGTTATAAAGATAGATCATGTGCTGTATGGGTTGGTTACCATGTGCATATTGGCCCATATTCATGATCTGCATTTCGCGGATTTCATGGATCACGCCACGATAATAACTTTCATCAAACACAGGAGGCATTGTAAATACAGAGTCCAGCATTCGTACAAACTGGTCATTACCTCCCATTAATTGTTTCAGTCCTTCTATATCATGAAATACACTCCAGGAGTAATGCCAAGAATTACCCTCTGTAAATGCATCGCCCCACTTGAATGGATTAAATGGCGACTGGAAAGAACCGTCTTTGTTACGCCCGCGCATCAGTTTGTTTTCTGCATCAAAGAGCTTGCGGTAGTTTTGACTGCGACGTGCATACAATTCAATTTCGGCTTGCGGGCGCTTCAATGCTTTTGCCAATTGATAAATAGTAAAATCGTCATAGGCATATTCCAGCGTACGGGCAGCGCTTTCATTAATACCCACGTCATAGGGAACATAACCCAGATCGTTATAAAAGCTTACTCCTTTCCTACCAACAGCGGTTAAGGGTCCTTCGTTATTTGCGCCATGTAACAGTGCCTGGTACAAAGTATTGATATCATATCCGCGTAAGCCTTTCAGGTAAGCATCTGCTACCACAGAAGCAGAGTTATTTCCTACCATTACATTTCTAAAACCAGGACTAGACCACTCGGGCAAAAAGCCACCTTCTTTATAATCATTCACCAATCCTTCCTGCATTTCACGATTGATTGATGGATAAACAAAATTCAAAAAAGGATACAGTGCACGAAATGTATCCCAGAAACCTGTTCCCGCAAACATATAACCTGGCAGCACTTGCCCATTATAAGGACTATAGTGTACTATTTTGCCTGACTTATCTACTTCGTAATGCTTTTGTGGGAACTGTAACGTACGATACATACATGAATAGAAGGTACGTACTTCATCTATCGTTCCTCCCTCTACCAGTATTTTATTCAACTGTTTGTTCCAGGCTGCTTTAGCTTTAGCCTTTGTTACATCAAATGCATCCTTACCTAGCTCGCTATTTAAATTCAATTCGGCCTGTTCAAAGCTGATAAAGGAAGAAGCAACTTTTAACTGCACCTTCTCGCCTTTTACAGTTTTAAAGCCTACAACAGCACCAGCATGAGCAGCGGTAGTTTCTATTGAGTCAAGCAGCATTGTACTGTCGCGCCAAGTATTAGCTTGCGTGAAAGGCTTATCAATATAGATAACAAAGTAGTTTTTAAAGTTTTGCGGCACACCACCGCTATTGCGTGTCGTATAACCGATGATCTTTTTTTGTTCAGGAAGGATCTTTACATATGAACCTTTATCAAAAGCGTCGATGACAATAAAAGCACTATCACTTTTAGGAAATGTAAACCGAAACTGGGCAGCTCTTTCTGTGGGAGTGATTTCAGTTGTCACATCATGATCGGCTAAGTATACACTATAGTAATAGGGTTTAGACACTTCAGCCTTATGTGAAAACCAACTAGCTCGATCGTTTTCCCGGAAACGCAACTTACCAGTTACTGGCATGATAGCAAACTGTCCGTAATCGTTCATCCAAGGAGAAGGTTGATGGGTTTGCTTAAATCCCCTGATCTTATCTGATGCATAGGTATAAGCCCAACCATTGCCCATGTTACCTGTTTGCGGAGTCCAGAAGTTCATGCCCCAAGGCACTGCAATAGCGGGATAAGTATTACCGTTTGATAAAGAAGGCTTGGAGTCCGTACCCATTAAAGGGTTGATCCATTCTACAGGATCATTTACTTTCGTTATCATTTGAGCAAACAATGTATTTAAACTACATAGTGCAACGGTTAAAAACAATAGCTTTTTCATGTGTGGTTTGTGTCATTATAAAAATACGATAGCCGGGCTATATCGTAATCTAATTATTCTTTTGCGGTATTCAACAAATAAAGCAAATCTGTTTTACTGAGCGATTGCAGGAATCCCTCGTCTGACTTGATAACTTCTGCCGTCATTTCCTTCTTTGTTGCTTGTAGCTTCTGAATCTTTTCCTCTATAGTGTCAGGACAAATCAGTCGTATGGCCATTACATTTTTGTGCTGCCCAATCCTATATGTGCGATCAATGGCTTGGTTTTCAACGGCAGGATTCCACCATGGATCTACCAGGTATACATAATCAGCAGCTGTCAAATTAAGCCCAACCCCTCCGGCCTTCAGGCTAATCAGGAATACACGGACATCTTCATTTTTTTGAAAGTTCTCTACTACTGCTTGCCGGTCCTTCGTACTACCGGTAAGATATTCAAAGCCAATCCCGCGTGCCAACAGTTCCTTACGTACCAGGTTTAGCATGCTTACAAACTGAGAGAAGACAAGGATCTTATGTTGGGGTGCTTTTGTTTCAATTTGCTCTACCAGTGTTTCAATTTTTGAAGAGCCATCACTATTCAATTTTTCTTCGCCCAATAATAATGGCGAATTGCAGATCTGCCTTAAACGGGTCAATCCTCTTAATACATGCATGGAATTCTTCTTGATCTCATCACCATCCTGCGCTGAAATAAACTCGCGAAACTCTTTTTCATACGCCTCATAGATATTACGTTGTTCTGCGTCCATTGGACAATACAATTCCACTTCTGTTTTCTCTGGCAAATCAGCTGCTACCTGCTGCTTGGTGCGGCGCAAAATAAAAGGTGCTACTTTCCTCTGTAACTCTTGTGCCCGCTTGCTTTCTTTGAATCGATCTATTGGAATGGCATAGGTATCTCTAAAATACTGTTTGTTACCTAACAGTCCCGGGCAGGCAAATGAAAGTTGTGAGTACAGGTCGAACGTATTGTTCTCAATAGGCGTACCTGTAATAACAATCTTATTCCTCGATTGCAGCAAAGAAACCGCCTGGTAACGCTGGGATTCTACATTCTTAATATTTTGCGACTCGTCTAAGAAGATATAGTTGAATGTAAATTTCCGTAAAAGCACAACATCCGATAGCAACGTTCCATAAGAGGTCAGCACCACCTCACAATCTTCAAAGCGTTTGTGATTAACTGACCGGTTTGCACCATACAATGTATAGACTTTAATAGAAGGTGCAAACTTTTCCAATTCAACCTGCCAGTTAAAGAGCAGCGATGTTGGTACCACTAATAAATTGATGTTACGCGCTACTTTTTGTCGTTGTAATAATATAAAAGCGATGATCTGAATGGACTTGCCCAGCCCCATGTCATCTGCCAGGCAGCCACCAAAATTATGGTCATCCAGAAAGTTCAGCCAACGGAGCCCTTCTAACTGATATGGCCTGAGTGTGGCATGTAAGCATCCGGGCACGTCAACGTCATTGATAGTAGCTGGTTCTTTAAGCTTCACTGCATATAACTCCAGCTCATTTTGAACCTCTTGCGTCAGCATTTGATTTTCATACAATTCTGAAATAGAGGCAAATGCTATTTTAGGCGTTTGGATTTGTTCTTCGTGTATTTGGCCAGCATTTAAATAAGCCGTTAATCTATCCAACCACTCCTGTGGCAGTATGCCCAGCGTACCATCATCTAAGCGAACAAACTTACTCTTGTTCCTAACGGCCTGCTGCAATTGTTTTAAGCGTGCTTTATTCTTTCCAAAACGCACATCCACCTCTGTATTGAACCAATTGAGTCCACTGATTACCTTAATAGTTATAGTAGCCTTGTTGCTATTGAGATTATTTCGCTTTAATTGATTGAAGCCAAGTATCGTTATGCCATGCTGTTTCCACTCCTCAAAGGCCTGCAGGAACCAATTCTCGTTCAGGAACTGTTCTCGATTCAGGTAGAAGTAAGGCAAGTCATGTTCCAATTGGTCCCAAAGCGCTGGATGTTGCCTGATTAAAAGAGCTGTAAACTTGGCTTCCGACTCTTCATTTCGCTGCACTAAGAGCTGCTCACCATTGGTAGATGTTATATAGATCTGTCTTTTAGAAAGAACAGGTATATCTACCTGTCCATAACGCACTACTGGATTAATTATAACATAAGGCTCCAGGTCAGACAAATAGATATATTTCTCTATAGCACCATGAATATCACTTTCTAACTGCTGCTCGTCCGTTGCAGCTTGGATATAAGTGTAGGTAACCGTCACCTTGTCCTCTAACTTGGCAAGTACTTCTTTTTGAAAGGTTGCAAACTGACTTGCAGGAATGGTCATCCCATTTCTATACGGTTTAAAAAACTGAACAAGATTTAGAAGTGTGAGGTTTCCAAGCAAATGCAATTGCTCATTATGAATGATAAAGTAGTCATACTTTACTTCTACATCTTTCCACTCCAACTGTTCCTCATTAACAGTTAGCTGCAGGTGAAGTGTATAGTCTGAAGCCGTTTTATTTACCCATAGTGTAGCATTATTGATTGTATCGCCTATTACAACCACCTTCAACGAGCCTGCCACAATATTCTCTGAGAACTCGGTGTTATGATAAAAGCAACGTAAGGAAAGTGGGTTTTCCATTACCGCTTTCAAAGCATCCAGATCAGCCGCCGACCGAACCATAGTGGGATGGTTCTGAAAACGACTGATTGCTGAAAAGAACTTTAATTCTTTAGCATCCTCCCGTTTCCAGATCTGATCTAACGGTGAAACCAATACTAATGGGTTCTTTACTTTCCCTGCTTGGGTAAAAGAAGCCTGGTACAACTCAATACTTAGTTGTTTGTGAAAACGATACTGCCGAAACACAACAATCAATGCCCCATCGACCATGGCTGTCCCCAGTATTGAGGGCACCTGTTGCTTGTTGAGCAGAAGCAATTCCTTCACTTCTGTAATCGAGTTGTACATAGCTACTTCTATTTAACCTTAGCTAGCGTAACTGGACTTGGCGACATATAGAAAACCAAACTACCTCCATTCATCAGATCAGTATGCGTGAGATAAGTCCTATTTAACGGCTTTCCATTCAGCAATACCTTCTCCACATATACATTCTTCTCGCTTTGATTGATGGCTTGAATGGAAAACGTTTTTCCATTCTCCAGTTTAATGGTTGCTTGTGATACAGCCGGGCTACCCAACTGGTATTGATCTGAACCAGGCGTTACCGGATAAAAACCCATCGAACTAAAGATGTACCAGGCACTCATTTGACCACAGTCATCGTTACCGCCAAGGCCATCTGGCGCTGGGCGGTACTGCTTCTTTAATATCATACGCACCCGCTCTTGTGTCTTCCAAGGCTGATTGGTAAAATTGTACAGATATGCTACATGGTGGGACGGTTCATTGCCATGTACATAATTACCAATGATACCATCCCGAGTAATGTCTTCTGTTTCTTCAAAGAATTGATCCGGCAGGTGCATGGTGAATAAAGAGTCCAGATGTGGAATGAATCGTTCGTTACCTCCCATTGCATTGATCAAGCCTTTAGGATCGTGCGGCACATATAAGCTAAAGTTCCAGGCATTACCTTCTATAAAACCCTGGTTGTTGGTAGATAGTACATCAAACTCTTTACGGAAACTGCCATCGCTTAATTTTGGACGCATATAACCGATAGAAGAATCATATACATTTCGCCAATTAGCTGAACGCTTTATAAACTCATCATAGATATCATTCCGCTTTAGCTTTTTAGCCAGTTGCGCTATACACCAATCATCATAGGCAAACTCTAAGGTAGTAGAAACGGAAATTCCTCTTCTTTTATCTTCTGGTACATAACCCAACCTACGATACTCACCTAATGCATCAAAGTAATTGGTTCTGGCTGTTTGTACACAAGCATCTAAAGCTTTGCTTAAATCATAACCCACATTCCCTTTAATGGCAGCATCAGCAATCACAGACACACTATGATAGCCGCTCATACACCAGTTCTCATTGGCATAGTGCGACCAGATCGGCAACATATGTTCGGCACTTTGCTCCTGATGCGCTAGCATAGATTGGATCATATCGCGATTACGTTTAGGCTGCACGATGTTAAACAACGGATGCAAGGCACGATAAGTATCCCACAAGGAGAAAGTGGTATAATTTGTAAATCCTTTTGCTTGGTGCCTGTTCTGGTCCAAACCTTTATAATCACCATTCACATCCATATAAACTGTCGGAGATAAAAACGAATGATACAAGGCTGTGTAGAAATTGATCATATCGCCTTTATCTGCCAGTTTCACATCTACCTTTCCGAGCTCCATATTCCACAGATCTTGCCCTTGTTGTTTTACCTGGTTAAAGTTCCAATTAGGAATCTCTCTTCGTAAGTTCTCTAAGGCATTGGCAGTACTAACCGGCGAAAGCGCAAATTTTACTTTAATGGCCTCACCTTCTTCTGTTTTAAAATTAAAATAGGCGCGCAGCTGCTTGCCAGCTATCTCAGGAAAGTTGTGGCGCTGATCAAATCGTCCCCAGAAACCTCTATACGGTTGCTTTGCCGAAAAGTCATTATTACCATAAGACACAAACGGCTTGGAGAAGGTCATAGCAAAATACACAGTACGTGTACGCGCCCATCCAATCGTTTGACGGTAGCCGGTAACCAATGTGTCATTTTCAATACGTAAGTAGGTCCAGGCATTTTTATCATCGTAGTTATAAATGCCATGCATCAGATCAAGGATAATATGCGCCTGGTCTGTTTTTGGGAAGGTATATTGATGAAAACCTACACGAGTAGTTGTAGTAAGTTCAGCCAGAATGTTATCATCCTCCAACTTCACCTTATAATAGTTGGGTTCTGCCACTTCAGTTTGATGAGAGAACCTTGAGCGATAACCTGTTTCCGGAGCAGCGGCAGTGCCAGGATTCAGTTGCAGGTTGCCCACAGTTGGCATAATAAGAAAGTCGCCTAAGTCAGAATGGCCCGTACCGCTAAAATGTGTATGGCTAAATCCAACAATAGTTGGATCTGTATATTGGTAGCCAGCACAATACTTATAAACATCCGGATTGTACTTACCATTAACGGCGTATGGAATGGTATCGGTATCTGGACTTAACTGAACCGCTCCAAAAGGAACGGTGGCGCCAGGATAAGTGTGCCCCATCTTTTCGGTACCAATTAATGGGTTAACATATTGTATCCAATTGGCTGTTTTCTTTTGCGCCCAACTGGCCATTAGACTCATACTTAACGCTGTTAACAACAAAGCGCCTCTCACCTTCATAATTTTGTGCTTTTGGAAATTGGTGCAAGTTACCCTTATCGTCTAGGCAACTTTATTAGCCGGCTAAAGTACTTAGAAATGCAACTCGAGAATGCAATCTCTCTGCTTCGATATTCACAATTACCTAACCCATCATATTCATAAGTTAGTAACTATTCTGTATAATAATGCAGCAGATACTCAAAAGCAGATATCATCGTATGTTGGCCAGAAAAAAACGAAAATCTTGATTAAAATATCAATTACATAGTAAATTTTACCTGCTCTTAATGTAGTAAAAAAACGAGCTTAAAAAGAAAGTCAAGTAATAAATGAAGTCTTACCTTCATCCACTTTTAAAACCAAACAACAATGCCACAAATCAATCCTTATCTCAATTTCAAAGGAAATTGTGAAGAAGCATTTAACTTCTACAAATCCGTTTTTGGCGGAGAGTTTCCATATGTAGGACGCTATAAAGACATGCCACCTTCTGAGGGAGAGCATGCCAGCCAAATAGATGGCAACTTGATCATGCACATTTCCCTACCCATAAGTAAGGAAACCGTATTGATGGGCAGTGATGTTGGCGGCGATTGGGCCAAGCACACCGTGGAAGGTAACAATATCCAGCTTTCTATTAATGCTGAAAGCGAGGAAGATGCTACAAGAATATTTAATGGTTTATCAGCTGGTGGCCAGGTAAAAATGCCATTGGAAAAAACTTTCTGGGGTGCCTTCTTTGGCATGTTTACCGATAAGTTTGGAATCAACTGGATGGTTAATTACGATTATAACCAGCAGAAGTAAGCAATCTCTTATACAAACAGACTAACAAATAAAAAGCACAAGTATACTTTATACTTGTGCTTTTTATTTGTATTCCCCTTTTTAGTACGTACAAGAACAAACACCATATTTGGAATTTATATCTTGAAGCTTCTGTTTTAATAGCACTTAGCAATGTAAAGCCTCTGCACTACCAGTTAGCCATTTGTTCTTTGTTGATACGTTCTACTGCTACTACATCTCCTTCCATCCACTTTGGGCTATAGCGTACAAAGAAAGCCAGCCAAACAGTACGGGATATACGCATTAACGGCGGTTGAAGGGCTATTAAAAGAAAAGCGTTAATGCCAATCCACCAGAAAAGCCGGTTGTCTTCAAAACTAAACCCAATAATGGCCCACCAAAGGAAAAAGCTAGCTATACTCATTAAAAAGGCCAATGCATAACTGATCATATTGGTACCATAATAAAAGCCAGGTTCCAAATCTAACAGTTGTCCACAAACAGGGCAACGTTCATTCATCTTCATGAAGTTCTTTAAATCGTAGGGATTAGCCGTTTGGTACATATCCCCTCTACGACAGCGGGTACACTTACATTTTAAAACACTAAGTAAGAGTCCGGGCTTCTCATTAGTCTTATATTGCGCACACATAGGTAAGTATTTATTGGTTGATAAAGTTTTTCCGAAAATCATCAGGCGTAATTCCCACATTCTTTTTAAAAAATCGGTTGAAGTAAGAATTGTCCTGAAAGTTGAGATCATAAGCTATTTCAGTAACTGTAAGATCTGCATTGGTAAGCAAACGTTTGGCTTCCAACAATACACGATCACGAATCAGATCCCCTGCTGTTTTACCCAACAGATCCTGGCACAATGCGTTCAAGTGGTTAGGCGTTACATACAAAAGTTCTGCATACTCTTTTGGCAGCTTTATGGTGCGGAAGTGCTTATCGATCAAATGCTGAAAACTTCTTAGCAACTGCATTTTTTGTTGTGGTATTTGCCGTACATTTTTATAATGGCAGTTACGGTCCACTGTTATAAACAATTCCAGCAACTTCAATCTTATAACATCCAGATTCTGCTCTTTACCCTCTTTCATCTCTTCCAGCATCGTTTCAAAGAGGTCTGCTACCTGGTTATGAGATAATATTGGCAGCAGACAAACACTATCGGCACTATTACCTCGAAAGAAAGGGAAGCGCTCCAAATAATGGCTGTTTTGTAAGAAGGTGGTAAATAGTTCATCATTGAAATGAACAATATAGCCATCAACGTTACTTTCAAAATGCCAGCTATGTACCTGTCCCGGAATCATAAAGTAGATCTGGTAAGGTTGCACAGGAAACTTTTCAAAATCAATTGTATGAGAGCCTTTCCCTTTTGTAAATAATACCAGGTGATAAAAAGAATGACGGTGTGGGCGATGCAGGTTATGGTAATGTTTCTCCAGGTAAGAGCCAAACCGCTCAATCAACAAGTCTTTTTGTGTACGCTGATCAATGGAACAGATGTCATAAACCGGGATAGAAGCTTTTGCCATATTACTGATCTCTTTCGTTGGATAAAGTTACTTTAAGCTGAGCCCTGAGAATGGAACAGTTTAGTGCATTTATGGTACTTTTTACTGATTGAGGATATAAAAGACAATAACTACTTCATTGTAATATCCATTTAGTACGATATGCGCTTGGAAGAGAAATCCAAATTTATTTCCGAAAACTACTCTTCTGCAAGTGAGCACTTTAAACGTTACCAAACTCCTTACTTTTGCCAAAAATCAAACCTAATGGAAGAAGCAAAGCAACCGGAGCAAAGTGCAAACAGTGGAAATGCTTATCAGTTTGACGTTAGTGAAAGAGGCGATAAAGTAACCATTAAGGCCAAAAAATCACTAGACCCCAAACAAGCAGAAGAAGATTATTATTCTTTGTTGAAGACACTGCTTAATATTAATAGCATTGAGCTGGAAATTCTGAAACATGCCAATAGCAGCGAACGCGTTGGTCGCTTTTTAGATATTGACCCGGCTACTTTAAAAGATAAGCTGCCTTTGAAATCTACCTCCAAGATCAACGAAGCCATTGAATCGTTGCACCAAAAAGGCATTTTATTAAAAACAAAATATAGCGGTCTTTACGACTTGGTTTCTCCTATTGCAGAATACAAGAAAGGCAAAAGCATACAGTTAGAAATTTCCATGAATGTAGACGAACAATAATTAACTGTTCAGCTACCTTCAATTTATTGTAAAGCCCAGCTATTGCTGGGCCTTTTTATTTTATATAAAGCGGCCTTTGTTTTGTTGAACCTCTAATCATCGCACCAAAGCAAACAATAAACAGGCAACCAGGCTGCAGTTTTTTTCCACTCTTTTTCCTTAAAAAGGCTAACCAGCTTTCAACTTTATTCTATAGCTGTTGTTAATCTTCCTAAATGCAACTTATGAAAAAGACATTATTAAAAACATTCGGTTGGTTAGCCTTAAGCATCTTTATTACTTCCTGTGAGGATGATAATGGAGATATAGAACAGCAGAAAGCACAGGTTATGGTAGTACACGCTTCACCCAATGCACCCAATGTGGATGTACGCATTAATAACGCAGTAGCTCTCTCCAATGTATCATACCCCAACAACAGCCCGTATACGCCTGTAGATGCTGGCACAGCTAACTTTAAGCTATCACCTGCTGGCACAACTACGTATGTGATAGATGCCAACGTTCCGCTTACAGCCAATAATTACTATTCTGTATTTGCTATCGATTCTGTGAACAAGATCAAGCCTGCAGTAGTTGGGGATAATCTTACAGCACCGGCATCCGGCAAAGCACATGTGCGCTTTTTCCATTTCAGCCCCAATGCACCTGCTGTGGACATTGCAGTAACCGATGGGCCAGTACTTTTTAACAATAGAACGTTTAATGACCAGTCAACGACTGCCACGCTAGCCAACTTTACGCCTGTAGATGCTGGCACCTACAATTTGGAAGTACGAATAGCCGGTACCAAAACTGTCGCATTGCCATTACCCAATATCACTTTAACAGCAGGTAAGATCTATACAGTATTTGCAAAAGGATTTGTGGGAGGCACAGGAGCACAAGCTTTAGGTGCTCAAATTATTCTTAATAAATAGGCCAACACACATTCCTTTTAGATTAAAGCCGCTAAATCATAGCGGCTTTACCTATTTAAAGGCATTGCTCAGCTTGTTTCCACCATATCTGTTTTTTACTAAGAGATGTGTACCTAAATAGTTTGCAAAAAACTAGCTTTGTATAGGCAGCCTATTTCTCAACCCAAAAAGCGGATTTTATGGAAAATGTTTCTGTTGAAATCGATTTTCATACGCTCAATGAGAAAAACCGTTTAAAAGCCCTCAAACGCTATAAATTGGTCAATGGTTTGCCTCAGGGATACTTTTATGACTTGGCCCAATCTGTAGCTGATACATTTCATACTCCCATTGCACTCGTTTCTGTTGTTGATAAAGATCATGTGGCATTTCCGGGCAATGTAGGCATTCCAAACATTGAGCAAATACCCCGAAACATCAGTTTATGTTCACTGGCTTTATTAAAAAATCATCCTACTGTATATCCAGATACACTACAGGTCCCAGAGTTGGAAACCAATCCACTTATTTCCGGTGATTTTGGAGTACGGTTTTATGCTGGTGCTCCCATTATTACTGATGACGGCTATGCATTGGGTGTTGTTTGCATAGTAGATAAACAGCCCAGGCAACTATCAGAAAAAGAAGTTTCCACACTAAAAAACTTTGCAGATAAGGCCATGCTACAAATTAAATCCCGGCTCAAATCCCTACTCTAATTAGCCTTAACTAGCTGACGATCAATTACCATTATAAGGTCGCTCTTTAGGGTTTTATTTTCAATTGCTTCTTTTTGCCACCTTCCTTATTGGGTTTTTAGTTACAGCAAATAGCTATTATTAGGTATAAAAAAGACCCTGCCTATATAAAGCAGGGTCACTTAAAGCAATTAGTTTTGGTCGCGTATTGCTTATTTAAATAAGCTATTTGAAAAGTAATAGGTTTTGGTATCGAACGCTTTTCCGGGTAAGGATGTATACTCAACTAAATCTTCCGCAAAGCAACGGAATTCAGTAAAGCAGCCCAATACCCTTTAATCGGTATTTAAGCGCCAAAACCGCTACAGATGTACCATTTAGCCCTTTTCTTACTTAAGCTTTGACCTCCCTCCCTATCCATTTACCACTCGCTGATCCAGGAATATCTCATATATAACCCGTATATAACCCGTATATGTCTCGTATATATCTCGCCCCTAATAGAGACGAGATATATACAGGATAAATAGGAGTGGCATAAGAGAAAAAGGTCGTAAATGCCCCACTAAGGTCATGTCACCCCTATAAATTCTCTTTACAAATGCTCTCCTTAAATGGCCGGAATTGGCTTATTCAGTAGTTCACTTTCTAGCCAGAGCCGGAAGGCCCCTACTTGGCGCCAACTTTTATGATGAATTGAGAATTCAGCTTTTTAGCACGCGTAGCCGGGTTTAAAAAGGAGCCCTTTATAGTAGATACATTATAATGGCTGGCGCGAATAACGGTATCAAAAGGCACCTGTTCTTGGCGCAAACTTTCTAACTGCGAGGGGTGAGCAAACAAATAAATGGGTTCCTGAATCTTTTTCAATGAATCTATAGAAATAACAGGCAGTAATGCTGGCAGCGAAAACTCCATACTGTAGTTACGCTCGTTTTCATCATCAATGTAATAGAGCTTTTTAGGATCAATACCAGCTTCCTTTACACGCTTGGCCATTCCATGGCCGGATTGATAAGGCAAAAGTTGTGGGTAGAAATTAAAGTTCAATATCCAAAAAGTAAAGACTATGGCTGCAAATGAAAGCCAGACAGTTTTGGCCGACAATTCCATTGTTTTATTTAGAACCAACATCAGGAATAATACAAAGATCAGAGCAGCTCCTCCAACACTATAGAATTGCTTAAACGGAAAGGCCCATTGATTTAGTGTAACTATCGTTATCATTAGTAAAAGACCTATGACCAGCTGCAGCCAAAACACCCTACGAATGGCCTTTAGACTCGCTGTAGCTAAATAGCGGGCAGTAATAACAGCGAAATATGGAAACAGCACATTTACATAATGCGCGTTTTTAAAACGGGAGAAAGAGATCAGGGTAAAAACAATTGTAAGTGTTGCGGTTAGAGCAACTTCGGTAGTATCTATAAACCGAAATTTCACGCGAAACCATTCACTAATATTTTTAAACAAGGCTATATAAGCCAATACACACCAAGGTAAATAAGCCCATAAAAATGTGTGAAGCAAAAAGAAGGGGTCCGAGGAACGCTCTCCCCAGCCAGAGCCAGTAAGACGCTGAAAGCTTTGTCCAAATAGCAGAAACAGTATTCCGGAATTTCCCTTCATACCCCGTACTACTTTTTCAGGGTGCATATCAAACTGTAAATAAAAGCAGTAAAATATGGGTAAAAGAAATAAAACAGTTAGCAATACCAATGGCAGCCAGCGCCAGGTTAAAATCGCTTTTGATTTTTGTTGTTGTACAAAATAAAAAACAACCACCATTACGGGCAAAACAATCGCTACTGCTCCCTTGGTTGCAAAGCCTAATGCTAGTCCCAATGCACCTAACAGAAGTGCTGATCGTTGGGAATGGAAGAAATATTCCAGCAATTGCCAGGTAGAAAAAGCAATACAGGATACCACCATGGCATCCATGCGAACATCATTGGTAGATAGAATAAAAGCAAAGGAGGAACTTAAGATCAAAACCGCATAAATACCCGTTTTACGATCCACCAGTAATTTACCAAGTCGAAAGGTGGAGTATACACCTACAATAACAAATAAAAAGGAGAAGAACTTATAGGCAAAAGAAGTAACACCAAATAAGTGATAAGCAAAGGCAGCTGTCCAGAATAATAAATGTGGTTTATCTAAGTAATCCTGTCCCCTATCTATTAGATTCACATAATCGCCTGTCAAATACATGTGCAAGGCAATATTGGCATGATGGGCCGCATTGTTATTCATGATCGGGATAAACAAGCCTCTGATATAGGCAATGATCATGAATACAACTATCAGCGCTTTTACAATACGTAAGGAGATGCCCATGTGTTTTAAACTTTTAATAATAACAGCCTTCCCAACTAACAATATAACAACCTAAACAAAAACAGGAGCCCACCTTAAACTGTAATTTCCAATGTATCCGTATTAGGTTCTTCTTTTGTATACACCCTTCGAACATTATAGGTTTTCTTGCGCTGCGATTCGTAATAGGTGCGCATCGACATTTCGGCCAGGAAACCAAAAGTGATTAGCTGAATACCACCCAATAACAGGATCAGCCCAAAGATCAACAGCGGCTTCCCCCATATGTCTTGCCCCATTATCTTTAACACCAACAAATACAGGTTTATAAGCACACCTAAGCCAAATGCAATGAAACCAAATGTTCCAAACAAGTGCATTGGTTTTTGCATATAGCGGCGCAAAAAAACCATCAGGGCTAAGTCCGACAACACTTTGAATGTCCGGTTGATGCCATACTTGCTTTTTCCAAAGCGACGATGAAAATGTTTTACATCTACCTGTGTAATTCGCGCGCCTTGGAGCTTAGCTAACACCGGCATAAAACGATGGAGCTCACCATAAAGCCCCAGGTCTTCTGCTATTTCCCGACGAAACACTTTTAGCGTGCAACCATAGTCTTTAATGTATACGCCTGTCATATTACGAATCAGGGCATTGGCTATTTTACTGGGAATTTTTCGTAAGAGTAAACCATCCTGACGGTTTACGCGATTGCCGGCCACCATATCCCAATCGCCTTCTTTTAAGAGGCTTAACATGTAAGGAATATCGGTAGGATCATTTTGCAGATCGCCATCCATCATAGCTATATAACGGCCCTTGGAGTGATCGATACCGGCTGCTATTGCCGTACTTTGACCATAATTTCCACGCAGTTCTACTAAAATAGTTTTTGCATCCGCATATTCCAGTATGCGTTTTTTAGTTTGATCAGTAGACCCATCATCTACTATTATCAACTCGTAAGACAGATCCTGCAAGGCTGTACGGACAGCTGAAAACAAAGGAGAAATATTTTCTTCCTCATTCATAACTGGTATGATAAGAGATAACTCAGGTGCTAAAGCTGAGGCTTGCGTAGTGAGCATAATGCTAATTTAATTAATACAGCTCAAGCTTACTATTTGCATTAATAGATTTTCACCCCAACACATTCCAAACATCAGCTTCTCTTAACCATCCGGCAACCTTTAAATGCCAGTAGAGCAAGCGTTTTATGATAGTATCCTCACTATTTATTTTTATTTGGGCACTCTTTTAGTTCGATACACTCCTTTGCCTTATATCTCATCAATTGACTCCATTAAATAAACCATTTTATTTTCTTTCAACTGAATATCACTTACACAACCTAACGACAAAACAATGAAGTATAGGCATAATTATTTCAAGTGGTTGAAAGGTGAAATCGCTTTATTTTACAAACATTACATCCATTTCAGTCAATTCTGTTTTCGCAGTGGCTTAAATGACGGATCGTAAATGAACGATCAGGCAAATGGATAGTGATTCATACTTCAACTTGATTACATGAAACAAAACAACCTTATCCGTTCTCAGGCCTTTGTTGATGGAAAGTGGTTAGCAGCTACTAGCGGAAAAGTTTTTGAAGTGATCAACCCGGCAACAGGAGAGGTAATAGCAGCAGTACCAGATATGGATCGGGAAGATGTACGCAAGGCCATAGATGCTGCCGATGCTGCCTGGCCTGCATATCGGGATCTTACAGCCAAAGAACGCTCAGCACTATTGCGCAATTGGTTCAATCTGATAATGGAACGTAAAGAGGAGCTTGCTCATTTAATGTCCATTGAGTCGGGCAAAGTAATCACGGAAAGCCTAGGTGAAGTAAACTATGGAGCTTCTTTTGTTGAATGGTTTGCAGAAGAAGCCAAGCGTGCCTATGGCGATGTGATTCCTCCACATACAAAAGATAGACGATTGGTTGTGATCAAGCAATCCGTGGGGGTAGCCGCAGCTATCACCCCTTGGAACTTCCCCTTGGCCATGATCACACGTAAAGTAGGACCTGCACTAGCCGCTGGCTGTCCTGTTATAGTAAAGCCACCATCAGAAACGCCCCTGACAGCTTTGGCCATCTCTTACCTGGCAGAGAAAGCCGGCTTTCCTCCTGGTGTATACAATACCGTTACTTCTGCCAATAGCAGTGAAATAGGTAAAGAGCTGTGTGAAAACAAAAAGATACGCAAGCTCTCCTTCACCGGCTCAACAGCCGTAGGAAAGATCCTGATGGAACAAAGTGCTCCAACATTAAAGAAGCTGTCATTAGAACTAGGTGGCAATGCCCCATTTATAGTTTTTGAAGATGCGGATCTTGATGACGCTGTAAAAGGTGCTATTATCTCAAAGTATCGCCATAACGGACAAACCTGCGTCTGTGCCAACCGCATATTGGTACAAGACAGTATTTATGATGCCTTTACAGAAAAGTTTACACGAGCCGTTCAAGAATTGAAAACAGGTGACATATTAAACAAGGACGTGCAAGTAGGGCCATTGATCAATGAAAAAGGATTAAATAAGGTGAAAGAGCATATCAAAGACGCTGTTGATAAAGGAGCACACATTCTTACTGGAGGAAAGAGCCTGGAGGGCTTATTCTTTCAGCCAACAGTTCTTAGCGATGCTACACCCAATATGATCATTGCTAAGGAAGAAGTATTCGGCCCTGTTGCTCCCATCTTCCGTTTCCATACAGAAGCAGAAGCCATACAAATGGCCAATAATACGCAATATGGACTGGCATCTTATTTCTATAGTAAAGATGTAAACCGATGTTGGCGCGTAGCTGAAGCCCTGGAGTACGGCATGGTGGGTATCAATGAAGGACTGATCTCTACAGAAGTAGCGCCTTTTGGCGGTGTTAAAGAATCAGGCTTTGGACGCGAAGGATCAAAATATGGAATGGAATATTTTATGGAGATCAAATACCTATGCTTTGGAGGCGTAGTTAAGTAACAATTGTAGAGCTATATTCTTTTGTCAGCACCTAACTCTATAAGTAATACTACCTCTTTCATATGAACACAACTACGTAAAGGAATACAAGGAGTAGGTATTGATCATCCTATCTCGCAATAAATCCAATCCCCCCTTCTTCATTCCTTATTTCATTCTCGCAGCATTCTCTCCTTTTCTCCTTCCCTATCTTTTTCCTCTTAGCCTTTAGACCTCAGCACTCTGGTTTGCTATTTGCAACACCAATACAACTAAAGTAGCTTTTACTAAAATCAGGAATGAATAGAAAGAAAAGAATAACAATTGGAGGGTTGGGCAAGGTGCTCAAAAGTGCCGGTATCGGCTTCATGAAGGATAGTGTACCCCGGCTGAGTGCAGCGTTGGCCTACTATACCATATTTTCTATTGGCCCAATGCTGGTAGTGGTCATCTTCCTGGCCAACCTTTTCCTTGGTAAGCAGGCAGCAGAAGGAACGATTTATGAACAAGCAAAGGTATTGGTAGGAAGCGAAGCTGCACTCCAAATACAAGAGATCATAAAGAACGCTACGCACAGCGGTGCCAATACGTTGGCCGCTATTATTGGCTTTACCACTTTATTTATTGGTGCTACTACTGTTTTTTCAGAAATACAGGAATCAATCAACTTGATCTGGCGATTGAAAGTAAAATCCAGAAGAGGTTGGTTAAGAATGTTGTTCAATCGCTTACTCTCATTTTCACTGGTTGTGGGCTTAGGGTTTATCTTGTTAGTATCACTCATTATTAATACAGCGGTAGAAGGACTTATGGGTAAATTAGAACGACTCTTTCCGAGAGAGTCTGTGCAACTCCTTTATGTAGGCAACTTACTTGCTACGCTTTTCATTACAACTATATTATTTGCCATCATCTTTAAAGTATTGCCCGACGCTATCTTACACTGGAAAGATGTAGCAGCAGGTGCCTTATTCACTGCCGTTCTTTTTATGGTTGGCAAATTCGGCATCACCTTCTATATCAACCGAAGTAATATTGGTTCTGCCTATGGTGCCGCGGGCTCATTAGCTGTCTTGTTTGTGTGGGTATACTACTCGGCTATGATCCTTTATTATGGCGCCGAGTTCACTAAATGTTACGCCATCCGGTATGGTTCAGAGATCCGCCCCAATGTATACGCTGTGATTTTTCAAACCGTACAAGTGGAAAGTAAAAAACACAGTATACAGGAAAACGAAGAGGTGGCAGCTACTACCGAGAAAGCCTTACAACGAGTGAAAAACCGTCTAGATGAGGACACCAGCAAGCATCCAGGCAAAATAGAACAAAGCAAGGATTCAAATGAGACTTGAATCTGGCCAGGCTTTAACTTCTGCGAGGGAACCTCACTCCCCCTTTAACCTCTCATATTTTTCGAATTATTGTCTTCTGGTCTTGCCCGCCCCATTAATTTCCTGTCGCAATCCGTTATATACTCATTTGCCTGATCCCTGGTTAGTTGATCATCTTCTGAATCGCCAGCATACTCCCTTAAATTCAAATGCTCCTGAACCAATCGCAGGTCCAGGTTTTCTTCATTAGATGGTTGCTTATCGCGTTGCATACTAATCAGATTGAAAGGTGAAAAAATGTTCTTGATTCTGTTTGATAGCAATATCTTTTAAGAACGCTCATTAGTCTTTGCACGCTGAATTGTTATTGGCTAGAATATTATTAAACTCAAATAGTAGTCCGTTCACCACTTTGCATAGCCTGGTAAATAGCCTGCAATATTTTCACATCCTGACGCCCCATTTCACCCGGTACAGGTGTGGGCCTATTGTTTACGATGGCCTGTGCAAAATCATCCATTTGCCGGGCTTGTTGATTTACCTGTCCAAAGTTCAAATCGCCCTTTGATGTCTTGCCATTGATACCACCATAAGCAAAAGCAGGCGATAGCTCGGCCCACCCGTTTTCAGCTTCAGCTCGTAGTACATTCATTGATTGCGCATAACTGGTTTTACACTCAGCTATAATACCATTCGGAAATTCCATTTGCCAGGTAAGTGATTCTTCTACCGAGCGAAATTTGTCAGGGTCTGTTTTAGGGCCTTCCTGTGCCCATACAGCTACAGGTTCAATTCCTGTTGTATAACGGCAGCCTTGCACACAATAAATACCTACATCCATCAATGGGCCGCCTCCTGCCAGTTGTTTATCCAATCGCCATCCACCAGCGCCTGAAAATCCATTTTCGGCTATCAGCCTTTTTATGCTCCCAAACTGTTTTTTCTGCCCTATACGCATTATCTCCATGTTGTGTGGCTCAAAATGTAAGCGATAGCCTATAGATAACATTTTACCGGCTTCCTTACAGGCGGCTATCATTCGGTCACAATCTTCTACGGTTATGGCCATTGGCTTTTCGCATATAACATGCTTGCCTGCTTTGGCTGCCTTGATAACATATTCGGCATGAAGGGCATTAGGCAGTACCACATATACAATATCTATGTCTTTATTATCCTTGATCTTATCAAAGGTTTGATAGTTATAGATGTTTCGATCAGGTATATTATACCGCTGCTTCCATTCTACAGCCTTACTAGGTGTACCTGTAACAATACCCGCCAAATAACAATATTGAGTTTCCTGCAAGGCGGGCGCCAATTGCCCGCCACTATAGCCACCTAAACCTACCAAGGCTATTCCCAGCTTGCCTTTGGCTTTATGAACAGACAGCATTTTCTCACGCTGCACATTGGTATTATCAGCATAGGCTCCCAGTGCAGCTAGGTTGCTCATTGAAAACAGCGTTAGCGATGCATCATGTAAAAATTGGCGGCGTGTATAAGGTGGTTTTAGTGGTTTCATGGTAAGAGCTTCTGTATAAAAGGCGGCATAATTATCATACCAGTTGCATCACTATTAGAAATTCTATGAAAGAAACGAAGGATTATGTATCCGGATTATCAACAATGACAATTGGCTTTCTTCTAAACGCCTTGTTTTTTCCATGGCTAAATACTTTCCGAAACCAGGCGCCTAGATGCTTTGATGGTTTACTACCTTGGTCACTAATTAAATGTCCATAATGGAATAGCCAGGTATTTGGTCAAATATGATTTTGACAATGCTAAACATAGGAATGAATAGGATCATACCAGCTACGCCCCAAACAAATCCGCCACAGATCATACTTACAATAGTAGCTATGGAGCTTAAACTAACTTCTCCCTCTAAGAAATAGGGAGTTACATAATAGTTATCAAAAGCCTGGAACAGCATAAAGCTCACCAGTACCCATATAGCAGGCTGAGCTGTTTGCTCTGTAACCAGCGCAACTAAAAATGGGAAAACAGCTGCTAAAATGGGTCCCAGGTAGGGAATAATATTTACTAAGGCTGCAACAGCAGCTAGTAACAGGGCGTTCTTTATGCCTATTACCTTCAATGCAATTGTATAAAGTACAAACAGGGTAAGAATAGATATAGCACGTCCTACCAGGTAATGTTGAGACACCTTCCCAATGCGGTTCAATACCTCTTCTTTCTCCTGTTGCGTATTTCCATTGGTAAATTTTAAAAAGAAGGCATAGTACTTTTCTTTATGAAAGAGCATTAAAAAGGTAAGAACCAACATGATCACAAGCCTAATCAGCAACTGAATAGAGGTGGCTAACATATTGGTCAAAGAAGCCCTTAGCATCTTTCCACGATTCTGAGTTTCCCGTTGTAAAAATGCAATCTGCTGAGCTGTAGGTATATTAAAGCGCCTTTCTATGTAGGTATGTATAGACGATAACAGCTGGTTAGACTGTTCTTCTAACCGCGGCATATCGCCTATAAAACTGGTGATCTGTACTACCATGATTCCTAACATACCCAAAAAGAAGATGAGCAGAATAAAAACACAGATCACACAGGAAACCGCACGTGGCAAATCTTTACTATCCAGCTTACGGCATACCAGTGCCATTAGCATGGCCAGCATGATGGCAAAAAACAAAGGAATTTATACAGGTTTGCCATAGTAAAGAACAACAGTAATCAGTACCAGAAAGAATAAGGTCCTGTTGAATTTTTACCAATTGCTCTTTCATAAGCCCATCTCTGGAGTTTTAGAAGCCAACGTATCTTCATGAATACTTGAAAAGATTGTTCCACGTAAAGCAAATGGTGATGCTCTTTATACTCGCTAAAAATAAAGACAGGTTGTATTGAAAAGAAACGCCTTAAATAGGAAAGCGCCTCCAACAAGAGACGCTTCCTTTCTTACTCGCTTTTTCTTTTATTTATTCCGGTTTCTTTCTGTACCGGTTGTTCTATTGCTGGTAGAACTTGAAGTATTTCCAATTGTTCCGCTACTTGACGCACTTTCACCATGCTCTACACGCAAGCGGTTCTCCACATTTCTAACACCAGAAATAACTTCAATCAGGTCCTCAGCACGTCGCTTGTCTTCTCGGCTATGTACTGATCCAGTTAGGATCACTTCTTCGCCTTGTACTTTCACATCTATATCAGAAGCATCCAGCCAATCGTCTTCACTCAAGCGGTCGCATACATCTTCCCGTATACGTTGCTCAGAGCGGTGATAGCCTTTAGGACCTCTACCTCTATATCCTCCACTGGCTTGATCATCTACTCTTCTGCGCCGTTGTGCATCATCATCACCAAACCATGACGACACCTCATCTCGGGTTCTATCCCACCAGCTACGATCACGAGTTTCGCCGGCACCCATAAAGTCCCGATTTTGACTTCTGTCCATATTGCTGTAACCCGAACGTCCCATCCCTCTATTATAGTCTTCTCCAGAACCTCCTGAAGTGTTCAAACGGTTTCCATAACCTTTCAAGCCATAATTACTTCTGCCTACATTACTTCTGCCTACATTACTTCTATAGTCATTTCGATCCCAATCTTCCTGTCCAAAGTCGCCACCATACATACCCGCACTTCCCATATTTTCTCTATTTCTATCCCAGTCGCCTACACGCCTTTGCTGACTGCCGTAAGAGCTTCCCATATTTTTCCAGCTTCCCTCATTTTGCATTCGGTTGCGGTTACCATAATCACTTTCATTATAACCACTTCCATATTGGCTACCATAATCACTGCTGTAAGCGCCTCCATAATCATTCTGACCATAGCTGCCCCGCATGCCTTGGTTCTGATGATAATCACTGCCATAGTTTACATTTCCATAGTCACCATAGTTTTCAAGGTTACGACTATCATCACCTTGGTTGTAACGATTGCGGTTTTGTTCCCAATCCTGATTGTACTGATTAGATTGGTTACCCCAATTTCGATTGTTGTCTGCCATAACCAAATAGTTTTAAAGTTGAAAAAGTAGTTCTCTGCTTTTACGCACAAAACCTGTGCCTGCGGTTACTGCTTGTATAGTATAAGAATCATTGAAATATTCAAACAAATAGAGGCCTGATGGCACGTTACATTCTTGTTCAGCTCCCCAGAATGAATGATGCTATTGCTCAAAAAGTACAGCAATTGAATTTGCATTTACCATATGCCATTATACTTACTGGAGAGATAAATCTGATATTTTATTTTTTGTTAAAACAAGAAAAGCTTCATAAACGATCTGGGAAGGAAAACATTGGCATTTATAAAATAAATACACCCAGGCACATGGCACCTGGGTGTATTTTAGAAATCGAATACCAACTTTTGTTAGATGCTTTGTCCTTTGTCGCTTTCACTGCGAGAACTTTGACCTTGGTTGCCAGAACGCTGACTATTTTGATTCTGATCACGCTGGCTTCCTACCTGCTGCTGTCCTCCCTGTCCACTCTGTTTGCCTATATTTCCACTTTGACGCAGGTTACCTTGTTCACCTTGTTGACTGCTCTGGTTACCCACATTACTGGCACGATTACCCTGTCCGCCCTGATTTCTGTTGTTTTCTGCCATAACATTGATTTTTTGAGGTTTACAAAGCCTGACTAACCGAAAATACAGTGCCAAAAACATTAAATCGAATCAGGAAAAACTCAGCAACACAAATAATACACATGCGCTGCATCAGAAATCCTGATCAATGGGTAGCTCTACTGACAGCTAGGCGTAAACGCATTTTTGTAAAAATCAGCCTACCTAACAGTTGTCTCATTTTACTTAAATGCCTCCATCTACATTTTGAGACTGATCAGTATCTTTATTTTGCTCTTTGCTTTGATCACTTACATTTTCACGACGTCCTCTGTTTTGCCTGGTAACGTTCGGCTCACTTTGTTGCGTGCCGGTATCATCTTGCCTACGCCCTTGTGTATTTTGATTGCTTGATTGACCTCTGTTTATCCTGCTGCTTCGATCTTGCTTAGGGCCAGTGTCATCGCGCCGGCGTCCCCGATTACTGTTTGCCATTTTTATTGTTTTACGATTACATAAAAGAAAGAAAATATAGTGCCTGACTCTTAGCTCACACAGTAAAGTACAACAGAGCTAGAACTTTTTTTAATGATAAAGATTGAATATGGTATAATCTTTACTTTCTGCCCCTTCTAAATTATATTCTATGGCACAAAACAATAATCAATATGCATTGATAACAGGTGGCTCTATGGGCATCGGTTATGAATTGGCTAAACTCTTTGCTAAGGATGGTTATAATCTCATCCTGGTTTCACGCACACAAGAAGATCTTGAAAAGGTAGCACAGGAGTTGGCATCACAACACGGCATTAAGACAATAGCTATAGCAAAAGACCTGTTTAACCCCAAAGCTCCTTTTGATCTCTATGATGAGGTAAAAGCAAAAGGCATTACGGTAAACGTTCTGGTCAATGATGCCGGACAAGGACAGTATGGATTATTTGTTGAGTCTGATATTCATCGACAGTTGGATATCATTCAATTGAATATTTCATCATTGACTGCTCTTACTTATCTTTTCCTAAACGACATGATCATACGAAACGAAGGTAAAGTACTGCAGCTCGCTTCCATTGCATCCGAACTACCTGGGCCTTGGCAGGCCGTCTACCATGCTACTAAAGCTTATGTATTGAGCTTTACAGAGGCATTGATCAACGAGCTGAAGGATTCAAATATTACCATGACCGCCTTACAACCTGGCGCTACAGCTACCGATTTCTTTAACAAAGCACATATGCAAGAGTCTAAAATCATGGATTCTAGAATGTCTGACCCAGCCAAGGTAGCTAAGGACGGATATGAAGCATTAATGAACGGTGATGATAAGATTGTATCGGGAATAAAGAATAAAGCTATGGTAACTGCTAGCAATGTAATGCCGGACACTATACTGGCCGAGCAATTGAATAAAATACAGCAGCCAAAAGATAATAACAAGAAAGAATAAGCAAGACTTGATATCTAAAAGAAAAAAGGCCGGTAGTGATACCGGCCTTTTTATATAGGCAATGGTGTTAGTAAAGCACTATAAAGTTAATGCAATAAAACAAATATCAAATCTTTCTTCTTACATTCTTAAATCAATTTTTATCAATTCCGACATTAATCTAAAATCTGCAATTCCATTACGGGTAGATCAAATATTTCTCCCGCATCTTCTTATAATTACTCAACGCCGGTTCCCAGCTTTTACGCATTTCTTCTTCAGGAACATCTGCAATGATCTGCTCTTTGAATTTTGAATCACCTGTACGAAAGTCAACATTACCTATCTCCTTGCTTTGCTTATAATCAAAGAACTTCTCCTTGTTTGGATACGCCTTATACATTTCTTTGATCCACTGGATCTGTATTTTCTTGTCCTTACGCAACTTGTCAAAATCAACTTTGCGGAGATCTAAGCCATAGCACACCTCATTCATATACAGTGGCGTTTCAGACATACCTTTAATGCTAACCGGAGTAAAAGAAAATTCATACTTCCCTTTCAAGTCAGGAGCACCTACCACAGTAAAAGGAAAATACGTTCCTCTTCCGTAGTTCAATATGGTTCCTTCAAAAATGCAGGTAGTAGGATATAATAAAATCGATTGTGGGGTGTTCAGGTTAGGCGATGGCGGCACCGGTAATGTATACGGCATATCGTGATTGTAGTTAGCTACTGGTATGATCTTGATCTTACACTTCAGTCCATTCGGCAACCAGCCTTCACCATTTACCATTTGAGCAAACTCACCAATGGTCATACCATGCGTAATAGGAATAGGGAATTTACCAATTCCTGATTTCAACTTCATATCCATCACAGGGCCATCTACAAAATAGCCATTGGGGTTAGGACGATCCAATATAAGTAGCTCCTTCCCATTTTCTGCACAGGCTTCCATCACATCAGCCAGTACATTGATGTAGGTATAAAAACGGCAGCCTACATCTTGAATATCAAATACCATCAAGTCTACATTCGACAAGTCTTCTTTAGAAGGCTTACGTTTTGTACCATATAATGAAATGATAGAAATACCTGTAGCGCTATCCACTTCATTTTGCACCTTCACTCCTGCGCTGGCATTGCCACGAAAGCCATGTTCCGGCCCAAAGGCTTTTACAATATTCACCCCCAATGACCGCAAGCTATCTACCAAGTGGGTCCGACCAATGATCGAGGTCTTATTACCTACAATACCAATACGCTTCCCTTTCAGGTAAGGCAGGTATTTTTCTGTTTGATCAGCACCTGTTTTAATTACCTTACCTGTATCGTTGCTGACAGAAGATTCAGTCAAGGTGGAAGGTTGATTAAAAGAGCTGTATACAACAGCCATCACAACCAACGAAAAACCCGCTAAAAGTTTTTTCATAATAAAGCAATTCTAAATGAGTGCTAAAGATAGTATGAGGAAAGGAATAAGGAACAAAGGAAAAAAGGGAAGAAGGGATATTTAGAAATAGGAATTACAAAATGCGGAAATGCTTAACGCTCAAAATCCAGGACACAAATACCAAACACCAGATTGTCATCTATTTTAATCATTGGGGTGCAATAGTGGATCTTCCCTATATTTCTTCATCATGCCCGCTATACCATCAAGCCGCCATCCCAAAATCAGCTATCAGCCACTCTTCCTTGCTTACTACTTGCTTATACCTTCACTACCACTCCTCTACACCTTCATGGTTACTCCGTATAGAAGCCTAGGTAACTCCGTATAAAAGCCATAGTAACTCCGTATGTCACCCGTACCTTAGCCGATCCTTGGCCCTACCTCACCCGTACCTTGACCCGTATGTCGTCATCCGGCCACCGTTATAAACCCATAAGAAATAGTAAAGAAAAGCGTAATAAGAAAGGCAGAAAACGCCTTAAAAGAAGACCCTAAAGATACTAAAAGCAAGCGGCATTCCCCCTCAATCCGCAATCGCCAATCTAAAATCTGGACGCTCTGATATCTTGAAATCCACCTCCCTATTGATAAGTAACATTCATTCCATTCATTCGCTTCAACTCCTCTAAAGCTGTATTGATCTTATCCTGTCGCGCAATAGCCCGTTTGTTACCATCTATAACCTGCGGCTTAGAAAAGAAATGCAACAATTGTTGCTGCAAACTGGAAGATGTATTGGCAAATCCTTGTTCATGCAACGCCAACAGCAAACAACCATATGAATCATCAGCCAATGCATATTCACCAATGACTGTCTTTTCCCCAGTATCGTAATCAATGTTAACTAACACCAGTTTTTGTTCTTCCAGTTGTTTTAATGAAGCAGCATAATGTTTCAAGGTAGCATCAAAGCTTTCAATAAAAAACTTCTCGGCATCTGGTCCGGGTGTTTTAAACTTTAAGGGTCGCAGGGGACCAATCTTAGGTACAATCCGAATCAGGAAAGAAACAAATGTGGTTCCCCATGCTGGTGGCTCGTCTTCCTTACCAAAGGATTTATTATGCGTGTGGCGCTCCATGCGGTATTTAAAACTACGCGCAGTAGCATTAGGATTCAGCTTCTTTATATCTGCTTTTTTAGTAGCCCACGCCGTTCGGGTAATGGCAGGAAAGAATTGAGCCACCGACCAGCGAAACATTTTGAGGGCCTTAGGAAAGTTTTTAAATACCTGATTCAAATGCAGGCCATACGTTTGGTAAAAGGCACGCTCCATAACAGCCGTGTCTACCTGAAAGCCTATAAAATCATGATACTGCCGGGAAGCATAATTGCCTCTAGCTGTTTGCAATACGTCAAAGCCAAACTCGGTGCGCATATGTGCTATCGGGTCTTCGGAATAATTAACTAGGTCACCATACTTAGCTTCCACCTTTGGATATATCACAGGCACACTACGATTAATTCCAATGCTGTGACCATACATATCCGCCTCATAGTGACATAGGTTGCCAATGGCAAACGCATATTCATTCAGGTTTCTAGCTTCTTTCAACAATGCCATTACATAATCACCACTACGCACATAATGCGTAAGATTGGTATAAAACTTACTACCACGTGGATAATAACCCATATCAGGTGAAATAGCTCCGCCATATGCATAGGCATGAGCTTGCCGCAATTCTTCGTCCGTCGCATGTGGATACTTCCGCTTCAACAGGGGCTTTAAATAATTGTCCCATGCCGCATCTATCAGGGCTTGGTGTGTGAGCACAGAATAGGCTGCAGCTTTTTCAGGTACCAATATTGACCACAATAACAACGCACAAAGCGCAATCACAAAGGGTTTTCGCATTACATAAAGTATGGTTCTGTATAGGGTAATGCAAAAAAAGGTCCAAGAGACCGCAGATATAAGGGAATTATAGGATTAACAGGATTACTAGCCTTATTATGCATTTGATTTTCACCCTGAACTTGATCCTCAGTTTATCGAAGTGAGAATTCTTGTAGTAAAGAAAAGATCAGACTCCCCTAATTCCAATGCCTCCACACTCACTCGTCAACGTTTCAACTTATCAACCTAAATCAGCCATCCTCACATCAGCCATTCTTCTAAATCCTGCTAATCCATCCTACATCCCACTTATCTGCGGCACAAAAATGGCCGGAATTACTTTCCGGCCATTTGATCCATGCGCACGATGGTTAACCATTACTCTGTCCGCCAATTAGGTCATCGTTAGTAACACCTTTCTTTTTAGGCGCTTGCTCTTTTAGCTTTCCAAAGCGCCATGTCGCTCCAAAATATACCACTCGATATAAGTTTCGGTTCGTATTCACTGTTTGGAAGCTGACGTTATTGATGGTGTTCTTATAGTCAAAGTACTTACTATGCATGTTATTGAAGTTGGCTGTAACCGATAGCTTCTCACCAAAGAATTTATAGCCAAAGTTGAACTGGTAAAATACCATAGGAGCAGACTTACTCAACAAGGTCTGCGGCATTTGATTGACACCACCACTTCCACTAAAGGTGAACTTAGTTGTAACACGATACGAATAGCCCGCGAAGGCCGATCCACTAAAGCTTTCTACTTCATCCGTTTTAGTCATAGTGTTCTTCGTCTTGTTGTATCTACCCAACACACTCGTAAATACATTCACCTTCTTACCAATAGGCGTATTGACATTGAAGCTCATGGTAAACTGTCGCTCAGCGCCCACATTTCCACTAGTTGTTGTAGTAACGCCAGTAGCCTTATTATAATTAACATACTGGGTAATCAAATCGTTGCTGTAACTACCATAGAGCATCAGATTCATAAAGGTTTTACCCTTTGTAATGCGGTTTTGCAACGTTAAGGTGTGCAATACTTGCGGCCCCAAGCCAGGATTACCGTAACTAATGTTCAACGAGTCATTATTATTTACAAAAGGATTCAGGTTGGTGATATAAGGTCGTTGCAAACGTTGGTTGTATGATAAAACGGAGGTTAGTGTTGACGAAAACTTCCGACTGATATTGACATTGGGAATCAACTGGGTGTACTCTTGCGATACGGCCGTTTTGGAACTAATAAAGTCGCCATCTACAGTAGTATGCTCTAAACGCAAACCTACACGAATGCCATATTTCTTCACATTGACACTGTAAGAACCATAACCACTATACACCCGCTGGTCATACTGAAAACGATCAGTGTTACTAGGGTTGCTCGCATATTGTTCAGACTGATTGTATTTGATTAAGCTTTCAAAGTCAGATTCTGCTTTTCGGGCAATGATCTTTGCACCTGTCTCCAATCGCTGACTCTTTTTCAATGGCTTGACAAAGTCCAGTTGAACGGTGTATTCCTTGTTGCGCGACTCACTATTGTTCAATACAAAACGGTCCTGCCCTGGATTATCCTGCACACTACTGTTTACATCCTCGTTGCGACTAAACTGCCCGTTGAATCGTAAGCTCAATTCCTGCTCTGGCTTGCGTGCAAACTTTCTAGTGTAATCGGCACCAACCCCAGAACTTGGATATTCAGCGGTTACATCCTGATTAAGGGTACTGGCAGATGATGATGAAGTAAACTGAGTAATAATTTGTTGATCCAGTAAAGCCTTAGAGTGCCCACCACTTAAGTTGCCATAAGCTACTATTGTATTTAAACTATCTAGCTCATAACTGAGTTCAAGATTTCCGGAATTATAAAACGAGTTCCTTGTACGGGTTCCATCTAAAAAGCGCTTAGTGAATGCCGTTGGATCATAGGTTACTGTTTCTGATAGGCTATAACTCTGTTGCGGCCTATTACCACTCAAGCTATAGAAACCTGTAACACCCACTTTGCCTGTTTTAATATTTAGGTTAATGCTCTCACTGTAATTATTTAGCGTGCTATAATATGAGCTCAGCGAGCCATTGTACCCTGCTACTTTCTTCTTGGTAATAATATTGATGATCCCCCCTACTCCTTCAGCATCGTATTTGGCCGATGGTGTAGTGATCACTTCAATTTTTACAATGAGAGCACCAGGAAACCCTTTCAATGCTTCTTTCACATTCTGTGCAAACATGGCGGTCTCTTTTCCATTCAACAGTATCTTAAAGTTAGATTGACCATTCAATTGCACATTGCCTTCTCCATCAACTGTTACCAATGGCGTTTTACGCAAGATATCAGAAGCGGTTTCAGTTTTAGCCGCAGGGTCATTCTCTACATTAAATGTAATCTTATCGTTGCTCTGCTCAATCAATGGACGTGTAGCCCTCACAGTTACATTACCTAACTGTCCAGCCACAGGGTTAAGATAGATGGCTGATAAATCCACATTGCTGCCAACCTGCTTTTGAAGAGTCAAAACCTTCTTAGCATAGGCTGTATGCGTAAGTACTAATGAATAGTGGCCAGTATCCGCTGACAACGAGAACTTCCCGTCTTTACCACTGTAAATAGTTTTTACCGGTGTTTTATTATCGGAAGCTTTAAACAACGATACGCTCACAAAAGGTATCACCACTTGCTGGGCGCTATCTTTTATAGTCCCGGTAATAGCAAATTGACTATAAGTTGCATTTGCAATTAAAAGGGTTAGCAAAAGCAGGTAAACTTGATTCTTCATTTCAGTTGGTTGGTTTTAAAACTATCTCTAATACGCATAAGGTTTAGTGTTGTTACAGGAGCGGAAAGAAAAGTGTATGGAGTGAGAAGATGTGAGGATGAATTGGAAGAATTGAACTAAGATGTCACACAATAGTGTTGAGAGCGTAGTGGAAGGATAGTGCACAGAGAAAAGGATAAGAAAAGAAATGTCTATCAATAGAAAAGCACTCCACTAAGGGAGTGCTTTTTCATTTATCAATTCTTTCTCTCAATATTGAATATTGATCGTTGATCATTGAGCATTTCTTCTATTTCTTCATTCTTCATTCCTTGTTCCTTGTTCAATATTCTGCCTGGCTCTTGCCGCGCGGGCGCTCCCCCTTTAGCGGCTGGGGGCGTGTGTTGGCTATTCACTATTGACCATTCACCATTCTCGCGCTACGCTTCTGCCGCCTTGCTTTCCACTTCTTCTAACAACAACTCCTTTTCAATGTCTTTAATGCGATGCTTTTCATGTTTCAAAGCTTTGTAGGCGATGATCGTACTGATCAGCATTAGTAGTGCGCCAAGCATATAGGGCGCACCAGGAAAATAAACAGCAGCACCTTTCTTGGTAAAATGCGCAAACAGCCCAGCCATTACCAGCGGACCAATAATAGAAGTTATGGAAATAACACTAGTTAGTGCTCCTTGCAATTCGCCCTGTTCATTAGATGGCACATGCGCTGCAATTACCGCCTGTAAGGCCGGCCCGGCTATACCACCTAGGCAATAAGGCACAATAAAGGCAAACATCCATACAGTGCTGGTAGCAATACCAAACAGGAACATCCCAATCGTGTACAACAACAAACCAATGTAAATACTTTTTACATTACCCAACTTCGGTATTATTACCCTTGTTAAACCAGCTTGTACAACAGCTATCAGGAAGCCCACCACACCAAGCGAAATACCGATCATAGATTTGCTCCAACCAAACTTTTCAATACCATAAAAGCCCCAGTTGCTTTGCACGGCATGTGCTGCTATGTATACAAAGAATAGGGAGAACATTAAACCAATTATACTGGGGTACTTTTTCAAATGCAACAACGAACCTACCGGATTGGCTCGTTTCCAATCAAATGACCGGCGCTTTTCTTTTGGCAATGATTCCGGCAATACGAAATACCCATACAAAGCATTCAGTAAGCTTAAACCCGCCGCCACCATAAAGGGTACGCGTGTTCCGTAGCCACCCAGCAAACCACCAATCACCGGACCAATAATAAAGCCCAGTCCAAAAGCGGCACCAACCATTCCAAAGTTTTGTGTCCGGTCCTTATCAGTACTTATATCGGCTATATAGGCAGATGCGGTAGTAAAAGAAGCTCCAAACAAACCGGCAATGATTCGCCCCACAAACAGCCAGCCAATGGTAGGCGCAAATGAAAGGAACAGGTAGTCAGCGCCAAAACCCAATAAGGAAAGCAAGAGCACTGGTCGGCGACCATATTTGTCACTCAGGTTTCCCAATATAGGCGCACATACAAATTGCATGATCGCATATGCGGCCAGCAACCAACCACTCCAACGAGAGGCGTCGCTATTATCGCCATGTATCAATTCTTTAATTAAATCAGGAAAAACTGGAATGATCAATCCCAATCCTGTAACATCAATAAGCAGGGTAATAAATATAAAACCAATAGCGGCTTTCTTTGAAGAAGACATATGTGGTGGAGGCGTTTTACACGAAAAAAGAGCACAATGCTACCTAAACTTATTGGCTCCGCCAAGGCAATCTGCATGACAATCCCAAGCTCCCCTTAATAATCAATTAGTAGTAATGAATAATTTTTGATTATTGTGATTTCAAATACAGTCAGCCTAATGTTCCTTTAAAGCGGCTACCTTTGCGCGCTCACTACGAACACCATGGCTCATCCTTCGCAGGAATCAATTTTCACGTTAAAGTTTTGGTTACTCTGTACCAGCTCCTTTCTATTTTCCTCCAGCTTTAACATGCTGATTCCTGAACTGCCCGCCTACTTAAACAGTATGGGCGGCGGAGCCTACAAAGGCTACATCATTGCTTTATTTACATTAACAGCAGGTATCTCCCGCCCCTTTAGTGGACGCTTAACAGATACTATTGGTCGCGTACCAGTAATGGCCGTTGGTTCTTTAGTTTGCTTTGTTTGTGGCCTGCTATACCCAGTCCTTACTACCGTAACTGGCTTTTTATTGCTGCGTTTATTTCATGGTTTCTCTACCGGCTTCAAACCCACGGCTACAGCGGCTTATATTGCCGATATTATTCCAGCGCACCGCTGGGGTGAAGCTATGGGCATTCATGGCATTTGCTTTAGCACGGGGCTGGCCATTGGTCCGGCTATTGGAAGTTTTATAACTGCCCGATACTCGATCGATATCCTGTTTTATTGTTCATCGGTGTTTGCCCTATTATCTATTGGAATTCTGGCCAACCTAAAAGAAACACACCCCGAAAAGCAACGTTTCCATCCTAAGCTATTAAAGATCAAAGGACAAGATATTTTTGAACCCTTGGTACTACCAGCTGCTTTAATTACGTTTTTAGGCTATATCAGTTATGGCGCTATACTAACCATTATTCCCGATTGGAGCGATCACTTGGGCATTTCCAACAAGGGCACATTTTATATCGTGTATACCCTATCATCCTTATTGATCCGCTTTTTAGCTGGCAAACTTTCAGATCGTAAAGGAAGGGTGTATGCGCTCAAGATAGCACTGGTATTAATGGCTCTCGCCATTTTTATTATGGGTGCAGGAACCACAGTTACCACCCTTTTGATCGGTGCCTTTGTGTATGGCATGGGCACAGGATTGATCTCACCTGCCATTTCAGCCTGGACAGCCGACCTGAGTGATGAGAACCGCCGCGGCCGCGGAATGGCTACTATGTATATCGCCCTGGAAGCGGGTATTGGATTGGGAGCCTGGCTGGCAGGACTGGTCTTTCAGGATGATCTGAACGTCGTGCCTTATATATTTTACGGTACAGCAGTCTGCTGCGTAATTGGGTTGGGCTATCTAATAGTAAAACATCCTAATCGCAGATTAAGCAATTAGAAGGATTTCAAGCTACACCCTGTCCTTCTCTACCTGGATGCAATCAGTAATGCCTCTCAATGTCAGGTTACTTGATCTTAACCTGTCGAAGAAAACATCTGTGGTATACCCCGTCTTTAGCAGGAATCACACACCGAAAGATTACCCCAAAAGACATAAGAACCCTTGCTCTAAAATTCCAATCCCATTTCTCAGTAATCCTTTAATCTCCCCCAAATCATGGTTCAGAAAATATCCTCTGTGCATCTCTCTGCCCTCAGAGCCTCTGTGGTTCCAATTCTGCGTCCATCAGCGCAATCTGCGGAACATCTACTAGCGCGAAGCGCTTTGCTTGCAGCTGACAGCTCACTTAGGCTCAACGAATAACAAATTGCTTAAGCTACCTTTTGCATAGGCGCTTCAGAATGCACAGACAGGGCTTTGTAGCTTTCTTCAGCCAGTTCAATTTCTGCTTCCGAAAAAACACCAGCAAGTGTAAAATCGGATGTATTGATTCGGTAGCTGCGCATTTTAATTTCCGACTGAAAGCCAGTCAGCAAAAGAAGTGAAGAGAATTGTAATGTGGTCTTCATAGAATTATCAATAGGTATTTGGTGTCTAACTAGGCTATATGCATTATACCTATAGCCCAAAGTTTAAGTGAAAAACAAAGGTAGAAGCTATTACCTTTTTTGCAAATGCGAGTCACCGGTCTAATCATTTTTACTTAGTACATATTACAGAAATTTGAATAATTAATCATTATAAGCTCTACAGTAATCAATAGCAATAAGAAAAGGGGCAGCCAATTGGCTGCCCCTTTTCTTAAAATATAACTCAGATTTTCCTACTTCCGTACCAGTTTAAAGGTCTTGGTTACGGTATTGTCAGGTTCGCCTTTCGAGGTTACAATTATCGTTACAGTGCCCACTTCGTTAAAGGGGATGTTGGTAATGGTAACTTGCTGCGGCGAAGTTTTAGTGGTATAGTTCTGAGAAAAAACCACCGCATTGTCTATATCCTGGCGATAGACCACACTGATCGTTACCCCTTGGGGTGGCATGGAGCTTTTCACCAGCACTTTAAAATCATAAGTGGTACCTAAGGTGCGGGCTATAGCGGATCCCGCATCGGGATCCAGTGCCACCACCAGGTCTTGTTCCACACCCAATTCGCCCAGATCAGGAGCAGCACAATTACAAAGCCATAGGGCAAACAGGCTTGCTAGTAGAGTTCTTATCAAAAATTTCATAGTTGCAGAAGATTAAAGTTTTACAATGGTATAAGTAAACGGTTTAGAATCTGCACTGGCTTGGTCAGTAACCACTACTTGGTAAATACCAGCGCTCAGGCCCTGCACATCAATGCTACCTTGTGAAGTCACCAATTTGCTTTCGTGCACTTTTTTACCAAAGCCATCATAGATACGCACCAGCAGTTTGTGCCCTGCTGCATTTTTCACTGTCAGCGTTTTCAACACAGGGTTTGGATACAGAAATATTTCTCCATTTCCTGTACCTGGGTTATCAATTCGGGTAGCCACAAAGTTGTAATCAACAGACGTGCTGGAACATGCACCGCTAGTTACTTTCACTTTATACAGACCAGAAGCCTGTACACGATGGGTTTGATTGGTAGCTCCTGTTATCGCTGTTCCATTTAAGTACCACTGGTTGCCGGCAGTAGCTGATGAAGTAAGTATATTACCTGTAGCTGTGATCACCGGGGTAGCTGGTGTTGCGTTTACAGTAACCACTGTAGCAGCAGATGCTGAAGAAGTACAGCTGCCTGAAGTGGCCTTAACTGTATAGCTACCACCTGCAGTGGCTGTATACGTTTGCGCAGTGGCACCGCCAATGGCTGCACCATCTTTATACCATTGATTACCGCTGGCAGCAGACGATGTTAACGTCACACTACCACCCGAGCAGAACGTAGTACTGCTTCCGGTAGAAATAGTAGGTGTAGCAGGAGTAACATTTGCAGTTACAATTGTAGAGGCCGAAGCCGTAGATGTACAACCAGAAGCTGTCACCTTAACATTATAATTTCCACTAGTAGTAGCAGTATAGGTTTGACCCGTTTCACCAGTAAGTAGTGTGCTACCATTATACCATTGGTTACCGCTGGCAACTGATGATGTTAGCGTAACACTGCCACCTGAACAGAAGCTTAACGCTCCGCCGGCACTAATAGTAGGCGCAGTTGGTATCGGATTCACTGTTACAGTTGTACCAGCAGATACCGGCGATGGACATGTGCTTACAGTACTTTGTACAGTATATGAACCGCCGGTAGTAGCTATATAGGTTTGAGCTGTCGCACCACCAATAACAGCACCATCTTTAAACCATTGGTTACCCGATGTTGCGGACGAGGTCAACGTTACACTACCGCCAACACAGAAGGTTGTAGCGCTACTTGTGCCTACTGTTGGAGTAGCTGGAATGGAATTAACCGTTAAGGTTGCCGCATTTGATGTCGCAACACCGCACGCACTGGTTGCAACTAACCTATAGTTACCGGCATCAGCAGCTGTAACAGTAGCTATTGTATAGCTAGTAGAGAATGTACCGGAAATATCACTTCCATCTTTTTGCCACTTATAAACGATACCGGTTCCGGTAGCGCTTCCTGAGAAACTTACACTTCCGCCTTCACACACCGCCTTACTAACCGGATCTGTACTTATAGCTGTAATAGGCAGTACAGTTAACGCTACACTTGCTGATGTTTCATTACCACAATCACCACTTACTTCTACACTGTAGTTACCAGCATTGGCAGCTGATACTGATGATAATGATAAAGTAGATGATGTTGCACTTGAAATAGGTGATCCATCTTTATACCATTGGTAGGTCAGGTTAGAGCCTGTGGCTGTAACCGAAAAGCTAGCAGGACCGGTTTCACATACACTTTTAGCAACCGGTTGTGCTGTTATCTTTGTACTAACGTTTACAGACAACGTAGCTGCAGACGATGTTACAGTACCACATCCATTAGACACTTCAACACTATAATTGGCAGCATGTCCAGCTGTAACAGAAGATATCGTATAGGAAGAACTAGTAGCGCTGGAAATTGCAGCACCATCTTTCAACCACTGATAAGACATTCCGCTTCCGGTTGCCGACACGGTAAATGTTACATTACCACCAGGACAAACCGTTTGATCTGCCGGAGGAATATCGATTGTAATGGCTGTACAAGGATTTACAGTAAGGGTACCATCCACATAGGTAATATTGTAATTACTTGTTGGTATGCCAGCTGCTCCGCCAACTGTTATTGGATAAGTACCAGCTGAAGCAATAGCAGGTTCTCCATTGCTACTTAAGCTAACACTAGTAATAGCATCACCCGTAGCTAATGTACCTGAAGATATGCTGTACTCATTGCCTGTAAATGTTTTGGTTTCTCCAACAAACTTGCTGGCATCATTGGCCTTGATTGTAATGCTTCTAGCACCAATAGTTAAATCTGCACCTACAAAGGTCAATGTATAGTTACTATTTAAAGCCAGATCATTTTGATTGATAGCATACGTGCCCACACTCTCTCCTGCATCTCGTTTCAAACTACCCGTAAAGGCATCACCAGTAACCAACGCTGTATTAGTATAGGTCAACGTAGGATCGGCATCTCCATAAGTCTTGCTAATGGCATCAACGGTTACCGTCACCGCCTTTTTAATTACCGTAATGGTTTGTGTTGCTTCAGCAGGATCATATGTTGCATTGCCTGATTGAACAGCCTTTACTTCTACAGAACCAGTGCCAGTAAAAGTTATGGCACTACCACTTATGGTAGCAGGGCCAGATATAATAGTATAGGTAATTGACAGACCAGAGCTGGCTGTAGCACTTACTGTATAAGCATCCCCATAAATTTTCGTTACGGTAGCACCAGCAGTAAAAGAAACAGTCTGCGGTGTTTTTGTAACTACAGTTTCATATGCCCCCATGTTCACTGTACCATTTTGGATACGGGTCGCCCCGGTTATATCAGTAGCGATACCCGATACAGCAGAATTATCACCCTGATCAGCAGCAGGCGACGGATTATTCAAATGCAGTCCATCATCGGCAGTCATCCAGATATTATCGGCCCCATCGGGATCCGCCGCATTATTAAAAGCCGGATCTGTATTGAGGTTATTGCTACCGGTATACCCGCTGCCGGCCGCATCCATAGTGGAATAGCTTACCGTGCCACTGCCGCCGCTGCTATGTATGGCAATCCCGTCCGGATTGCCGGCCTTGGTGTTACCCCAAACAACGCTGTTCACCATCGTGAGGGTTGAACCACTGGTGATACGTACTGTCCCCTCATACCCGCTTGACGTCACGGTTGCCGTGTTTTTGTAGAACGTACAATTGACAAGGCTGATATTGCCACCATAAGTATCGAAAGACGATCCAAAAGCGGCGGTATTGCGCACGAAAAGACAATTGACAAAACTGGATGTACCGCTGCCACTGTTGGTTTGCACCGCGCCCCCACTCGTTGCCGAGTTAGCAGAGAATACGCAGTTGGTCACCAGCGGACTGCTGGAGCGAAGAATCGCTACCACACCGTTAATGCTGTAATTATTTTCAATCACGCAGTTGTTGATGGTCAGGTTTGTACTGGCCCCATACATGTAGACTGCCCCACCCAGGCCATTGTCGCCATCAACTAAAAACGTAGTGCTCTGGTTATTGGCATTACCACCCGAAATCGTAAAACCGTCCAGTAGCGTAGCTGCGCCCAGGTTCTTGGCCGCTACCACATGGTAAGCATTATTGGTATTATTGGTCAACCCTACATCATTGTTATCCAGATCCCCGCTTAAGATGGTTTTATTAGCCTTTACATCTCTAACGCCTGTAGTGGCATTGTAACCACCTAAAAGTTCGACGCCGCTTTTCAGCATAAAGGTCTGTTTGCGGGTAACACCCGTACCATCCGGATCAACACTCGGCGTATAGGTGCCCGCAGCAACTAGAACCTTATCACCACTCACTGCTACAGCTAATGCCGATTGTAAATTGGTATAGGCATTTGTCCATGTAGTACCATCGTTCAAGCCTGACGCACTGGCATCTACATAAAGGGTTACAGCTGGCATCACGGTTTCATAAGCGCCCCTGTTCACCACCCCTTGTTTCCTGGCAGCTCCTATAATATCTGTGGCTATAGATACTCCTCCATCATTGCCGGTATTAGTAGATGGAGAAGCCGCACGCAAATGCAGTCCATCATCGGCAGTCATCCAGATATTATCGGCCCCATCGGGATCCGCCGCATTATTAAAAGCCGGATCTGTATTGAGGTTATTGCTACCGGTATACCCGCTGCCGGCCGCATCCATAGTGGAATAGCTTACCGTGCCACTGCCGCCGCTGCTATGTATGGCAATCCCGTCCGGATTGCCGGCCTTGGTGTTACCCCAAACAACGCTGTTCACCATCGTGAGGGTTGAACCACTGGTGATACGTACTGTCCCCTCATACCCGCTTGACGTCACGGTTGCCGTGTTTTTGTAGAACGTACAATTGACAAGGCTGATATTGCCACCATAAGTATCGAAAGACGATCCAAAAGCGGCGGTATTGCGCACGAAAAGACAATTGACAAAACTGGATGTACCGCTGCCACTGTTGGTTTGCACCGCGCCCCCACTCGTTGCCGAGTTAGCAGAGAATACGCAGTTGGTCACCAGCGGACTGCTGGAGCGAAGAATCGCTACCACACCGTTAATGCTGTAATTATTTTCAATCACGCAGTTGTTGATGGTCAGGTTTGTACTGGCCCCATACATGTAGACTGCCCCACCCAGGCCATTGTCGCCATCAACTAAAAACGTAGTGCTCTGGTTATTGGCATTACCACCCGAAATCGTAAAACCGTCCAGTAGCGTAGCTGCGCCCAGGTTCTTGGCCGCTACCACATGGTAAGCATTATTGGTATTATTGGTCAACCCTACATCATTGTTATCCAGATCCCCGCTTAAGATGGTTTTATTAGCCTTTACATCTCTAACGCCTGTAGTGGCATTGTAACCACCTAAAAGTTCGACGCCGCTTTTCAGCATAAAGGTCTGTTTGCGGGTAACACCCGTACCATCCGGATCAACACTCGGCATATAGGTGCCCGCAGCAACCTTTATTGCATCGCCGCTTACGGCCGAATTTAAGGCAGCCTGCAAATCATTATAGGCATCGGCCCAGGATGTACCATCATTGGCACCGCTGGCGCTGGCATTCACATACCTTGTAGTTTGGGCATTAGCTGAAACAACCGATAACCCAAAGAGTAAAAAAAACAGTGACAGCCTGCTGCTAATAGTTTTCGCAACTATCCGCAAGCGTCTTGCTAAAGGGTAGAGATTTCTCATTATTTAAGAATTGATGAAAGAAATTACAGTTTTGACATAGTACTGCTTTACATATCAGGAAGTATCTTACTGCTACTGAATGAAAACAGTGATGATAAGGACTAAGAAGATGTCAACAAGAAAAGTGCGCTACAATCAGTCGCTTAATTAACAATTAAGGAGTTTGTTGATAGGCTAATTGTATATGGGTTAGATACTTGGTAAAAATGTAACAACCTATACATTGGGCCATTACTTCAGTGAGTAAAGGTTTTCTCATAAGACGGATTAGTTTGATATTGAAGCAACAAAAATATTGTCCGAACCAAAGCAATAGTTGCATTAATACACATATATGTTTTTACTATACATAACCGGTTAAAAGAAGGCCAGTCACGACTTTACAGCAGGTAGCTAATAAGATACACGGAGCCACCATCTATTAAATTAAATATTTATATCAGCTTCTAATGTTTAGTTATACATACTTAATAACAATAGTAACCGTATACCATATACGAATTAGCCAGCCTTAACACAAGAATAATTTCTACAGTCCGCAGGAACACCACCCTTTGTATTTCCAATAAAGTAATGGCTGATGGTGTATAATATTTCAGTAGGGACTTTCTTCTGCTTGGTGGGATGTAGCTAACTGTCAATGTAGCACAAGGAAAACAAATCGACAAACTGTAATTCGCCGCATTCTATAACATGCAATAGATAACAATAAATAGACCCTATATAAATAGTGAGTGCCCCGCATGGCGGGGCACCTCATGAGTAGAAACCAAATACAAAACCACCTACTTTCCATCATTATTTTGCATCCGCTTCTCCAATACCGTTATATATTTTTTAGCATCTGCATTTTCAGGATCCACCTTTAATAGTTTTTCAAAATAATCCACAGCCTCTGCATAATCTTTCTGCGTATTAGTTTCATAGGCTGCCAAATAGCCATACGCTTCTATCAACCACTTCTTATTATTTTGATCATCCGTTTTATCACCAATCACTTCTACCAGCTTTTGATAGTGAGGAATGGCCAATCCCTGCGCCATTGTTGAATCAATTGCAGCATTTGCACGAGCTTGCCAGTAATAACCAAAGCCTTGCTCTGGATACTTACCTACATACATACCAAAAACAGAATCAGCCATTTCAAAGTCGCCGCTTCTAATATTCGCCAGCCCCCAATTGAACAAGTCAAGGTTGGTGGCCTTATCATTGCCAGTATAATAGAGTCCCATCCATTTCGACTGCTGTGCATAGTTCTTTTGTTCCAAGGCAGCAGCAGCTAGTTTTTTATAGGCAGCATATCGTGCTACAGAATCTTTCTCCAATGCAACCGCTTTCTCTAAATATACCAGCGCTGAATCTTCTTTACCAGGGGTACTGGAATAAAAACGGGCCATCGTTTCAAAATCCTTCATCACCATATTGCTATCCGCTTCGGAGGCAAAATACTGCTGCATATACGTCATGGCTACAGTTGAATCTTTTTTCTCCGCATAACTATAGGCTAATAGCTTGTATAAGCGTGGCTCTTTTTCCTGTTGCTGCAATAACTTTTGAGCATTGGCAATTGCTTCATCATACTGCTTATTCAAATACAACAGATCCGTATACCATACAGCTATTTGTGGAGTAGCATCTGCTTTTGCCTGAAATTGCTTGAAGTAGTCCATGGACTTAGTAGCATCTACGTAGAAGTAATGGTTATACAACTGGTACAAGGCTGGAGCATAGTTAGGATCGGCAGCCAATGCTTTATTGAAGTACTCAAGGTACATGTCAGCATTTTTCTGAGTTACAAAAATGAGCCCTAACAGGTAGTTGGCTGCAGCAGATCGCTCATTCTTATTCAATGCTTCGCGATAGGCCTGAAAAGCTTCAGATCCCTTACCCATTCTTCTATATGCATTACCAATCAGTATATCGTATTCTTCATTGCGCTTGTCTCGCTTCTTTGCTTTTTCCAACAGCTCTATGGCAGCTGCATAGTTACCCGACTTGCTATCTATATAAGCACGCGCCACAGCGGCTAATACAGTAGCATTTTTCTCCTTGGTCTCAATTAAAGCGGCATCGAAATAGGGCTGTGCTTCAACTGCTTTTCCTTCTGCTAAAAGCAATTGACCCAATGCCACTTTATACAGCGGTTGTCCCTGCACATCCGCTCCTGCCTTTTTCAAACTATCAATTCCTTTTGCCAGGTTATTGGTTTGTGCATAGGTTTGAGTCAGCCAGTACCAGGCATCTCCATTTCCAGGCTCTTTACTTATCACCTGGTGCAAAGTGTTTGCTGCACTCTGATATCGCTCATATCCTATAAAGGTTCTGCCTTCATCTACCGTCTGAGCCGCAATGCTTAAACTGCCTGTTACTAAAAGGGTGACTAAAATCGATTTCATACGTTCGTGTTGTTTGGTGTGTGTTTCGTTTTATGCACACAATGTAGCTTCTATCAATTAGCCATTAATTAAGAATAGATTAGAATAGTATTAGAAGAAAAGGCGAAAATCAGGTTTCACATTTCCTCTACGTCGAATAATGTAACTTGCTGATACGTACAGTAAAGCACATGGAAGATCGTAAAATACTAATCGTAGAAGATGAGCAAAAAATTGCAGATACCCTTAAGCTTGGGCTTATTGAAAATGGCTACCATGTAGAGGTAGCCTATGATGGCACTATCGGGTATCGGCTATTTCAGACACACTCCTTTAACCTGGTTATTCTGGATATTAATCTGCCAGGCATCAATGGGTACGAGCTGTGCAAACGCATACGCGCAGAGAATCAGCACATACCCATCATTATGCTAACTGCGCTAAGTGGCTTGAATAACAAAGTAGAAGGCTACGATGCCGGCGCTGATGATTACATTATAAAGCCTTTTGAATTCAAAGAATTATTGCTAAAGATCAGAGTGCTATTAAAACGCACCATGAACCAAAACTTCCCGGTAGGCACCTTACTAAAAGCAGCAGACCTGGAAATGAACCTCGATAGCAAGGAGGTAAAACGGGCAGATCAGAAAATCAATTTAACTGCTAAAGAGTTTCAGCTTTTAGAGTATTTGCTACGGAACAAAAACCGTGTAGTATCACGCGCAGACATTGCCATAAACGTTTGGGACATTGACTTTGATACAAATACAAACGTTATAGATGTATATATTAGCTACCTGAGAAATAAAGTAGATAAACACTTTGACCCTAAGCTGATTCAAACGCAGGTGGGAATGGGCTATGTATTAAAGGATAAATAAGATCATGCCGGTACGCCTTCGTATAACGCTTTTATTTACTGCACTGGGATGTTTGATCTTGTGCCTGGTATGCACATCTGCCTACTATTTTTCTTATACCTCCCGCATCCATAGTATTAGGGCTCGCCTAACCAACCGTGCTATAACTACAGCAAGACTATTGAGTCAGGCAGAAATTTTTGATAAAGAGTTAATACGGCGTATTGATTCTTCTACTACCATCACATTAAAAGACAAAACCGTTCAGGCCTACGACTATCAGAATCACCGTATCTATAGTTATTCGGATAAGCCAGGCGATACATTATCAATCAGTGAGCAAACCCTTGATGATAGCCGGGTAAATTCACCAGTCTATTTTGCAGAAGGTACTAAAGATGCCATTGCCTATCACTATACTAGCCCAACCACACGCATCGTAATAGTAGTGGCAGCAAATGATGTAGAAGGGAAAAAATACTTACAATATTTAACCCACGTACTGTTTTTCAGTTTTCTTGGAGGCATTTTAATGACATTTATTGGTGGTTATCTTTTTTCAAAAGGCCTATTGCGCCCTGTACGAAAGATAGCCGACGAAGTGTCTGAAATATCAGCGCAAAACCTTGCCACACGTATTCAAACAGGCACAGTTCAAGATGAATGGTATCACTTATCAACGACGATGAACGAGTTATTGAACCGCTTGCAGGAAAGCTTTGATCTGCAAAAGCGCTTTATTGCCAACGCCTCCCACGAACTGTCTACTCCCCTTACCTCCATTTCTAGCCAGCTGGAAATTGCCCTACAACGAGAACGGTCGGCTAGTGAATACCGCAACATTATACAGTCAGTCTATCAGGATGTACAACAAATGAACCGGCTAACACAAACCTTGCTGGAGTTTGCTAAAGCTTCTGGTAGCGCCGGCGGATTGGAAATAGCACAGGTTCGCATGGATGAAATTGTACTGCAAATGCCTGCAGAAGTTAGCAAGTTCAAAAAGGAGTACATAGTGGTAGTGGACTTTCAAAACCTACCCGAGAACGAAGAACAGCTAATTGTTTTTGGCAATGAAGCACTGTTGTTTCTAGCCCTAAAAAATATTGTAATAAATGCCTGCAAATACTCGCAGGACCATAAAGCGAGAATTACCCTTGCCTATAACCAGGATGCGGTAGAAGTAACGGTTACAGATAAGGGAAAAGGTATACCAGAACCGGAGTGGCAGAACATCTTCCAACCTTTTTACCGGGTACAAGAGAATACTAATGAAGAAGGATTTGGCCTCGGTCTATCTTTATCCGGCCGCATTATAAAATTGCATAAAGGCACTATACAGGTACAATCACAAGTAGATCAAGGCTCATCGTTTATCATAACACTACCTACAGCGCTTTCCTTAAAAAACAATTCCACCTTTTAATCGTTTTCTAATGCCACTTTCATCTGTAGCTAATATTCTGCATGGATATTGTCAAGTATTGATATTTGCATGAAACCCCGATTTTTCATATTCCCCTTACTGGCAATCAATTTCATTTTAATTGCTTCTGTTTTCATATTGTACAAACAAAACAAATCATTTAAATCCCTGAATCGTGAACTGATCATAAAAAATGATTCCTTACTCTCGGTCAATATAAAGCCGCTACCCACAAAACCATTAGCCCAAGAAGCGCCCATTCCTCAAAAAAAGAAAAAATATAAACGCAGCTAACTACGCAACCAATAATCAAAGGATTATTGGTTGCGATTTGAAATGATTTAGGTTTTGTAACAAGGCTACCATCATGTACGGACTTGACAAATTATACGTGGCAAATGAGGCAGCAGCACCAATCTTTATAGTATAACAATTCTTTACATTATTCAAAGCCCTGAACATATCTTCATCTGTATTGTCATCACCAGCAGCTAGTATGAAGTCATAATTGCAGTCATGTAGTAAATGCTGAATGGCTGCGCCTTTATTTACGCCATGTTTACGAACTTCCACGATCTTGTTACCCAACAATACCTGCAAATCCAGATGCCGTGTATATTCATGCAATTCTGTAAGCAATTCCGCCGCACGAAGCTTGGCTTGCTGTGGAATAGCGTTACGGTAGTGCCAAACAACCGAAAAATCTTTCATTTCAGTAAACGTATGGGCACACCTTTTTACATATTGCTCCATAATATGCTGAATAACAGTTTTCCATTCATTATCGTTTGCCAGTTGTGAAGTCCACTCCCCCGTTACAGAACGAGCCATGGCACCGTGCTCCACTATAAGACCAATGTGGAACGAGCCAAACCACTTTTCCAAAAACGCCCGGTTGCGGCCGCTTATAATTACCACCTCATTTTTCTTTTCATCACATAATTCTTTTATCACCTGCAGTAAGGCTTCGCTTGGTTTTGCTTCGCTGGGCTTAGAGGAAAATGGCACCAACGTGCCATCGTAGTCTAACAACAATAAGCGTTTTTTAGTAGCTTGATAGGACTCAAGTAATAGCTTTCGTGTATACCCATCTAGAAATTGAATCTGAAATGACTGTTGCTTTTGTTTGATAACCTTTAGTTGGGTTAAAAAATCTTCTGCCCAGGTACTAACATCATATGCACGCAATCGCTCCTGCATGCGTTCTAATCGCTGGCGCTGTTCAGCAGCATCCATTTCCAGAGCCAACCCTATCTTATCCGCCATTTCACCAAAATCATTGGGATTAATGGTAAGAGCACCGGTAAGCTCCCTGGCAGCGCCCGCCATTTCGCTTAGAATTAAAACGCCCTGGCCATCTTTACGTGATGCCACAAACTCCTTTGCAATCAGGTTCATACCATCGCGCAGTGGCGTTACTACTGCCACATCTGCAGTAGTGTATAGTGCCATCATATCTTCAAACTCCAATGACGTATATTGATAGATCACCGGTTGCCAATGTATATTCCCTAATTGGCTGTTTATTCTGCTAATCGTTTCATCGATCATGCGCTTTCGCTCGGCATACTTTACAATATTGTCTCTAGACGGCACCACCACTACTATCATGTGCACCTTATTGTGATGAACAGGATGTTGCCGCAAAAACTGTTCAAACGCCAGCAACCTTGTATAAACACCCTTAGTATAATCTAACCGGTCTATTGAAAAGAGCAGTTTTTTACCAGCAAACTGTTCTTTTAATGCCAAACGCTTTCTGCTTATAACTTCAGTATCATAAGCATCTTGGAAGTACTTATAATCAATGCTGATTGGAAAAACATCAATCTTTACTAAGCGGTCTTGGTAACGAATAACGTGGTGTTCGCTATCCAATCCAAGCACCATTTGCATACTTTGCAAAAAATGAGTAGCATAATCAATGGTATGAAAGCCAATTAAGTCTGCGCCCAACAATCCTTCCAGTAGCTCCTGCTGCCAAGACCTGGGTAGCAAACGAAAAATTTCAAAAGAAGGAAATGGAATATGCAAAAAGAAGCCAATAGTTAATTGCGGACAAGCCTTTCGCAATAGTTTAGCCAGTGGCATTAAATGGTAATCATGTATCCATATTACATCATGCGGCCGCACTTGTTTTGCTAGGGCAGTAGCAAACTGTTCGTTTACTAATTGATATTGTTGAAAATGTTCGGCGTCATATTCAGCATAAGAAGGGAAGTAATGGAATAAAGGCCAGAGAACAGAATTTGCAAAACCATTGTAATACCCGTCATAATCTTTGTTATTGGCAAATACCGGAATTAGCTCAAAGTCTGAATGCTTGACTTGTCCACTAAAGTTATCCCAAATATTGGTAGAACAACCCGGCACACCTGCCCAATAAATTTCATTAAAGCTTTGGCCAGAGCTTTCCTTTGCGTGTAATAGATAACTGTTAATAGCAGATACCAAGCCTCCTGAACAAGGATTAACACCTTTGGTTTCTGAAATAGTAACGGGCAGTCGGTTGGCAACAATAAACAATCTTTTTGCATCCATAAGTAGCTATTGAAATCTGTTAAGGGTGGATAACAATAAAGCTAGTGGACGCACAAAAGGAGCCAATTAAAATAACATTAGAAAAGAATTAAACTTGTTGACACATACGCGAAGACAACAAACAGCTATTTCTTTTAATTAAATTCTAATCACAGAAAGCAATGTATGGCTCTACCTTTATGCTCGATTTTGTTTCACATTAAGCAGTTAGTTTTGGTTAACAAGCCCTTGTTTTCTACAAGGGCTTCTGTTTGTATATCTGCCAAATAGCCTTGCCCTTATATTTCTTACAGCTTAAAACTTAACTTACTACTACTCCTACCTATTAGCTGTTTCTCCCAATTTCCAATCCATAATTCCCAATTCCATCTCTCTTCATTGAACATTGAGTATCGAAAATTGAGCATTGAACATTCCCTCATTCAATATTCATCATTCCTTGTTCCTTGTTCATTATTCTCTCCCTCCTATCTTCCTGGTCTCCTGTACCTCTCCTGTACCTAGTCTGTACCTCTCCTGTACCTCTTCTGTACCTCTCCTGTACCTCTTCTGTAGGTAAGTCCGTACCAACTGCACAGAAAAAGCCCTCTACCTGCCTTCCACATTCACTACTCCTCCTACCTTCCTCCTATACTACCCCTACCCGCATCCATAAATCATTTAGAAAATACTTTATTTAGTTGCCTGAGAATCAATCCAAAGTGAAGAACCCTAAAAATACAAAACCCTCCCCACTCACCACTCACACCCTTTCCCTCCATTGTCCCTTGAACATTGAAAATTGAGCATTGAACATTTCTTTCCTCATTAATCCTCACTCATCATTCTCCCCTCCTTGTTCCTTGTTCAATATTCTCTTACTTATAAACTTGCTAGCCTGTCAACCCTTCTCAGCGTGTAGCGTACAGCCCCTCTCCCAATCAACCCATTAGCTCCATAAACATTATGGCCTTATCTTTGTGTATCATGTACACAATACGGATTTTCATCGAAGAAACGATACCTGTGGCCGATTCAACAGGAACTACCACTTTCAGATGTATATATTGCTGATATATGAATAGTAGGATTCCAGTGTATTAAATACTGTTGATCCTTGCCCTTAATTGTAGAAAGCTTATCTAAAAGTTGATATGACTGAGTTACTACTATCATTAGAAAAATCCAAGAGAGCCTATAGAATTGCTGTAAGCTGTTTATTCTTTTTGCAAGGCATTTGCTTTGCATCCTGGGCATCCCGTATACCAAGCATTCAACAAAGTCTGCATTTATCTGATGCGGCCTTAGGAGGCGTTTTATTTGCCCTGCCGGTAGGTTCTATGCTAGCCCTTCCCTTTTCCGGTTGGTTGGTTAATAAATATGGCAGCAAGCGCGTTGCCACCAATGCCATCCTGTTGTACGGTCTTACCCTCATTACATTAGGATTAGCTTCAAGTACTATATTACTGATCGCTGGCTTAGTTGTTTTTGGCATGGCTGGCAATACAGCCAATATTGCCATTAATACACAAGCTGTTGGTGTTGAAGCCAAATATGAACGCAATATCATGGCCTCTTTCCACGGACTCTGGAGCCTGGCTGGTTTTACCGCTGCAGGAATTGGTGCATTCATGATTGGCAATGCTATTATTCCGCTAAATCATTTTGTGATTATTGCAGCTGTGATTATCGTTGGACTTGCCTTGAGCTTTCAGTATCTATTACCTGATGAACAGCGTTCTGCCACATCCCACAAATTATTTGTAAAGCCAGATAAATCACTGTTTCTATTAGGCGTAATTGCATTTTGCTGCATGATCTGTGAAGGAGCCATGTTTGACTGGAGTGGTATTTATTTCCAAAAAGTAATTGGTGCTAAAGATGGGTGGATTAGTGCAGGTTATACCGCTTTTATGTGCACTATGGCAACAGGGAGGTTTATAGCTGACCGAGTTGCTGGCAAATTGGGATTTAAAAAGACCATTCAACTAAGTGGCATACTGATTGGTATTGGTTTAACTATGGCTACCTTATTTCCTTACCTGATCTCTTCCATAATAAGCTTTTTACTGGTAGGCTTTGGCGTGTCTTCGGTTGTGCCTTTGGTTTACAGTGAAGCGGGTAAATCAAAAATGATGAGCACAGGCCAGGCTCTGGCAGCCGTTTCAAGCATTGGCTTCCTGGGCTTTTTAATGGGACCGCCGCTTATTGGATTTATTGCAGGTATTTCCAATCTGCGTTTCTCTTTTGCTTATGTAGCACTAATGGGCATTCTGGTAACATATGTAGTTAGCCGGGTAAAGCCTTCTATTTAAGATCCAGTTTAATAATGAAAATCCGTATTTACTAATATTATTATCTATGACAACAGAACACGAGCGTTTGGAGAACAATAGCACATCGCCTATTGCGCAATGGGGGCCTTACTTAAGTGAAAGGCAGTGGGGTACGGTTCGTGAAGACTATAGTCAGGACGGCAACGCCTGGCAATACTTTCCATTTGACCACGCACATTGCCGCACATTTCAATGGGGCGAAGATGGCTTAGCGGGCATATCTGATCACTTTCAAAACTTATGCTTTGCCCTTTCCCTATGGAATGGCAAAGACAAGATATTAAAAGAGCGCTTATTTGGCTTACGTAATGGTGAAGGCAATCATGGCGAGGACGTAAAAGAGTTGTATTACTATTTGGATAATGTACCCAGTCATTATTACATGGAATACTTGTATAAGTACCCTCAGCGCGCCTTCCCTTATGAGCAGCTGCGGGAAGAAAACCAAAAACGCTCGAAACAGGAACCCGAGTATGAGATCTTAGATACCGATATCTTTCGCAACAATCAATACTTTGACGTATTGATCTCCTACGCCAAGCAGTCAGACGCAGATATCTTTATCAAGATTGACATTACCAACCGCTATCACAAGGCAGCCGACATTACCGTGCTGCCTACACTTTGGTTTTCACATCAGGCTACACTGGGTGTAACAGAAAAACCCCAAATTACTTATGCAGACGCCAATGCAGTAACTGCCACACATGAAAAGCTGGGCAAATATTTCTTCTATTGGCAAGAGCCTCAGGACTTGTTGTTTACCAATAACGTTACTAATACAGCCATCGTAACAGGCGAGCCTTGCAAGGATCTGTTTACAAAAGATGCTTTCCAGGATGCCATTATAAAAGGGACGAATAAGGAAGTATTACGCAATAAAAAATGTGGAACCAAGGCTGCTGGCGTGTACAAATTAAAGATAGCCGCAGGTGCTACACAATCTATTTACTGCCGGCTCACGGATACACCAGAAGATCATCCCTTTCCATATGAGTTCAAGCAACTCTTCAAGATACGCAAGCAGGAAGCTGACGAGTTCTATGCCTCTATATTACCTAGTAATATGAGTGCAGACATGGCCAACATTCAACGTCAGGCCATTGCAGGTTTACTCTGGAGTAAACAGTTCTATGCGTTTGATGTAGAGAAGTGGTTGACCCGAAGTGATGGCATCACGCCGGTTATGCCACACCGTATGACAGGGCGTAACAATGATTGGCAGCACTTGAAAAACCAGGACATTATCTCCATGCCCGACAAATGGGAGTATCCTTGGTATGCAGCCTGGGACCTGGCTTTTCAATGTATTTCAATAGCGGTTGTAGACCCAGCCTTTGCCAAACAGCAGTTATTGTTGATCATGCGGGAATGGTATATGAAGCCCGATGGACAGCTACCGGCCTACGAATGGAACTTCAGTGATGTAAATCCACCCGTGCATGCATGGGCCGCCTTAGAAGTTTATTGCATAGAAAAACGTAAGAAAGGAGTTGGAGATATTACGTTCCTGAAAAAGATCTTTCAAAAACTGCTGATCAACTTTACCTGGTGGATCAATCGCAAGGACCGAAATGGTAATAACATCTTTGAAGGAGGTTTCTTAGGCCTTGATAATATTGGGGTATTCAACCGTAGCCATCATGGCGACAATATGCAATTGGAGCAAGCCGATGGCACCAGCTGGATGGGTACCTATGCGCTGAACATGATGGATATTGCTTTGGAGATTGCCCTACACGATGAATCGTTTGAAGATACGGCTACCAAATTCTTTGAGCATTTCGTACTGATTGCAGAATCGCTGAATGAACACCATTTGTGGAATAAGGAAGACAAATTCTTTTATGATGTGCTTTGCATACCGGGATCAGAACCAACCCCCTTGCGTATTAAATCCATTGTGGGTCTCACCCCTTTGTTTGCCGTGTCTACTATTGGCAGACGCACGCTCAATCAATTAGAGGATTTTAAAAAACGATCCACTTGGTTTGAGAACTACCGCAAGAAGAACAATAAATTCTGGCCCAATGAAGAGCGTGGCGACAGAGAGAATATCTTATTGTCGCTAGTGCGTAAAGACCGCTTGGTGTATTTATTAGAGCGAGTACTGGATGAAAAAGAGTTTCTTTCTCCAGGAGGTATACGTGCTCTATCTAAATACCATGAGGAACACCCTTACTCGGTAACGGTACATGGCAATGAATACACCATTCAATATGATCCAGGCGACTCCACGTCGGATATCTTTGGTGGTAATTCTAACTGGCGCGGACCAGTATGGTTACCTATCAATTTCATCATCATTCAGTCCATTAGACGATACGGTAAGTTTTATGGCGATAGCTTGACAGTAGAATGCCCTACCGGCTCTGGCAATCACATGAACCTTTGCCAGGTGGCCGATGAACTGACCAGAAGAGTGATTAGTCTATTTGAAAAAGATAAAGATGGCAATCGCCGTCTGTATGATTCCTATAACTGGTTTTATCAACAGGAAGGCAATCAGGATCTGGTGCTATTTTATGAGTATTTCCATGGCGATTCAGGAAAAGGATTAGGAGCCAGTCACCAAACCGGCTGGACAGCATTGGTAGCGGAATTGATAAGGGAATATGCACAGAGCGAAACAGCTACTATACCACAAGAAGTTGTGAATGGCAACATGCATACAGCTCGTTAAAGGCTGTATGCATGTTCCTTAGTCTTTTTAAAAAGATCACTAACCAGCTTATAAGAATTTAGCTTGTCCTTGTGATCATAAAAATGAGACACGACCATCAGTTCATCTACACCTGTTTCATCTAGGAATTGTTGCATGCCTTGCTGCACCGTATCTACCGAACCAATGAAGGCATACTTTGCCATCTGCTGCACAACAGCCATTTCATATTCCGACCATACGCCTTCCATGGACTCCACTGGCGGTTGAATAGGTTTAGTAGTACCGCGCACAATACCCATAGCCAATTGATAATACGATGTAGCCAGAAATTGAGCTTCTTCATCGGTGTCAGCCGCCATTACATTTACACAGGCCATAGCGTAAGGTTCTTTCAAAATGTCAGAGGGCTTAAAGGAGTCACGATAGATCTGTAATGCAGAATGTAAGTGCGTTGGTGCAAAATGACTGGCAAAAGCGAAAGGCATTCCTAAAATACCCGCTAGTTGAGCACTATAGGTACTGGAACCCAATAACCAAATGGGAATATGCAATCCTTCACCAGGAAAAGCGCGCACGCGAGGATTGGGTAGTTCAGGTGTAAAATAATTGCGTAGCTCAATAACATCTTTGGGAAAATCATCAACGGAAGCATTCATGTTTCTGCGAAGAGCAAAAGAAGTTAATTGATCGGTTCCCGGAGCACGCCCCAGTCCCAAGTCAATGCGACCCGGATATAGGGACTCAAGTGTTCCAAACTGCTCGGCAATGATCAATGGCGCATGGTTAGGTAGCATCACACCACCCGAACCTACACGTATAGTAGATGTACCGCCTGCCACATAACCAATCAATACACTAGTCGCCGCACTGGCAATACTTTCCATATTATGATGCTCTGCAAACCAATAACGGGTATACCCCCATTTTTCTGCATGCTGCGCTAAGTCTAAACTGTTTTTAAATGTATGACTGGGTGTTTCTCCAGACTTTACACCTGCCAGGTCTAAAACTGATACGGGTATATCTGCTAAATTCTTTTGTGTATTCACTTTATTTGATTTGCCTCTCTACGGATTGAATACTAAATGGCGTTGTTAGCTATAACTAATTACAAACGCCGTCGGGTGTACATACGGTTCCCAATTCTGTTGCCTCAAATGCAACACGCTCTTCCCACACTTTCGTTAATACCTGCGAGAAAACGTTCGTTGGCTGCGCACCAGATACGGCATACTTGTTATCAAAAACAAAGAAAGGAACACCTCTAACACCTACCTGTTGTGCTTCCAGTATGTCCTCTTCTACTTTATCATTATACGCATTGGATTGCAACATATTGGTTACATCTGCTTCATCCAAACCTACCTCTTTAGCCAGACCTACCAACGTATCCTTATTAGCTATATCTTTTCCTTCAGTGAAATAAGCAGCAAATAAGCGCTCTTCCATTTTATTTTGTAACCCCTGCGTAGCGGCCAATAGGGATAAGCGGTGCGCATCAAATGTGTTGGCGATAACCGACTTATCCATTTGATAATCCAAACCTACTTCTTTAGCCATAGCGGTTACCTGTGCATGCATCTGCTGCGATTGAGTTAATGTCAAACCTTTCTTCTCTGCCAAGGACTCAATTACCGACTTACCGGGGTTAGATTTAGTAGTAGGATCTAATTGAAAACTTCGCCATACAATCTCTACTTGCTCTTTATTACTAAACGTTTCTAACGCCTTTTCAAACTTGCGTTTGCCGATATAACAAAATGGGCAAACAACATCTGACCAAATTTCTACTTTCATCATTTATGCACTTTTTCTTTTAGGGTGAATGGATGACAACTTTCCTTCTGCCATAGTTGTTTCAATGGCCTTACTCAGGTTTTTGAAAGTTGGATCACCTTCTAATTTTTGATTATTGATAAAGAAAGCCGGGATATCTCGAACACCTTTTTCCAGACCTTCCATCAGGTCTCCTTGCACGTTCCAGCCATAGGTACCGTTAATCAGGTCGTCTAGAAAACGTTTGTTTGTAGTACCAATCTCTTTGGCATACGACTTTAAACTGATAACCCCCAGGTTTCTGCGATTAGCAAAAAGCTCCTCATGCATTTCCCAAAACTTACCTTCCTGTGCTGCTGCAATAGCGGCCTCAGCAGCCTTATGCGCTTTTTGGTGGATCTTGGTTAATGGGAAATGGCGGAAAACAAATTTCACCTTGCCATCATATGTTTCCAGTAACTGTTTCACCACCTCATGAGCCTTGGCACATGCTTCGCTTTCATAATCACCAAATTCAGTAATAGTGATTGGCGCTGAAGCACTACCAGTAAAAACATCTTTTGGTTCTATGACAGGCAGTATTTCTTTTTGATATTTCATATCTAAATAGTTTAAACAGATTAGGCATAGCCTAATCTGTCTCTGTTACTCATTCTTACGCAACCTTTTGGATCAATTGCTCTCTATGACGACGTACTTTTTTTGCTTTCGCCAAAATGTCTTTTTCCGCGTCACGATAGCCAAGTGCCAATATGGTTACACTACGTATTCCTTGTTCTTTTAAATTCAATACTTCATCAACGGCGCTTGGGTTAAATCCTTCCATTGGTGTAGCATCTACCTGCTCTACTGCCGCTGCCGTTATAGCTGTACCAAAGGCTATGTATGCCTGGCGGGCAGCCCACTCATATTTCTGCTCTTGTGAACGCCCATTTACAATGCCCATTAATGAAGCTCTAAAGCCTTCCAAACTTTCCAATGTAACACCTCTTGTCTCAGCAATATTCTTCAGGTAATCATCTACATTCGATTCTGTTACATTATCCCAAGCTGCAAATACTAATAAGTGTGAGCTTTCTACAATTTGCGGTTGGTTATAGGCTGCAGGTTGAAGCTTCTTTTTCAATTCCTCATTTTCTATTACCAGGATGGTATAAGGCTGAAGCCCCATAGAAGAAGCTGACAATCGTGTAGCCTCCAGTATAGTATCTATTTTTTCTTGAGGTACTTTTTCACCGTTCATTCGCTTGGCAGCATAGCGCCAGTTCAGTGCATCAATTAATTTCATACGTGTGTGTTGATTTATAAAACTTTACCTAACAGTGTTAGGTATATGGTCAAAAAAATGGCTTATCACTTCATCCCGGAAATAAACCCGGTCATAAAGTCTTTTAAAACCATCGTATTCAGATTATCTCTTCTATTTTCTTTATCCATCATAGCAATGGATATTAATCCATGCAACATAGACCAAAAGGTATGCAGCTTTAAATAGGGATCAGCTTCAGGATGTTTACCATTGGCTATCAACTGCCTCACCGGCTCTAGTATCAGCTCAGTAAACGTATTTAACTCAGCAGTCTCCTTTACGGTTTCACAAGTGGGCATTCCTAAACCATACATAAGTTGGTAATAAGCTTTGTTGTTAAACGCAAAGTCCCAATAAGCATAGGCCATGGCCTGCAATTGCTGCTCAGGTTCTTCATAGCGACTTCTAGCTTTTAACAGCTCATCATCCAGGCACTGAAAGCCCCTCTTCGTAAACTCCAGAAGAATAGCTTCCTTGTTTTGAAAGTGATCATAGATTACGGGTACACTGTATTCAATAGCATCTGCTATTTTACGAATAGAAAGCGCCTGCCACCCTTCCTTTCCTACCAAGTCCCACGCAGCACGCAGAATAGAGGCCTTCACCTCTTCTTTCTGCCTTATTTTACGTTCTGCAACTCCCATTCTTTAATAGCTGCTATTTTTCCTAACAGCGTTAGCAAAATTACGAAATTCTCCTATTCAACGTTCAAACATCGATTTAAGGAACCATAGATTAACATTCCATTTAGGGTGACTGAAATACTCATCAATCAAGTGATCAATGCTGAAATACTATGGCAGTTATAGTAAAATAGCCAGCCTTTCCAGGCTGGCTATGAAATAGGATGATCTCAGAACAATTGACTAATCAGGCTGTTTGCTGATCCATGTCCTGGTTGTTTTTTCATTCTGAATGGCCCACAGAAAGTATTGCCCGTTTTGCTCCTTGGTAATATCCACATCAATGATATCACCATCTATTTTATTGCGGTACAGGGCCATCTCTTTTCCAAACTGATTGTATACGCACACGGTTATGGCTCCATCCCTAGCCGCAGTGCTACCATTGATCTTTACTTTATACCTACCAGAACTTGGATTGCGACTTAATAAGGTAAAACCCAAGACACCACTTTGTCCACTAGAAATATTAGGCTGTACTGTAATTGTTACATCATCTGTAGCAGTTGCCCCTTTATCATCAGCTACTTTCAGTTGGAATACATAGGTGCCCTCAACCAGATTACTTACCAATGGTGTTACCGCACTGGCAGAAGAAAGTGCAAACTGCGTAGGCCCACTGATCTTGGTCCATAGATAAGACACAATCGTTCCTCCACTACTTCCATCGGGATCATAAGATCCGGAGGCGTTCAGCGTCACACTACTCATAGGTAAGGTAATCGCCTGGTCAGCCCCCGCATTGGCCACTGGACCCCGATTTACAACATCAGTTACCGTCACTACTACCTCATCGGTAGCTATAGCTCCTTTATTGTCACTCACCTGCACACGAAAGGTATAGGCGCCTTTTACTAAGCCATTTACAGCTGTTGTAACCCCTCCAGCACTTACAATGGATGCTTGCGAAGGCCCACTCACTTCTGTCCACTGATAAGAAGCAATGGTACCATCGGGATCATTGGACGCGCTTCCATTTAAGGAAACACTACTTGCAGGCAACACAACCGTTATATCAGAGCCAGCATGTGCTACCGGCCCTTTGTTTAATGCATCCGTTACAGAAATCACCACATCATCAGTCGCTGTCGCGCCTTTATTATCAGTTACCGTTAATCGAAATGTATAAATGCCCACCGCCAAATTAGATACAGTAGTAGATGCAGCACTGGCATCAGCTATAGTAAATTGAGCGGGGCCGCTCACTTGACTCCATTTGTAAACAGCAATTGTTCCATCAGGGTCGCTGGACAACGAACCGTTTAATGTGGCCATATTCACTGGTAGCGTTATACTCTGATCTACACCGGCATTTGCAACAGGAACTTTATTAGGTGCCACAAGAGCGGTACTGCTATCCAGAATGGCTTCAGCATATAGTTGGGACTGAGGGACCAACACCTCTTGCTCCATACTTGGGCTTTTCCAGAACAACTGTGCATTTGTCTTCCCTCCACTACTATAATACTCCACTTTAATATCATGAAGTTTACTAGCCGCTAATTGAACCGGACTAGAATAGAACTTATCTGAATCATCATACTTTTCCTGCCATTTATCCAACACCATTACTCCATCAATCCAGATGCGATAACCGCCAGCTCCTTGTAAGCGGAACATATAGGCTTCTGAATATTGTGCCTGCACTTTTCCAGTCCAACGAACGGAATGTTGCGTACCGGTAATTTTATGATGCACACCAATGGGCAGGTTATAACGAGCCGCCCCATCGCCATACCACTCAGAGAACATGATCACAGAATCAATGCGTTCAAATACTTTGTTCTTGAATTCAGCATCATTAAAATACTCACCCTTTATCCCTTTTCCAGTTCCTACTAAGGTGGGCGAAAAGGCACCTATGTTTGTAATGATCGGCAAAGTAGCTACCCCTCTTACAATCATTTGCGACTGCCCAGACTTAGGTTGGATACGAAACCAGCCGGTAGCATTAGTGATATATTGAGGATCAGGACCTTCATACCGAAAACTCCAGGGCTGTCCACCGTCAAAATCACACATCACCATGGCCACCCCCTTGCGCTCGTTTAACTGCAGTCCATCCATAATAACACCACCGGCTTCATTCCGGATGGCTGAAGTAGTATACCCTTTAAAAGAACAGTTCAGAAAAAGATCTTCACATCTATCACCAGAAGGAATAGCAGAACGTGTTATTATGATACAATGCGGATATTTCCCTGCACTGTGAAACTTTACGCTTTCAAACCGTACACCAGCCGTATTAGCAGAAGAAGCTTTCACTTCAATTTCCCCATCATAGAAATACCCGCCTCTATACGTATAGGCATTTCCATAAGCGCCATGAAATAAGTGACGTACATTATTATAACACTCCTGGTGAAAAACAGTGTGATTACGCACTGTATTCTGCCAAACCCGTATACCAATATGGTTGGAGTGGGCCAGGTTGTTTTCAAAATCCCAAATGCCTTCATTATTGGCTTCCCAAATAAAGCCTCCTTTACCACTGGTATCTCCCACACCGGCATATACTACTGTATTTCCCATCGCCACATTGTCGTCTCCCATGCCCAATAGCATGCCCCCACCTGTAAACAGTACGCCAGATTCATTGCCAGCCATATCTTTTGAGCCTGGCACGTATAGATTCAAGGCAATCAGGTTATTGTTCCAGGTAATACTATGCGATAAATGGCCGAAGTCCCACCAAAAGGCGATTTCCAAACAATCATAAGCCACATTATTACTCATGTTGATGCCATTGGAAACGTGTGGAACGTATGAATGGTTTCCACACTGATAAACTACATTACCGGTAACCTGAGATCCAATGCTTCCATCATTACAATGGTGAAAGTGTATAGCATAACGCCCGGCAATCATATCTGTTCTCCCATTGCCGTCCTGGTCCTTTCGGGGTCCCATGTAGCGTAGGGCAGCATTTTGCAAGGTTTGCGGAACATTGGCATGAATGAAGATGTGTGTTCTACCCGCTGCTGTTCCTTCAATCCGCACGTTACGATTCAAATTAAGCGCTTCGGCCGTCCAGGTCGGTCCATCGGGACTAACCACTTTTTGATGGACGTTGTACGTAAAAGCAGAGCTAACCGCTACAGAAGATCCATTAACTGAACTGATGGTTCTTTGTTCAAAATTGGGGCGATACAAGTCTTTATGGCTATTCGAGGCATCATCCCATACCAAGGTATTAATACTCGGCTTATTGGTAGGGACTAACACAATTTCATCACCTGCCGCCCATCCTATTGGCGTTTCCTTTAAAGAAAAGGAAGCACTTCCTGCAGCAACGGTATCGGTTACCCTCGTCCAGGATGTTTTCTCGGCGCCTACAATATCCAGCCTTCCTGTAGCCACTACCCACAAGCCAACATCAGAAGCAAGCGGATCCATACCACCACCAACAAAATTCTTTTCATTAATATCAACGAAACGTAAGGTGTGAATTTGACTGGCGGAATTAGGACGTATTCTTAATTCACCTTGCACTACTATGTTTTGACTGCTTTGCAGTGTAACGGTTTTAGAGGCATCAAAGGCTAAAATGCCCCCACTATTTATATTTATACCAGACACAGTTGCAGAGGACACATCGAAACTAACTGTATGACCAGTGGCAATAAGAGGGGTATCAGTAGCAGTAGGCACACGGCCACCCCAGGTTGCTGGGTCAGACCAATTACCCGACTTCACACTTCCCATACTACCATAAAGTTGAGCCGCTTTGGCTGGTGCACAACCAATAGCCAGCTCTTTTAAAGCTTTGTGATTATTACCGGCTATAGAGGCAAAGGCAAGCCCTGATGCCGTTAATGATGAATCGCGGATAAATCTCCGCCGAGAGGTTAGGTTTTTCATAAGTGTTAGCAGGTTTCGCGTTTCGGTTAGGGAGAAACGTTATGTGGAAATTCGTCGGCACCTCATCAATAACAATGCCTAAAATTCCAACGTAGGGATAGAAACGAAACTTTGACAATAAAATGAAACGACAATTAACAATTAGAAGAACTGACCAACCTGTTAGATACTTACTTTAGATGTAGATAAAAGCCTGAGAAATTCCGTTCCTAGTGAAAAATTAGAACAAAAGGCACTATTCTCAAAACCATTGGGTCGCTTTATATAAAAATGACTCATTAAAACACTATAACCTCTTCAGTATTTCTACTTATAATTCCTTCCGCTACGCATACTGGTTACTGGTATAAAATCAATAGATAGGTAAATAGCTTACCATATACAAAAGCCCGTTACTCGGGCCTTAATCCTTGCACTTTGGGGTTAAATGCTTTATTTAAAGCCTGAAAACGCTTGGTAAAAGATGGAATTAGCCGCACTATTATCCAACCATTGTAATGATTCGGCCAATTCTCTTGTAATGTCCTCCGATCACAGCCTTTCGACTTACCCTTTTCCTACACCTTTCCTACCCATTGCTGTCCTCATAGTCGTATCAGGCTCAGGACAGCTTCGGTATTAGCTCGCTTTAACCACACTTTAACCGAAGTTGAGGCGACCCTGCCGTGAGCTTTGCCTTAAGATGGGGACAGCTAGTCCACAACAAGGTGTAGACGAGACCTTTCGGCTTACAGGGAAGAAAAGCTACCTCCTGGATAGTAAAATTAAAAACGAATGCTTTGCCCCTTGGCTCCTAAACAGAAATAATCCATGAGATACCCATATCCAAGCTTTAGCAGGTATATTCCACAATCTGGGTATAGTTTGCAAAAAGAAGGGCCCAACGGGGCTCAACAAGACTCAGGTCAGGATAATTAAGTGCATCTAATCTACTGGCTTTCTAAGTGTCGCTGCTAGCTACTTATTGAATGACTTGCATTACTATTCCCCATTTTTCCTAATGAATTACTGGCACTACAGTTGCTAATGATTAGAGAATCAAAAATGGGCAGAGCTTTTCAATAATTAGATTAAATTTATACTAATACGATACTCTGCTAAAAACAACCGAACACCAATCCCAATACCTCTGTAAAGACAATCCGAATACCTCCAGTAGTCTTTAACGTAAAACCAAGCCGCTAACATTTAAAAAGAACATCATTCAGTATGAAGATTATTGTAACTGGTTGTGCCGGATTTATTGGGAGCCACTTGTGTGAGCGATTAGTTAAAGAGCACCACAAAGTCGTAGGGATTGACAACTTTGATAATTTCTACCAGCGTAGTATAAAAGAGGAAAACCTTCGCCAGCTTCAAAGCAATAGCTTATTCCAGTTTTATGAGGCTGACATCCGCAATAAAGAAGATTTATCGGCTATAAGCGACAATTTTGATGTAGTGATCCACCTGGCAGCCAAGGCTGGCGTACGTCCTTCAATTGATAACCCACAGGGATATATAGACACCAATATAAACGGCACGCTGAATATCCTACATTTCATGCTGGAGAAGAATATTAATAAGATTGTGTTTGCTTCTTCCTCTTCTGTATATGGGGATAAAGCTATCTCTCCTTATCGTGAAGACAGTATTACCGACTTCCCTATTTCCCCATATGCCTTTACAAAAAAGTCATGTGAGTTACTTTTACACAACTACCACAACCTCTATCAAATAGATAGTGCTGCTTTACGCTTCTTTACAGTTTATGGACCCCGCCAGCGCCCAGACCTTGCTATCCACAAGTTTTTCAATGCCATAGAAAAGCAGCAACCTATCTCTATTTATGGAGATGGCTCTACCTCGCGAGACTATACCTATATAGACGATACTGTAGATGGTATTGTTCGGGCTATGGAATATGTATTGAACAATCAGTCCGTTTGTGAAGTCTTTAACCTGGGCAACAATGCACCAACGCCCTTGCTAACATTGGTGAATGCTATAGAAAGAGTGTGTGAGAAAAAAGCCTTATTGAAGTATATATCCATGCAGCAGGGCGATGTGCTTCATACGTGTGCCGATATCAGCAAAGCCCAAGCAATACTGGGCTATGAGCCAAAAATCAAATTACAAGAGGGCTTAAGACGCTTTTACTCATGGAAAGTCAATGAGCTAGGCTTTGAAAAAGCCTATCTGGCATTCCCTCAGTTTCATTAGCAGTTAAAAGTAACTAACTAATAACGATTAATAGAATAAAGAAGTGCAGCTCGTTCAGCTGCACTTCTTTATTCTATTATATAGTAAACATCAGGTGTTCTGAAAAAGCGTATTCAAGCTTAACTAAGCTAAACCAAAAGTATAGCCAACAAAAAAGGTCATCACCTATAACTTGAGTTTAAGTTATAGGTGATGACCTTTAATCTAGAAAGTTTCCACTCCCCGTCCTCAACTTTAAGCTGCTATTTTGTCTGCTCTATTTCTTTTTTTCTTTTTTAGTGAATTGAGACTTACCTGAAACAAAGTATCTGCTATTACTCGCTCTGAATAGGCAATCTTGAAGCCTTTAACAAACACCTCTCTAAATGTTTTCTGATTTAGTTTGCCTAAGCTTTTCAACATGGCTTTTGCACAATTGCGAGCGCGGTGCTTTAGTAAAGCTTGCATTTCTGTTCTTGAAATAGCATAATCATCTCCATTATTATACGCTAATGATTTATAAAAGTCATAATCCTCAAAATAATTGGCATATCCCTTTTTTGTCAAGGATTCTGTTCCAGAACCGGGATGCTTGCGTATATAAGAAAGCACTTCTGGAATTAAATAACAATCGCCTACCGTCAGGTGTCGCAACCACATCTCCCAATCACATAGCCATACCAGGTCTTTTCTGAAATACCCCAGCTTAAGGTTAGAGCGGCGGAACATGACTGCGGTAGGTTCCCCTATCCAATTAAAAGTATGAAGTGTATCATGGATGGCTCTTTTGCCATCCAATAAATGCTTGCGGGCTTTCCAAGCTTCTAGCGTGCGTGCGTCTGTTGTAGTGGCCGCTCTTCCAAAATTCTCTCTATAAGATGTTACTAAAGAAACATGGGGGTTAGCTTCCATAATGGAAACAAACTTCTCTAATAACTGAGGGTGAAACTTATCATCAGCACACAGAAACTTCAGGTAAGTTCCCTTAGAAAACTCAAGGCACTTGTTCCAATTACCAGCCATTCCTTTTTCATAATTTTTAAAATAGCGCAGCCGCTTATCACTTAAGTAGCGACTTACTACTTCATCCGTTTCATCCGTTGAGCCATTATCAACTATGATCAATTCAAAATCATGAAACGTTTGATTTAACACACTTTCAATGGCCTCAGGTAAAAAGCGGGCATAGTTCAATGTGGGCATTAATACAGAAACTTTCGGGAGATTACTGGTCATCATCTTTACTTGGTTCATTCCTATTGGTTTATTCTTTGTCCATATGTATAATATTCTGGAAGCGGAACATTATGCATATTTTAAACTTTATGAATCATTGTTATTTACTAAAGCGTCACCATAACTTTAAATAAAATGAGCTTAGTTTCCTTGCACGAAGAAGTAAGGCTCTAAACAACTTTTTATTTTATGGCGCTGATACATCTTTCAAAAGAACTACAACAGATAGTAGATTAATTTTTAAAACAATACCTTTCTAGGCATTACAATCTGAGGATTAGAGGTTTGATCAGATTCACTCAAAATGCTAGGCTAGGTTTGTCTTCTTATCACTATGATTTATCACCTGAAATAATGTATTCAAAACCAGCTTTTCTGGTTTAACAAAATTGTCATAGTAATCCTTATTAGCATTCATCATTTTAAGTATCTTCTCCTTATTATTTAGGAGCGTATAAATTTGTTCAATTAACTGACTGGGAGTTTGAAACTCCAGGTAATTTTGATCTTTCCCAAATTCACCTGGCAATTCATATTGTAGTGGCTCAGATACAATTGCCCTTGAAGCGGCTACGTATTCACCAAACTTCCAACCTATAGAGTCATGCAGTCCTGTGGTTGCAATACAAATGGAGTGTTCTCTCACTGCCTGCAAGAATCGCCTTTTACTAGTATACTCGCCCGGCATGATCAAATCACTATAATATTTTTCACTATAAGCATCTGCAATCAAGCCTCCCGTAAAACGCTCACCGAACTCTTTTCGACACAACCGAATACATTCTACCCTTGTTTGATTCACCATTTCGCGATGCGAACGTGATCCCTCCCATCGTGCTTCTGCAGGATCCCACACCCTGGTCAGAAACAGGATACGATCAACAGCATGTTTTGTTGGGAAATATTCAAAGTCCTGTGAATAGAAAAAATTCTTTTTTGCAAGTTTTCTAAGCAGTTTATTAGACTTCATAACATACTTCACTTTATCCCCAAATGAAGGATTAAAGGCAAGCATATTACAACTGGGATAAATATTATAATTAAGTCCTAATGGGAGAACCTGGCAGTTTGCTGGCTTATATTGATGTAATAGTTGATGAAAGCTTCTTTTAAAATAAAAGTCTACATCAAAACTTTTTTGGAAATAGGATAAGTTCTCTTCTTTGCCACCAACTATCCAAGAGAAGCCATCCAATGCATCATAAGCCACTTTATACTTATTGTTTACTTTAACGATCAGTATATGTGGCCCAGTGGTTGATTTTCCTGTGGGCCTTACTTTCAATTTGATAATTCCTTTTTTCTGCAATTCAAAAAAACCGGAATAGATCTGCATCAAGTGTGGATTAGCTACATAATCCATTTCACACTCCAGTAACGTTTTCATCAGCGTATGGTTTAGGGCTGTGTCTTGGGTAATCCTTCTGGACTTATTTTCACTAGTGTAACTTTTCCTTCGCGTTTGATAACAGAAGGCAATAGATCTGCATTAGGCTTATCAAGCTTCTCGTACCTAGAGTTTTTACTTATAAATTCTGGCACTAAATCTTTCATCGTCCTAACTAAGCTTTCATTCTCTTCCTGGAAACACATATTGATCAACTCCTCAATTTTTGAACGTACTTGCCAAGAGCAGGGAATTACTTTTGCGATCTTAATCTTTTCATGGTGAGTTGGCAGGGTCACTTCCTCTTTGTTTAATAACTCTTCATATAACTTCTCACCTGGTCGTAATCCTGTAAATACGATTTTGATATCGTCATCTGGAACAAAGCCATTCAATTGGATCATCTTGCGTGCTAAATCAACAACCTTTACAGGCTTGCCCATATCAAAAATGTAAATCTCTCCACCTTTTCCCATGGTACCTGCTTCTAACACCAGTTGCACAGCCTCAGGTATTGTCATAAAAAAGCGAGTGATTTCAGGATCTGTTACTGTAACAGGTCCACCCTTTTTAATCTGATCACTGAAACGAGGCACTACAGAACCATTAGAGCCAAGCACATTTCCAAAGCGAGTTGTAATAAATTTTGTTTTAACACTTGGCTTTAAGGAAGTCGTGTTTCTGCTTAACGCATTTACAATTTTATGAAGCTCATTTTCAAACTCTCCCTCTAAAGCATTGCTTAATGATTGAACATACATTTCTGCAATACGCTTAGTTGCACCCATAATATTTGTTGGATTCACGGCTTTATCCGTAGAAACCATCACAAACTTCTCTGCCCGGTATAATACAGCTAAATCCGCCACATTCTTTGTTCCCATTATATTGGTCAATATAGCTTCTGATGGATGATGCTCCATCATAGGCACATGCTTATAAGCGGCGGCGTGAAATACAACTTGAGGATGATATTTTTTGAACGGAAGCTCAATTCGGTTATAGTCTCTGATACTACCAATAAAGGTCTTGATCTGTACGCCAGGAAATTTTTCCTCTACCTCTAGCTGTATCTCGTGCATAGCTGATTCCGCCTGATCACAAAGAATAACCATTTCAGGTTTATAGGTAAGTACCTGCCGAACAATTTCAGAACCAATACTGCCAGCAGCACCCGTAATCAGTATACGCTTCCCCTTCAGATCTTGGCTAATTTTCTGGTTATCGATGACTATGGGTTCGCGTTGCAGCAGATCTTCAATCTTCAATTCTTTGATTTGCTCTGAAGCAATACGCTTACCTGACAACCACTGCTCAGAAGGTGGAACAGTCAAAACCTTAATACCTAGTTGCAAACATTTATCAATTACTAGTTTTTTATCACCACAAGTTAATTGCTCGTTCATCACAATTAACTTGGTTACATTCTTCTTTGTATGCAATACCATCAGATCCTTAAGGCCAAATACTCTTTTTTGTTGTATATAAGTATTGATGATACCAAAACGCGTGTCTATAAATCCGGCTATAGAAAACTGATTGTTATGACTGGATTCGATAGCCTGCTTTAGTAATATTGCCTGGGTACCAGAACCAAAGATCAATACGTTTTCTCTTGACTGTTTAGCAGTCATCCGTCTCACATAAAAAAATACTTCTTTTATGGCAGTACGTAGCATGATCAACAAAGAAGAGGCAATAAAGAAGTTGACAAGAAGTACCGCTCCGATATCCAAAGAATGAATACTTAAATGATCGGCAATCGTTACTTTAATTACTACCGGATAAATTAAACTGGAAATCAAAACAGAGAAAAAAATGCGCAGCATATCTGTTACGTTAGAATAACGAATCAGGCAGGTATGAATACGCATAGCATAAAAAACTGATCCTACTGTTGCACAGTAGATTCCAGTATAGATCAAAAAATGTCCTCGTAAAATTTCAGAGAACTCGAAATGCTTTACTATAAAATAAGCAAGAGCAAATGAGGATGTGTTAATAAATAGGTCTAGCAACAAGATCACCCACCGGGGTACCGCTCTCGAACTTAACAATAATCTTTCCATGGCCTTAGGGTTGTGAGATTAATAGGGTAAACGGCCATTGGCATTAATAGGATGTGGAAATATCAAAAATGTAATTTCAATAGACGATAAACTGATTTTGGTTTTAGAGGAAAATGGATAACGTATAATTCTTAAATCAATGCACCTATTGCATTGGGAACTTCAATTGCCTGATAAATCTGTGCCACAACTCTATTTAACTCATCTTCAGTTAAATTTGAACCTGATGGTAAACACAAACCCTTTTCAAATAAGCGTTCACTGCAATCATTTCCATAATAAGGTGTTTGCTCAAAAACGGGCTGTAAGTGTAAAGGTTTCCACAAAGGGCGACAGTCAATGTTACTACCTGCTAAGCACATACGAACATCTTCGCGCGTCGCAGATGCACCCTCTATTGTAATTGCAGTTAACCATCTGTTTGAATAATACGCTGAATTAGGCTCTTCCAAAAACTTTATATAGGGAATGCCAGCAAACGCATTTCTATAAAACTGGTAATTACTTCTACGTTGCCAGATACGTTGTTTCAATACTTCCATCTGCCCACGGCCAATACCAGCACATATATTACTCATACGATAGTTATAGCCAATCTGAGAATGCTGATAATGAGGTGCGGGATCCTGCGCTTGCGTAGATAGGAACCGGGCTTTTTTAATGTATTCCTCGTTGGCAGACACTAGTGCTCCACCACCTGATGTGGTGATGATCTTATTTCCATTGAAAGAGAAAATACCGATATCGCCAAATGTACCTAAAGATTGTCCCTTAAACTCTGAGCCTAACGCTTCAGCCGCATCTTCCACAACCGGTATTTCATACTTCCTCGCAATACTCATAATCTTATCCATTTGTGCTGGCATTCCATATAAATGCACAACAACTATGGCTTTGGGCTTTTTTCCCAGTGCTATACGCTCCTTGATGGCCACCTCTAAAAATTCGGGTGACATATTCCACGTTTGTGCTTCACTGTCAACAAATACGGGTGTTGCGCCTTGGTAAACGATTGGGTTAGCCGAAGCAGAAAAGGTCATTGACTGGCAAATGACTTCGTCGCCCGCTTTTACGCCTAATATGATTAGCGCCAAATGTAAAGCAGCTGTCCCTGAACTTAAAGCAGCTACATGCACATCTTCGCCCAGGAACAATTGAAGGTCTTGTTCAAAACCATCCACGTTTGGCCCTAATGGAGCAATCCAATTAGAGGAAAAAGCATCTTTTACATAACACAATTCTTTATCGCCCATATGTGGGGAAGAAAGCCAGATCTTGGGTTTCATAAATCCAATTTTATTAAGATCAGTAAGTAATTATTTATTCATTTGCCCTATAGTACAGGCAATTTTAGCAGGCAATATTCATCGTAGAAGGCAAAAGCAATTCAATCTCTTGCAAGGAGGAAACTATGTAATTAGGCTTTGGACAAATGCTGAAGTCCTGATTATGAATATTGTATCCACAATTTTTTATGCAAATAGTTGTCCAACCTAATTGCTGTGGAACAATAAAATCTTTTGTAGGATTGTCGCCAATAAAAATGAATTCTTTATTAGGATACTTATTTTCAAAATATTGAAAGTTGCGAGCATCCGGCTTTTCAGAACCAAACTCCTCAGAAATAATAATATCTTCAAAAAAGGTCTCAATACCTAACGCTTGTAGTTTATTACGCTGTGTAATACTCCTACCGTCAGTTACCACACCCATCGGTATCATTAATTCTCTCAACGATTGCAAGAGAGAATCTGCGCCAGGCTTCAACTTAATTTCTGGTTGATGCTCCCGATACTCTCTTAAAAACCAACTTATATCAACATCGCGCATAAACCGGCCATATTGGCTTATAATCCATAAAAAAACATTCTCCTTCTTCTTATACCGCGCAAACATTTCCTCATACAGATCACAACAAATTCTAGGTTGCAGAAGGTTTGCAATATGCCTGTATGCAGACTTCAAGTAGTCTATCTCTTGAAAAAGTGTATCATCAAGATCAAATACAAAAAAGCTATTCGTGTTAATTTCCAGCTGCATGAACAATTATTTCATCATCATAACGAAGCATGAGCATACTATCTTCCCATTCTTCAGTATAGTTGATAACTTGATTATTAAAATATTCTTGTATTAGCCAAAGTGGATAGTTTGCGCCCGCTCTATAGCTAAGTGGGTATCCACCTCCAAAGCGCGGATTAATCTCAATAGCAATTATCCGGCCGGTATTCTTATTCAAAAAAACTTGCACCGTTAAACATCCTACAGCACCTTCTATTGACCCAAGCTTCTCTTTTAAAAAAGGAACAATTGCATTCTTTGAGGTAACGCCTTTATTGATCTCCCCTGCTCTTATCAATATACGCTTGCGAGGCACAATACACTTTACCTGATGATCTCGACCAAAGTACATATCTACTGTATACTCATCATGTTCCTGCTTGTCGATATATTCCATGAACAGAAATCGTTCATTACTTAAATGGTAGTCTCGCAAACCTTCCGCTCCCTGTATCAAATAAGTATCAGCACTCAAACTCCCATCATATGGTTTGATAAACAAGGGAAATGTTGGACTATTCTTGTCAACAGGTTTGGGAATTTCAATACCCCTGTCAAGAAAGAAACTGTTGATCTTTCGTTTGTCGCGGCATTGCTCTACAAATGAAACAGAAGAAATAATTAAATGAATGCCTTCCCTTTCAAATCGCTCCCTATTCTTAGCTAACACCAACAACTCTGTATCGATGGTAGGAACTACCATCTTTATTTTATGTGATACACACAAAACAAGAAGCTCATCTATATAACCAGGGTCTGTAACTCTATTTACCTGGAAATATTTGTCAGAAATATTGCATGCTGCACTAAGATGTGGGAACATATCCGTGGTAAACACTTTACCAGTTGGATATAATGTTTTCAGCTCTTTCTGAAATGCCCTGACCAGAGAAACACGTTGGCCAGCAGATGTAATCAGAATATTCATGATTGGCTTGCTCCTGTAAAGATTGGCATAGTAGCATGACCTTGCTGACTAATACCCTCTGTTTTAAAGACTTTTTTAATGGTCAGAAATAGTATCTTAAAATCTAATGCCAAAGAAAGGTGGTCTACATACCATACATCCAGTTCAAATTTATTTTCCCAACTAATAGCATTACGGCCGTTTACTTGCGCCCAGCCAGTAATTCCAGGCTTTACTTCATGTCTTCTATTTTGAAATGATGTATATAGCGGTAAATATTCTACTAATAATGGTCGTGGGCCAACTAAACTCATGTCACCTTTGATCACATTGATCAATTGAGGTAGCTCATCCAATGAGGTTTTGCGAATAAATTTTCCCAAACTTGTCAAACGCTGTTCATCAGGTAACAATTGTCCGTTAGCATCTTTTCGATCATTCATGGTTTTAAACTTCACTAATAAAAAGACACTCCCCTTCTTTCCTGGGCGACGCTGAAAAAAGAATGGTTTGCCATCATTAGCCACAAAAAGTAATACAGTGACAATTAAACCAATAGGCAACAAAAAACAAAAGGCAATAAGACTACATGTTAGGTCAAGCAATCGCTTGAGATAATTTTGATACACTTTCATATGCTGCTTGTAATTCCTGGTATTCTTCTAAAATAGCTTTCCACAAAAGCTTTTGATCAAACCGCTCCGTGATCATAGGGCGAGCATTTGCTTTTAATTGGAGATATAAGGCTTTATCTACCAATAAACGTTCCATGCTGACTTCCAAAGATTGAGAATCTTTAACTGGTACAATAAGCCCATTCTTTTTATCCTCTATAATCTCGTTACAACCGTTGATATCAGTAACAATAGCAGGCAGTTCCATGCACCCAGCTTGCATCGGCACATTAGGAAAACCCTCACGGTAAGAAGGGAAAACCAATACATAGCTCATTGCCAAATAAGGCCGGATGTCTTGTTGGAAATCAACTTGTATAATTGACGGGTGCTTTTGAATCATTGTTACTGTAGCCTCAGGCAAAGGATCTAATGCTTGCTCGTAGGGCCCTACTAATAACAGTTTGGCATGTGGATGGCGCTTATGTAAAGCAGTAAATGCATCAACCAGTTCTTGTATACCTTTATCTTTTACCAAACGACCAATAAATACAAAAACGAAATCAGAATCGCTAATCCCTAACTTCTCCCTAATAGTTGCGGCCTGATCACTGATGTCGTTTGACTTTATAAAAAAGTCTGTGTTGATCCCATTACTACTTCCGTTACCCAACACTTTCAACTTCTGAACATCACAAAACCGGTTCTGAATAATGAACTGTGCTAAATTTTTGGAATTGGGATAAACCTTATGTGCACACCAATAAGTTAATTGCTCCACCAATTCCAGTATTTTTCTTTTGATACCTTCCGTTTCCATTAATGGCAACCCTGCTACTGTATGCAATCGAATAGGCACCCCTGCCAACCGGCTGGCCAACATACCTAACAATCCTGCTTTAGGCGTATGCGTATGAACGATTAATGGCTTTTCCTTCTTAAAAAGCTTATATAGCTGCCACAAGGCCTTTAGATCTTTCAAAGGAGTAATTGAACGAGTCATCTCCACGGGCGCAGTTCTTACCCCCTCAGCAGCTGCTACCTGATCCAGTTCCTTTTCCGGTGAAGAAACACCCAATACATTATAGTAGTCATTCATAAAATGCAGCTGTTGTCGCAACAATACCTTCAAGGAGATAGGGACAGTTGTCATTCTAATGAGCGTATTCTCACTTCGCATAATCCAAAAAATAAATAGTAAACAATTAGAACAGTTCCATATCACCCAATGAATACGCCCAATTATTAACATCCAGCAATTGAGGAAAATTGCTGTTCATATTCAAGTCCTTTAAAGTAACAATGGGACCTAATGAACGTACTGGAACAAATCCCATCCAACTGAAGTAAGCTTTATATTGTTGATATTGCTGACCTGATAAAGAAATAAAGCGCACGTTATTTTTCCGGCTGTATTGTATAATAGCTTTTTTGATCTGAGCACTCACCTTTTTAGAAGAAGCCTCTTTCTTTAAAAGAATAAAGTCAGAGATCCGTAACTCTTTTCCAAAGAAATGGTCCTTCATACGCAAGATCACCAGGAAGTTCTCATTATCAGTGACATAATTATAATTGGCTAATGGATTTTCTGCATATCTCCATTTTACATAAGCACCCGATACAGCTGTTGACAGTTGATCATCACCAGCTACTGCCTGATCAACCTTTTGAAAAAGGTATTCAGGCCATTGCATGTGTGGGGTTGGATCGTCTTTATAGGAGCTTACCTTCTTTTTGTTAAACATCATAGAATAACCCAAAGCCAGAGGTTGTACGATCTTAAATTTCAATGGCATTTTGCCTTGTTCCACCCATCCCATTTTCAAATAACCAGGCTTACTTTGCGTATTAGGGGTATTGAAAACAAACTGCACGCCCTCTTGCTTGCAAGCTTCTGCCTGTTGCAAGGTTAGCTTTTTAAAAATACCTTTACCCTGATGTGCAGGATGTGTAGCGGTATCCACGGCGCGAATGGCCTTATACCGTTTACCTTGCCATTGCCAATCCCACTGCATAAATGCCCGTAGGCCGATCAATGTTCCGTTTTCTTCCGCCAATAAAACGTAAGACTGTCCAAAAGGGTTCTGTTCATGTTTCCAGGACCACAGGGCTTCAGATTTAGGCACGGTTGACTCCCCCAATGATTGGCGCAGGAGTTCAATAATAGCCGGCCGGTCAGCAGGTCCAGCAATTCTGATATTCATGGAAGATTTACTTAAATGGTGATATGTTCTTTGTTAAACAGTTCCACACTAGGATATTGGGCTGTTGAAGTATTGCCTCTTAAGCGGGGAATATATTCACCCATGTTCCAACTTTGCATGCCGTATTTGTCTTTAAACAATTGATAAGCCTCCAAAATGGTTAAGAGATCTTTTATGTTTTCTTCTGGATGGTCTCCAAAGTTCTCCGGATGCCACCAGAGATGGTAACATTCATTATGTTTAGCCGCTTCTCGCATTTCTTGTATCAACCGCCGAAGACGCAGCTTATTTGTAAACTTGTAAGAGGGACTCCAAGAGCGCAACAAACGACTAGCCGGCAATTGTATAGGCTCCCCCTCCTTCACAACTATTGATTGCAAAGAATAAGAAGTGCGATTGCCCATTTTCAGATAGCCATCACCGGTTCTAAAGATCTTTCGCAACAAGTTGTTACCATCATTAGAAACAGGTGTCCAAAACCAATTGTTTGGATTAGAGCGCACAACTTCAACACCTTCCTCAAAACAAACGTTAAGGTATTCCTCATTAAACTGATTACGTGGAAAAACAAGCGAACGTAAGTTTGTATTAAACTTGGCAGCTGCTTTTTTTGCTGCTTGCAGATCTGCTCGAAATGCACCAGCTACGCGTTGTGGCTCCGCACAATAATAATGACTAAATGTATGGGTTCCTAACTCCTGCCCGGGGTATTGCATGATCATCTTTACCTCTTCTGGCGCAAAGTGTGCCCATTTAAAAGTATCAGCTAAGCCATTTTCTTCAATCCATTTGTAAGGAGAAAAAATGGTGTTTACGTAATCAGGTTCAATTGATGGCTTTAGTGATTCCCATTCCTCACGATTGGCAGCAAATAGACTACCCACAGTAGCCCAGGTTACATGCACATCATACCGGCTAAAAATATCCAACAGTTTTGGAATCAACAGTAAAGTGTTCTGATAACATTGCTTACGGGCATCACGATCTTTTTTATCAAAAACGCCCCAATGCAATTCAAAGTCCAATGATATCGTAAATACGCCAGCCATCTATGCTTGTATTAATTGTAAATCCTCTACCTCTCTTGCTTTCTTAAGCTCCAACACACGTTGCTTCCGTTTCACCCGTATCTCTTTTTTATAATCCATAAATGAAATGATGATAAATAATAAGAAATACATGACCATGCTTTTCTGACGAATGATGATCCCCATATTTGAGAGCGTCTCAGCCAAAGCCAGTGAAGTAGCCAAGAACACTACAGCACCTGTCTTCACTAAGGCTGAGCTCTTAGTCATAAACTTTACAAATCCTCCGCTAAACAACTTTAGGGCTAAATAGAGGTACAAAAGATTTTCAAATGACACAATCAATCCAACTGGGCCTGGAGCATCTACAAATAAAGGCCGAAACCAAAAAGTAAAAAGTTTAAGGAGCAGCGGATAATTGGAGGTATCTATACCAGAATTAGCTTTCGCCAATTCAAAAGAGCGTTTATTGGAGAACTGATCGAAGCTATCTAGAAGATTTGAACCATCCAGCCCTACAAAACCTATAATCTGGTCATACATGACCACTAAAGCAACAGCGCTACCGGCAAAAACAAGAAACTTCTGGTAAAAGGGCACTTTTTGTTTCCCCGTAAACAGGCCAACCACAATACCAATTACCATAAATAAAAAGATATGTGGCCGCACATGGTAAACCAATAAAAGCCCAAGTATCAAAGCCGTTTTTCTTAACTTCAAATTGCTTAAACCATATGTTACCATGGCAAGCGCCAGAAATATCGGAGCGCCTTTTCCAAGAGAGGCTGTCCAATAGTGCATATTAGGTAGGAATATGAACACATTAATCAGGTCATATCCTTGAAATGTATGTTTGTATTTTATGTTCTCTTTAAAGAAGATATAGAAATACACAAACCCCCAATAACCAATCCAGGCAAACAACACCATCATCATCTCATAAGTAAACATGAGATAATTGATAAAGGGATAAGCCATGAACTCAATGAACTTCGTACCCGTTTCATAGGCCTCAAACCAGTTACTGAGGTACTGAGGCTTCAGATAGTAACCGACTGAGTCAGATCTTGAGGTCAAGGTCATTATGTAGTAAACAGCAGCAAAAAACATATGATACCAGAACAAGTTGTTCATGGTATTCATTGAAAACCACCGTTTCCCCCGCTTCAAACTTTGCAACAAGGGTTGCGTCATGAAGTACAACACGAATATGAGCAAAATAGCCCCTATCAAGATCTCTGATTTAAAATGTTATCATAAATTGTTTCAATCTCACTAACCATTTTTTGCATACTGAAGCCCTTTACAATGGTCTCACGTGCGGCAACGGCTTTTGCTTTAATCTCCCCAGGTGAACTCAAATAATCAGATAACCGAGAAACTAGCTGCATTGGTTCATTTACAGGTACCAATACTCCATTTACATTATCATTGATCAATTCGCCTATACCACCAGCAGACGTGCTAGCCGGCATACAACCCATACTCATTGCCTCCATTAAAGCAATGGGCAAGCCTTCAAATTCCGACGACATCATAAATACATCCATGGCTTTTAAATAAGGTCTAATTTCTGTTTGCATGCCTACGAAGTGTACATAATCGTGAGTATTTAATTCATTTGCTTTTGTTTGGATCTCATCCTTGAGTACACCATCACCTACTATAATAAAATGTGTACCAGAAAATTGACTACGTAATTTTTGAGCGATCTCTAGCCATACAGGCACTCGTTTTTGCTTACGGAAAACACAAGCCAGACCTATTACAGTTGCAGAGGCTGGAATACCTAACTCTTTTCGAACATCTCGATCAATAATTACTTCTGGAGAAAACTTTTTTATATCAACACCATTGGCAACTACTTGTACCTGTGGATTGTGGCCTTTATAATGTGATTGTATAGATTTTGCCACATCGCCAGAAACGGCAATCACTTTTTGCTGACTGGAAAAGCTGAATTTATTTAACCAATAGGTTAATTTATGATAGCGTTCCCATTTGTTGTGCTCAGTATAAATAACGGGAACACCAGTAAGTATTCCGACCAGTCGTCCTACAATGCCAGCCCAGGGCAGGTGGCAGTGAATGAGTTGAATTTTATGTTTTTTAACATAGCGTACAATTTGAAAGACCTTACGCAAAATGGCAATATTATTTTTAGCCGATAAACAAGTTACTGTTCCACCAGCTTTCTCGATTGCACCCACCATTTGGTACTTCCAAGGTAAAAAGTAGATATAATGAAATTGATATTTCTGTTTATTATGCTGATGTAGCGTTTCTGGCAGTAAGGTCTCAGCCCCACCCCTTCCTAATGACTTAATAATATGTAGAACAGGAACTGATCGTGTAGCTTTTAATACTACATTATCAGAATGTTGTTTCAATACAGTTTTCATTTTGTTTGTTTGAAATAAATTGCAGTAACTAGGCAGCAATTACAGAAGTGTATACGTTTAAAAACTCTTGCGCTATTTGTGTATTGAGATATTTGGATGTTACTAACTGATAAGCATTGTCAATTATCATGCTATTTTTAGAACCCTTATGCAAAGCCTTTTCAACCGAGATAACAAATTCTTGCTCGTCACCTTTAGGAACTAAATAACCTGTTTGCTCCGGAATAACAACTTCTTTAATTCCACCCACATTATATGCAACAACTGGTGTACGGCAAAAGAAGGCTTCCAATATTACACCAGGCAAGCCTTCTATTAGACTTGGCAACAAAAGCACATCGGCATTTCGTATATAATCCATGGCATTGTTCTGAAAACCATGGAATAGAACGCTTTCCTGTAGGTTCTTTTCTTTAACCAACGCCTCCACCTTCGTGCGCAAAGGCCCATCTCCCACTAAGTGAAGCTTTGCTGAAGGATGCTTTTGAATTAGTTGCTCAAATATTGAAATCAGGCCTGTATGATTTTTTTCGTGTGTAAACCCACCCACATGCGCTAGTGTGGGATAAGAATATGTTGATTGTGGATTTAATTGACTGTTGCTTCCTTCGGGAGAGTTTTGCGACTCAATACCAATGGGAATCGTTGTAATCTTATGTTTATACTGTGGGTATACCATTGCAAAGTCATTGGCAGAAACATTACTTACGGAAATGATCTTTGCGGCATGTTTAAAGAAAAAGCCATTCCACTTCTTTACCAGGCCTTTCTTAATATAAAGACTAATGGTACTTGCATTACGAAACACGATAGGTTGCTTCCAACGGAAAAGCAGCTTTGAAAAGACGGCATATTTTAAGGTATCGCCAGCGTTCGCCTGTATAATATCAGGTTTCTCTTCTTTTATAATCTGTGCCAGCCTTCTCCACGCCTGAATATCATTAAATCTTCTTTTAGACTTCCCATTTAGATGAAAAAATGAAGTCTGATAAGGCAACTCCCCACTACCTGGAAACACAAAAGCGATACTGGCTTTATGCCCTGACTGGTTTATATGATGCGATAATTGAGATGTAAAAATCTCAGCCCCTCTCAGTTGCGGCTTTTGAACAAGATGAAGAACTCTCAATTCTGATGAATAATTGCGTTATGTAAATATTGCTCAAACTCCCTTGCTATATTATCAAGCTCGAAACGATCCTTAGCCAAAGTATTTGCATTTTTAGCCAATGTTTTGGCAAATGCTTCATTGTCTCTAAACCAGAAAAATGCGTTTGTGATGGCATCAACATTCCCAACCTCAAATAAGTAGCCCGTTTCCATATGTGTTACGGCTTCTTTATTTTGATGAATATCGCTTGCCAATACAGGTAATCCGGCAAACATAGCTTCTACTAAGGCGCCACTAAACCCTTCAACATGTGTTGGAAAAACAAAGCAGTCATATAATGCTAGTAAAGCAGGAACATCATTTCTAGCCCCCAGCAAAACAACTTTTTCTTCTAGTTCATATTCTTTAATGGCTCGCTCCAGCTTTTCCCGCATTACACCTTCACCTATAATGTGCAATTCGGAATAGGGATATTTATCTACAAAATTTTGAATGCGCTTATCAACTCCAATTGTCCTTTAATAGGAATCAACCGGCTAACATTTACAAATCGTATGGTAATATCACTCCTTTTAAAATCCAGATCTTTACAGGCAAAAAGAGAACTATCCCGCCCTCTGTTAATAACCTTAATCTTGCTTAAAGGAACCGCCAATTGTTTAGCATTGCTTTCTTTGATGAATTGTGAATTGGCAACAAACCCTATACAGACTTTTGCAGTCAACTTATTCAATTGTTTAAAAAACCACACCTTCTTCTTTGCTAACCAAGAAAGATGCTGATGTGTTTTTTTAGCATACAAATCATGAACAAATGTTCCGATAACGGGAATATTATTGAACTTCCCAACAAGTCTGGCTACAAGCTCTGAGCGAGTAAGATAAGCCACAATTAGATCGGGACGCTCTGTTTTAACAATAGCCTTTAGTTGCTCGTATGCCTGTCCAAATCCATACTGTTTTTCAATATTTAGAGAATGTACTTTGATACCTTTCTCTATAAACTTTGGCTTCAATGTTTCGCCTTTATATAAATGGCAAACAATACCCTCAGTATTTTTAAATCGTGAGATGTTTGCCAGAAGGCTTTGCTCTGCGCCACCTAGCTCAAGTGTATCGATTACAAACAAAACTTTTTTCCTTGGTAAAAAAGTAAGATTATTACTAGACAGGAATACATCCTTTGTCTTCCAGTTCATTTAATAGCAATTAATTTAACTGTTGTCAACTTCATTAACTTGAATAGAGAAATTGTTCACTCCTATTCTTTTATACTCAGGTTTATAGCTACCACTATAATACACTATACTTTACTAAACGGGCGTAGTTAGTAAGACGTGATGGATTATACCATATGGCCTTTGCTAAATAGCAGATCGCTTCTGTTCTTTTCTTAGACTTGTAACTTGAATAAGCAATGGAGCTGCAAATACCCGATAACACATGTGGATCATTCTCTTTTAAATATTTCAAATGCTTTTGATAGTATTGAATGCCACCCGTTCTTGTTTTCTCCCAGTTGGTGCGAATACGGGGTCCGTTATGAATATTGATCTGCACCAGATACTCATTTAAACCCACAACTTTTAACCCATCGATCTTTAACCGTTCCAATATGCGGTAACCTAAGTCAGTTTGTATATTGGCTTTCAGTTCTGCATCATATCCGCCTATTGCCTTAAACACAGATGATCTAATAAACAATGATCCGCATGTAAACTTTACTTTATAGGTATCATTATAAAATTTATAATCATAAACACTTTCCTTAAGCTCTGTACCATCCACAAACTTCCGGATAGCACCTACACAAACAATCCCTGTATCGCCTTTGATATTTCTATGAGCTGTGGCGAGCCAATCAGGGTACGCTTCATCATCGCTATCCAGAAAGGTGATAAACTCTCCCCGGGTATGAGTAAATCCTACATTCAGTGTATGTGGCTGCCCCGTATTTTCCTTTTTATAATAACGTATTCGTGAATCTTTCAAATAAGGTTGAATGACTTTTGCAGTATCATCGGTTGATCCGTCATCCATGATAATTAATTCCCAGTCAGTAAATGTTTGCGCAAGAATACTTTTAATAGTTGTCGGTAATAGGTCTCTACGATTGTAAGTGGGGGTGATTATTGAAATCATATAGTATAAGGGTTAGGGTGAGTGATTAATTATTAAACGCTTTGCAGCGAAACCATTCTTTTAAATCGAGTAGATGAAGACATCATTTCTTCAAAAGAACCTGAAGCCGAAAGTTTTCCATTCTCCAACAGGTAAATGACATCCGCACCTTTTATAGTGGACAATCGATGGGCAATAAGTACCATTGTATAGGAGCCTTGCAGCTTTTCAATATTTTCTTGAATAACTCGTTCCGTTTCAGAGTCAAGTGCAGATGTAGCTTCATCAAAAATGAGGATTTCACATTCTTTATAAAGTTCTCTTGCAATTGATATACGTTGCTTTTGTCCTCCAGAAATTAAAATCCCATTATCACCTAATTGCGTTTTTTCTTTATCAGGCAATGATTGAATAAAACCTTTTAAAGAGGCCATCTCTAACACTTTATTAAAACGATGCAGGTTCTGTGAAGTTGGCTCTGCCCAGAACGTAATGTTATTGTAAATGGAATCATTGAAAATGACAGACTCCTGAGAGATATAGCCTATTTTATTTCTGTATTGATTTAAGTTCAAAGATTTAAATGGAATACCATCAAAAGACACTGTTCCTTCATCTGGTAGTAACAGCCCTGCGATCATATTGGCGATAGTTGTTTTACCTGATCCGCTTTCTCCTACCAGTGCAATCGTTTGCTTGTAAGGTAAACTTATCGTTACGCCATCCAAGGCTTTCTTACTGCCATAGCTGAATGAAACATTATCAAAAAGAACCTGATCTTTCAATTGGCCCGGATGTACGCTGCCTATAGTTTCTCTTTCACCTTCCATTTCAGCAGAAACGGTAGTAATGCTTTCAATTCCACCAACATTTTCAATAAAACCTTGCCAATCGTTCTGTACAGCAACAAGAGCAGTTAATGCCCTGTAGAACAGTAAAAGTGTAAGAATAATGGAATCGAGTGTGGCCCCCATCCAATTCACTTGCAACAATATAACCAGGCTCACAATGGTTATAATTACAGGTTCTTTTATGCTTGTAGCAATAGCCTTATTCAAACCAATTCGCTTATTCAATATCTCTGTTTGGGCTATAACGTCCTTCAGCTTTTTTGAGTAACTAGAGAATTGATTGGTTGACTTTAGGTATTTAAAATAATGCACAGCCTGAATCAGAAAGCTATTGAAGCTGCTTCCTTTCTCAGATATCTTGATAGAAAGTTTCTTCGTTCTCTTATACAGTGTTTTATAGATACCGTTAGATAAAACACCACCGAGACATACCAATATGGCAAACTGGTAATTACTAATAAATGCCAGGAAGATATAGGTGGCCAACATGGCAAATGACTGGGCAGCACTGAAATAAGACGTCATTGTCAAAAACAAACGCCCAACTTCGTTTGTCATCGTATTTTGGATCTTTCCTGCATCAACTTTTAGAAAGGCACTAAATGACAGATTCTCCAAATTGTTTAACAGTTTATAACGAACCTTCTTTAAAAAGATCATTTTCAAGCTGGCATAATAGCTAAGCTGAACAAACTTTATAACACCTTTAATAAGGAAGGTTAGAACTAATATTGACAGAACAGTAGTGATAGTTAGATCAAAGCCCAAACTTTGTATCCAATCGGTAAGATGATGCAACTGTCCTAATGACTCTTGATTAGAAGGCTGGTTACCAGACTTGTTTACAGCTTGCAATAACGGAATGAACATAGATAAGCCCATGCCATCCAAAAAGCTGATAACAATACTAAGTCCCAGATATACCAGAAGCCGGTTGCCTACTATATTGTAGTAGAATTTGAAATATCCGGCAAAGTTGTTTTTATAAGAAAGTCTCATTTCGTTGGTACAAGGATGTCATGCAGCCCTTTTCTAGGCTACAATTAAGAAGGGAATTAGAAGTGCTATTACCTTTTTTAGGAAGTAATAGCACTCTCCATTTAGTTGATGGTTTCGGAACGCTTATTACTAACTCGAATAGTTGTAATACCTTTCCAGCCTTTCCTGTTTTCCTTTGCCTGGTAGCCATAGCCATAGCCAAAGTCATTTCCATAGCTGAACTCTTTATTATCCATTACGCCATTAATAATTAAAGTAAGACGTGGAAGTTTTTTACCGTCATTCAGCTTATTGATCAACTTCATTGTTGAACGAAGTGTATGACGATGGCGGATAACAAAGAAAGATATATCAGCAAAACGTCCTAAGGTCAATGCATCAGACACCGGACCTACAGGAGGTGTATCAACCACAACAACATCAAAGTTTTGCTTCAAATACGTAAAGAGGGTTTCTACTTTCTCATCCAAAATCAATTCACCAGGGGCTTCAGGAAGCGGATTACCACAGCCTAAGAAAAACAAGTTTGGAGAACTCGGCACTGGCTGAATAATTTCATTTATAGATGCCTCACCATGTAAGTAATTGGCTATCCCTATGCTTTTTTCCATGTTTAGCTTAGCAGCTAATCCAGGATTTCGCATATCAAACTCCAACAAGGCCACGCGCTTATTGCTTATTGCAATACTATTGGCTAGGTTTAAGCTTACAAAGCTTTTTCCTTCGCCGCTTTTACTGGAAGTAATCAATAATGTTTTTTGCTTGGCTCCTAAAGCCATGTAGGAAATATTGGTGCGCAATGTTCTAAACTGCTCGGCCTCAGAAGACACATTGGTAGGTGTAATTATTAATTCAGGTTGATTTTTAGACACATTACCTATTTCTCCAATGATAGGCAGACTGGTTAAACTTTCAACATCCTGACGTGTTTCCACCTTTTGATTCATGATGAAGCGAACAGCAATAACGACTAGCGGCAATAGGAAACCGATACCCAAGGCTATTCCATAGATCATTAACGGTTTAGGCACCTTCGTTGCGTTATCGGCGCCATTATCTATAATTCGTGAACTTACAATTTCATTTGCCGCTAACTCCAGCTTCTTGTCTTCAGTCTTCTGCAATAAAAATGTATATAGCGAATTCTTGATATCCAGCAAGCGGTTCATTTCTGCCAACTCTTTTTCTTTTGCAGGCATACTACTAAAACGGCCAGTGATTGATCGCTCTTGTGTAGCAAGAGAACTTGATGTAGCTCGAACTTCTTTACGGATATTTTGAACGCTCTTTAAAATATTCGTTCTTAGTTCCTCCATTTGCCCGTTAATGGCAGGCAATCTTGGATCTTTGCTAGCACCATTATCTTGAACAGCACGTTTTTGTAATACCAATTGGTTGTACTTGCCAATCTGATCTGCTAATACAGGGTCCTGCAAGCCGCTACTATTCGGCACAATCTCTTCCTGCCCATCATAGCTTTTAATATTATTCTCTACTAAATTCAGTAGATCAGACTTTAGAATATTATCTGTCTTTTTAGCATCAATCACAGGAAGGTTACCCAAAAGCTGACCAGCAGAAGCAGATACATCAAATACCTGGTTACGCGCCTTAAAATCACGCACTTTCTTTGATTGATCTTCCATTTCGGCAGTAGCTGTTACCAGTCGATCATTCAAAAAGTTAAGCTCTTTACGAAGCGCCTGATTATTATAATCAAGGTTTGCTAAATCAAAATTGTATACCAGCACATTAACAAACTCTTTTGCCCGTGTAGGTACTTCATCTTTAATAGTCACTTCCAATATACTAGGACCAGCACTCTTGGAAGGCTCAACCTTTATTCTAGAAATATAGGTTTTAATGGTATTTTGACGACCTAAATATTTAAACTCATATTGGCCTCCTAATGCAGTAACCATTGAATCCTTTGGCTGAATGATCAACTGGTCCCCATTAATTGATAAAGGCTTATAATAATCACCTTTTATAGTACCTGCTTCAGTAGCTAAACTGTATCCACTATTGTCAAATGTTAACTTATAAAGTGGACTTTCAGTTTCTGTATCTTGTCTTTTTAATTTTATAGAAAACGGCAAGGCATCTAATGCTAGCGGCTTGGGTGCTTTTTCTGTTACCTTGGATACCCTTATATGCAACTTCAATGAATCTACGGCTTCACCAACTAAGGAATAAGACTGAAATCTTAAAATTTCACTACTAAGGTCAGGGCCTTCCTCCGCTCCGCCGCCAGAGCCATTAAATGCAGACCCAATCTTATTGGCACCTTCTGAAGGCAACTTAACCTGAACATTCGTTTTTACTTCATATAAAGGCTGGGTAAAACGTAAATAAATATAGGCACCGGCTCCAAAGAGAATAACAGAAATAAGAAACCAGTAAAAGTTCTTAACGACTTTTGAAAAAAGCCTTTTTATATCAAAACTCTTCTCATTCTCACCATCAAGAAGTAGTTGCTGCTCCATAGTAATAGATTAATTATTAGCAATAGTAAATGCCAGTGTAACGATACCTATAGCCAAACCTGTAATAGCCGTAAATCGGGTTACATTTTCTCTGGCTATCGTATTGATGGCAGGTTTTACAATTAATACATCATTGTGTTTCATTAAGAACACGTCAGGATTATTTAACACGTCTTGCTTACGCAGGTCAATCCGGGTAATCTTACGCTCGCCTTTGTAATCACGATAAAGCTGCACGTCATAACGCTTTGCAGTTGGGGCCAGGTCTCCTGCGGCTGCTAATGCCTCTAGCAAGGTTGGCTTTTGCATAGACAGTGTATACGTTCCAGGATTGCGTACATCGCCTATAACTGAAATGCGAAATGAATTAAAGCGTACGTCTACAATAGGATCTTTTAGTTTATCAGACACCATCTTAGTTAAGGCTTCTTTCAATTGCCCAGAGGTCATACCTACTGCACGCACTCTTCCTATTTGAGGAAATTCGATATAACCATTTGCATCAACCAAATAATTCATACCGGAACCTGAATTTGAATTCATGGAAGAAGTTCTTGATAGATTTTCGCTCTCAGTTGTTACTGCATTCGTTAAAGCTGTTTTATTAAAATAGGCAGCTGCTGCATCATCTTTGGCAACAAATACAACATTGATTTCATCACCATTTGCAATCACCCGCTGATCATCAGGCATTTCAGCCAACTTAGCTACTGTAGTATTAGGTAAGTCCTGGAAGTATTCCATTTCTTTGGTAGAAGAACAAGCAGAAAATATGAGCATCACCAATATTGCAACAATAGGAGTATGAACTTTAAGAGCAAAAAGATTCCTAATCATGTGTACCATAATTTTAAATGAATAAGTGGATGATATTAAAGGATGGCTTCATTAGCAAGTGGTTTCAGCGCAGATTCATACCACTTAACTGTTGTTGCTAAGCCTTTCGTTATAGATACTAAGGGTGTATAATCAATTAGATTTTTTGCTTTAGAGATATCTGCAAGACTATGTCTTACATCGCCCAATCGTTCTTCTTGGTAGACCGGTTGCAGCTCAACGTTAGCATACTTACTAATATAGTGCCAAAGCTCATTTAACGTAGTACGTTCTCCGCAAGCTACATTCATTACTTCATGTGAAGTATTGTCACTGCCTAGCATTGCTTTGATATTAGCTTGTACAGCATTTTCCACATATGTAAAATCCCTACTGGTCTCACCATCACCATTAATCACTGGTGCTGTGTTATTCAGTGCGGCTTGTACAAACAATGGAATAACAGCCGCATAGGGTCCTTTAGGATTTTGACGGGGACCAAAAACATTAAAATAACGTAAACCAATTGTATGAAACTGGAAAGTGCGGGAGAAAACGCTGGCATAAAGCTCATTCACATATTTAGTAACAGCATATGGCGATAAGGGTTGACCAATTTGGTCTTCTACCTTTGGTAAGGCCTGGTGATCACCATAGGTACTGGAGCTGGCAGCATAAACCATTTTCTTTACTCCTGAATCTCGGGCAGCTACCAGAATGTTAAGAAAACCGCTAACATTAACGGCATTCGAGGTAATAGGATCATTTATAGAGCGGGGAACTGAGCCTAAAGCGGCCTGGTGGGAAACATAATCAATATTTTTTAGCGCAGAAACACAGGTATCAAAATCTCTTATATCGCCTTCCATCAATTCAAAAGCCGGATGGTTCAGAAAAGGCTCAATGTTTTTGGGGGAGCCAGTGCTAAAATTGTCTAGAACTCTTACTTTTCCAGCTCCATGATAGAGCAAGTATTCAACAATATTTGAACCAATGAAACCGGCCCCTCCGGTTACTAAAAAGCTAGCGGTACTGATATCCTGCTGATGGTGTTTTTCCTGGTACATAAATTCTAAGGGTATTCGTGAAGTGGTTTATAATTTGCTGAGGAACCATTACTTACGTCCTCAATTCATTTATTTATAGTTTATTATGCCGTTTACTTTTTGCCATCCAGCTATTGTTTTACCTCTAAATAGAATTAAAGGCTTATCACTTACTGGTTTAATAGCAGGGAGCATAGCTCCTGACTTTGAATATTTTATAAGAATGTCAGACAAGCGAGTATATACCCATACCTGGTCTGGTTTTCTATGGATTGATACCCCACTGGCTCTTTTACTCACTTTCCTTTTTCACAATGTGGTCCGCAATCCACTTATCCATAACGCCCCTATTGACTTTCAAAGGCGTTTAAATCAATACACTGATTTTAATTGGAATTTTTATTTTAAAAAACACTGGCTAATAGTAATAGCCTGTTTAATTATTGGCATTATTTCTCACCTGGCCTGGGACGGCTTTACTCATGAGAATGGCTATTTTGTCAAATATCTTCCGCTATTAACAGCCGCTATTCCTGTAGGCACGTTTCGCATTGAGGTCCATATGCTTTTACAGGTAGCCAGCTCTATTGTAGGTGGTTTAATAATATTTTACGCACTTTGGCAATTGCCTTCAGATCCTAAAACTGGCGTTAATAAAAATTATTTCTCCTTTTGGAAAAATGTTGCTCTTCTAACCATCGGCATTTTTATAGTGCGATTATTTTTCGGTATTTCTCATGAAATTGAAGACGTTGTAATCCCGGCGATATCAGCATTTTTGATAGCACTCGTATTAATGGCTTTCTTATCACCAAAAGCAATCAAATAGTTTAAACATTATTAAGCTATCGACTTCATTTTGGCAATATTGGTAATTTCAACTTCAGCAACAAGGTTGAAACCAATTGAGGGAATCAAAACTTTTACTTTCTTATGTCCCACTTCCATTACTCTACCCTCTCGCATCATTAAAGGGCCATCTATGATTTGAATCTTATCGTTTGGATTAATGCTTTCTGTGCGTTCGATAGAAACTGTTTCATACTCCTGCAAGAACTGCTTAATGGCCTCTATCTCTTCTTGCCGAATGACAGCAGGCTTACCCAACCAATACACAAAATTTAAAACACCATCAGTTTCCTTGACAGGAACAGTTTCTTCATTTGATATACACACAAAAACATATGAGGTGAAAAGGGGCTCATAAATAATTTTTTTTCGATCGGCCCATTGCTTTGGAACTTTATTTAAAGGGCAATAGCATTCAATGCCTTTCCGTTCAAGTAAACTTGCTACCTTTTTTTCCCACCGTGGACGCGTATAGATAGCGTACCAATTTCTGTATGGTGTCATTTTCATTTGGTTTAGGTTTTTCACTTTTTCATTAACTACTTCTATTGGCACAGGCTGCGCCCATCTCAACTACATAATTGTACCGAGCAGATCGAAGTCTGTAATCAAAACAACACGCTTAAAACGGGTATACTATGCGTTAGCCCTAAGCATTTGTTTAGGAAACATCACATTGTTTTTCAGTGCGGTTTAGTTCAGTAGGAAAAGGAAAGGCTAAAACTCAACATTTTAGAAAGGCATCTCATCTTATACAAAGAGCATACCGTAAGAAGCCGATTAAAATAAAATAACCTTACAAACTTGAAAAGAATAAGCAAGGAATTCCCTTTCAGGAGTATATGCGCATAAACTTTCCCGTTTTTTCTCTAGAAGTCTACAAAACAAGGTGGTTATGTACAAGTAGCCGTAAAGAAGTAATGAATCTCAATCAACCTGATCAATAAGTTGATAAGAGAAGATCTGTGAATGTGGAGAAAATGCATAGATTACGATCAATAATACACACTCTAAGTACTGCCTAGCTAAAAAACATTCTACAAATTGCAATTGCTGATACTTTTTATCAGCTTTATTTCTCTTTAGTCTATTAATTCTGCCCGGTGCTTTCTGTTAGCATTTTTAGCTTTCGGAAGCCTGTCTCTTTGATAAGCTCATCTAGCTGTTTTTCCAGCTTCTTATTGGTTTTCTTTAAACGGCGGGCCAGTAATAAGTATAGAATGGTATCTGTTTTTTTAGTAAGAAAAGAAAACTGAGAAGGCCGTATTTGCTCAAAAAGCCGCTCTGCCTCGTCAACAATTCCACTTTTTGCATAAGCCGTTGATTTAAGCAATAGTAGTCGGTTAAAGCATATTTTATCTATAGCCAAAGCTACCTTGGAGTACCGCAAGTAGGCTTCATTAATATAAAAGATCGCATCTTGGTAGTACCGTGTCCATACCAGAACGCCAGCCATAATGTATTCAAACGATTGAGACAGGGAAAGCGACTTGCCATTTGATTTTAGCTCCAATTGTACTTTGTAGGCATCTGCTAAAATCTTATGTGCGTCTAGCTGGTATTCTTCTGCATAAAGAAGATGTGCTGCATAGTAATAACCATAAATAAGCGGATCTGCCCTTTTAGTCAAGGTCAGTTTTTTAAGTTGTTCATACCGCCTTTTTAAGCTTAGATGATCCAGAGATAGCCAATCACGTATACATAGTAAAGAATAGCCAAAAATCTGACCCTGCACTGATTTATTTTCACTTAGATAATAGCGTAGTCCCTCACCATAAAAAGAGTTTAGCCTATCCATTTGAATATATTGCTCAAAATAGATCTCTTGCCCATTTTTGGTTTTTGCAATGGCGCGCTGAAATTTATTAGCTAGCTCCTCTGACAAGGAAATAAATTTTATAGTATTCTTTACCAGGATAAAGAATGCTTCAGCGCTAGACTTACCATGTGGAATGGATGAAAAAAGGGTTACCAGGTAATGCAGTATATTTTTTTCATCAACTGAGGTTTGTCCGCTAGCGGCTTTTTCTTTCACTAAACTCAATTCATCTAATGAATGATAACCACAATAATTAGCCAAAATAGCTAGCGTAGAAAGAGAGGGTGGGTATTGCGCTTTTACTAAACCAAAGAAGCGCCTGAGCGTGTTGGAATTGATTTTAAAAGAAGTCTTTGTATATATTTCTTCACTCAATCGAATACAATCCCTGGAGGAAGCAATTGTGTGTCCAAAGGTCTCTGCTACTTCTTCTTTTACTATTTCTTGGAGGGCGTCTTTTATATGGTGCGGACTTTCGGTTCGCTGCAACGAAAAGCCATTGCTCATGCTGGATAGTTTAAACTATAAATGGCTTTTTAGGAAGAATGGTTAGACGAATGGTTTAGCACAGATGGTTGAAAGACACTCTAAAATATCTAATATAATATAATTATACCTACTATTTATCCACAAAATCAAATATTTTTCGCTCTACCCTACCCGCTAGATAATGGGGCCTGCAATTTAAGATAAAGTTGCTTTCTGTTTTACTACCATTTCTGTTTGAATTAAAGCTCTTGTTCATGTCAACAACTGCAAATAATTCTCTACAATAAGCTTTATTAACTATTCACACAAGTAACAAGGCCTTTTCCAAAATTCTCCCCAAACTATAGAACTTACCGTATCCCTTAACTGTATTACCTACTCTATGACACCTGTTACCATAAATATAATTCCACACTTACATTACTAATAAGCCATACAGCCTACCCTTTTCCTACCTCTTGCAGTCCTCATCTTCGGGACTGCTTCGAGACTTCTTCGAAGTGGCCCGAAGGAATCCCAAAGAAGTCTCGAAGCGGTCTCGAACAAAGGATGACGTTGAGGACTTCCATTCCACAGCAAGGAGCAGAAAACATCCTTTATTTAACCTATAAAGCCAAGTGTATTTAAACGATAAAATGTAAAGGATAGACAGTTTTTCTGATCAGTCTACAACTATTTATCTCTATCTATATAGAGGCTCTTTCTTTACACTTTGTTAGTTGTAGTCTTTATTATATAATACACCACCGGCCTTCCGAATCTTTTGAGTAAGAAAGACCATTACTCATCCGATATACATCTTTTCCCGTTTTTGGATCTACTAAGTGCTCCTTCTCATAAACTCTTATGCCATTATTTTCCCGGGTAAGGTAAATAACCAAAGCGGGGAGAGTAGGTGCGATCTCATGTAGCCATTGTTCCTCACTTTCTTTTACAAATGCCTGACTCATAATGGTATTATTTTTTATAAAATGCTTCAAGTTCCCTGCCGCAAATTGGGCTCTATTGTAGAGCCAGCAAGAGTTTTTAAGATTTCATTACCATATTTTCTATTGAAATACAGCTATTTATCGCGGATATGGGAATAGTTTTTGCTCTTGTGCAAGCATGCAAGACCTGACCATCACCGAAGCTGCCAGCCACAGAAGTGCTAATGAACTGCGTGTAGTTTCTATTAACAAAAATCCGCAACAAACAGAGCCCTCAGATAAGCATTTTACAAAACTGATCAATGGAGAACCTGGTGTAAATGCACCAGCAAGAACGCATTATCCCCGGTCGTATAGTCCAGACGGACCTGGCGGTAATTATCAAGGCTTATAATCTAGAATTAGAGTAAAATCACTCCTATATCTTGTTAAAAAAGTAGATTTTATGCCTTTTTATTAGAACGGCACAGAATTGTTATTTAAATTAGATGTTTATAACGCAATTATTAGGTTTAATCAATCACCCATCAAACAATATTCTATGAATTGGAGAGACGTGTTATCTATTTTGTTTGGACTTAAGAAACCGGCTTTAGTACCTATTCCTAAAACGCCACCGCAAACAAAAAAGAGATAATTGATCATTTAGTAATAAATATCGAATAAATAGAGCCTCAGTTTGAGGCTCTATTTATTTGTATCATTCTTATCTGTAGTTCTTTCCTCATTATCTTCTTCACACTCAAAGTTTCCGCCCAATACTCCATGATGCATGGCCCCTTCCTGGCGGTCTACATGGCTAATATCGAAAGCGTCATCTCTATGATAGGCTCTACCTACAGTATCTTCTCCCCTGTTGAATTCCGAATTGCTAGTTCTTTCTTGCTGTGGTTGACTGTTCTTTTTTGCTTCTTTCATAAACAAATCATTTAATTCTGTTTAAAAAGTATAGCTAGGTATAAACGCATTGTTCGCTGTCCATTTTACACCTAGCTATTCATCTATCAGGAGTCGGCTAAAGCCGTCTGCTGTTTGTTTCTACTTTTTATTTCGTCTATTTTCTTCTGTAGACTCATTATTTCCTGCCGCCCTTATAATCTGACGCGTTGTATAATTTCCTTCCAGCTCATCCATACGCCCCACATGTATGCGATTCTCTACATTACGTACGCCAGAAATAGATTCAGCCAGACCCTCAGCATGTCGCTTAGCCTCCCGACTTAAAACAGTACCAGAAAGAACCACATCAGCGCCATTAACTGTTACTTCTATTTCAGATGCGTCCAACATAGCATCATCACTTAATCGATCACACACATCTTCACGGATACGCTCTTCAGAACGTTGATAACCTCGAGGGCCCTTACCTCTATGTTCTCCAGCCAAATTTGGATAATTGCGATTACCTCTTGGCTCTCTATAGTTCTCATTGCTACTCATCCATGAAGAAACATCTCTACGTTCTCTATCCCACCAACTGCGATCGTCTTTATTTCGTACTTCATTGTTCCAGTCATTAGCTGCATTACCACCATAATTCACATCGTGTCTTCTGCTGGAGTTATTGCCATATTGATCTTGGCGGTCATCTTGCCAATTGCGGTCTCCACGACGCCAGTTTTCATTGCGATTGTTGTAGTCAATATCATATCCACCACTCAGATCATTTACGCTTCTCCAACCCGATTGCCCACCATAATTGCCTTGATCAGATTGCCGCGTTTGATTGCCATAGGAAGAGCCATAAGAGGTGCCCCATTGGTTTCCCCACTGATTACGCTGCTGCCCCATATTACTACCTTGATTATAACCTCCCCCGTATTGGTTGCCATACCTGTCACCACTTTCATAATCGGGTCGGTTGTCATCGTTATCAGGTATGTAGTTTACACGACCTTGATAATTGCCATAATCCATCCGATTATCATCATCCTCTCTATTATAATTTCCACTATAACCCGCATTGCCAAAACGTTCTACATCCTCATGATACTGGTTTAAGTCCCGATTACGATTTATCCGGTTTCTATTGGCCTGCCATTCCTGGTTACCACTGTAGTATTGGTCACCTCTATTACGATTATTATCTGCCATAGTTTATTGATTTTAATAGTTAACTGGTTAACGCAAAATCATAGAAAAAACTATGCCTTTAAGTCTAATTAGAAGTCATTTATAGGGCAGTAAATATTTGTTAACTGACTACTATTATTGATCAGCTTGCCTGTCTATTTTACCCCAATACATTCATCATAATCCTACCTAAATAATATACAGGTTGCAACAATCTACCTGAAAGGGTGTAATGTTTGCACCATGAAAAACGTGAGGTAAGTAATATGGATACAGCGTTAGCACTCCAGCAGGTAAAAGAATTTGCAGCAATGGCACATAATGGCCAACAGCGTAAGTATTCCCCTGAACCCTTTATTGCGCACCCTGTAAGAGTTATGGAAATGTGCAGTTTGTTTAATACAGAATTGCCGGTATTAGCAGCAGCTCTCCTGCACGATGTGTTAGAAGATACAGATGTGGATCAAAATGAACTGAAGCAGTTTTTGCAAACGGTTATGAATGAAAATGAAGCTCAACAAACAGAAGAGTTGGTTGTTGAGCTAACAGATGTGTATAGCAAACAGCGTAATCCAACATGGAACCGTAATAAGCGAAAGCAAATGGAGGCCGACCGGATTGAAAAGACCAGTGCCGATGCACAAACTGTAAAATATGCCGATATCATTGACAATTGCAAGGGAATTGTAGAACAAGATCCGGAGTTCGCCAATCGCTTTTTAAGGGAATGCAGCGTATTATTAAAGCGGATGCCAAAAGGCAATCCGGATTTGTACAGGCGGGCAACAGATACCGTTAATGTGTGTTTACTAAAGCTAATAGAAATAGAATAGAAGCTATTGTAACCTTTTAATTATGTTATCCTAAATAGCCTTAATAGATTTAACTCGTACGTTTAGCAGAAAGGAGGAAAAAGATTACCCAACATACAATCATTTATTCAACCAGTAGTGAATGCCCCTGTGTAACTGTTCCATAATCTTTTTTCAATAACAGGTAATAGGCTTCAAATGTATGATGGGTCCAAATACCTGCTCCTTTTGTAGGGTCATCGGGGAAACGCGTATAATATTCCATGTCTGGCATTAACACGATTGGTGTACCAGCACGCATATAATTCATAGTACTTATTGCGTTGATTCCATCTAATTGTGAAAGTTTTTTCTTTACCTGCTTCCCTACTTTATCCCCCAAATACCTTCTATACCGCTTGGCTGCCTTTCGGGTACTTTTATTAAGCTTATTATAAACCATATTGGCATAAACCCTAACAAAATAACGCTGTTGGCTAAGTGCACTTTTGATCGTCACAAAAGGATTTAGCGGATTTAGGTCGCTGAATTGTTGTATGCTTATTGGCGTTTCGGGTACCCAGTCAGCAGCATTAACCACAGTAAAGGCCCACCCACCTTTATTAATATAATCATAATCATACGCATAAAACAGGTTGCCGGGTTTTGGAGCTGCACTACAATAGGTTTTGTAGATGATATCTGAAGGTAGGGCTCCTTGTTTGGTGCGATAATAAATATAAGAGCGCAACAGGTAGGCAATTCCTCCCCCTTGGCTATGGCCTGTAATAATATACTCCTTAACCCCTTTTGCATATTGCTCCCGTATTTTTTTTTCAATATCACCAGCCATAGAGCCTAAGGAAAGCAGCCAGCCTGTATGTATGGCGGCATCGGGTCTATCTGCCAGTTGATAATGGAAGGTTACACTGTCATTGATCTTAATATCGCCAATGGCAGGTTGCATAACCGCGTATACATTGGCCAGCCAACTGGATGTAGTGGCTACTGTACCTCTAATAGTAATTATGCCCCTTTTTCCATCGGTGCTTAACCACATCCACCAGCGGTTATCTAACCCGGTTACTTTTGAGCGGTAGTGCCATTTGTAAGCGGGAATACGTCCTTCTGATGTTACTACACTATCATAATTTCCAAAATTGATAGCAAGGGCATCGGCATATTCCTGAGTTTGAAAACCCGGTTGTAGGGATTGCGTGAAGCCAAAACCACTAAACAGTAATAGAAAACAGAAAATACTCCCCCTAATACTTCTACTATAGCGGTTATACGTATCCATACTTAAAATTAAGCATGCAACCAAGGAATCAAAACCATAGAGTATTTATAATTGGCAGATAAAATCTACAAAGGTCAACAGGAGATCAGCGCTACTATAGAAAAAAGGAGTAACAAAAGAGAGAGGTACTTTTTACAAGTTTTGTTCAAAACTTTATTGGAACGTTCAATTAGATGGTTTGACGCCCAAAACGAAGTGTAAAGTAACAACCTTCAATTATTGACGCCAACGAGGGAAGACTTAAAACATCTTTTCTACTTCCTCTACAGCTTGATAGAACAGATCGGTATCTATGTCTGTGTGGGTAGACCAGGTTTTATCCTGACACTCTAAAGAAAAGCTTTCCGGTGCTGTCAGATCTTTCCAGCTAGACAATGGTTCAAAATGAAAAACCTGCTGTTCTTTATTTACTTCAAAAACAATCGGCTGCCCTTCTACAAAGAGTGAGACCAAACTTGTTTTATTATTTGTGTGCACTATGAGAAAATTAAGTAGACTATAATTCTGGATGATTAAACGCCAAATAACCGAAGTTAATTGGCGGTTAATCATCCGCCGATCGTAAAACTACTACACCCAAAAATTATCAAAAGTTGCACAGACAACTATTACAAGCCTCTACATATTAGCACTTACTCTTGTCTATATATAAGAAACTAGTAAATCTACGATTGCTTTCTATTAGTAGTAATGCTAACATCTAGAAATGTATTCCACTAAATTTTCTTATTAGAAGCCTGCGTCGTTGGGATAAGATAGATTTTATATTTTGCTAAAAAGCATCTTACAAGTGTTTGCTCTTCAACTAACTACTACTTGTTAGGACATTTAATTCCTTAACAGATAATTTAAAAAATAATAGAAATTTTCAGTACAAAAACTTGATAATCTGTAATTAATGGCACCTTATTTGTTGAGTTAGAAACAGTTTTCATAGGGTACGGATTAAAAACGGGCTGAAGTTTCCACTTCGGCCCTTATTTTTTTAAAGCACTTACCAGAACTCGTATTCCAATACCAGTTGCTGAAATTTAATCGCTAGGTTATTTAATTCATTCACCCCGATCCCGTGCCTCTTTTCCTTCAGCTATTCCTTTCTCCCACTCTTTTCTACGTTCACTGGCAAAATCATCTACCTGATCATTATCAGATCGATTAGCGCTTTCTTCTTCCACTTCCAGGAAATTGATGTGTTTTTCGCGATTCGCTTCTGATGGTGTGTCTAAATGCGGATCAATTGGAGTATTCTTTTTTGCATCTTTTCTGTTGACCATAGTTCTTTTTATGAACAATACTCCCCAAATTGGTGCCACTAAAATTCAGAGAAAACAAGATCTTAAGCTTTTTCACTAGCTGTACATATACCAGTAAGCGTCATCAGAATTCAAACTGAAAATCGTCATACCTCTACGGTAGCCGTATAGAATACAATCCAGATTGTTGATAAATAAAATATCAATTTATATCTAGTTGATTATCATACACAAATAAGAATGTGAATAACTCAACATTGGTACTAAGCTCTTGCATAAGTCTGCAGAGCTTATAGTTTTGTGGAGCATTCCCCAATATCCATAGAAAAAAAGCCCTAAACCGTGTCTTTTTGATTTTAATCTTGGTCACGTACCCTTTTAAGCCCGTTTTAAGTCCAACTCCTACCAACCTCCAATATCGTAATAGAATAACCTAACCAGTACCTTTATGGAACAACCAATCCATCCTTTGAAAAATATTGCTTAAAGGAACGGCTGTGTTTGAATCAGAGCACCGTATTGATCCCCTCCCAGAGGGGATTTTTATTTATAGATTACCATAGGCAGTAAAACAAAAAGCCCCGCCAAAAATGGCAGGGCTTATAAAGTAGTTTTATAGAAAGAAACGACAATTGTATTGTTTTCTTTTACGGATAGATTGCTTCAAAGGGTTGTTTTGCTAATAGGGCACAGCTGTTTTGCTAAAAAGGGACAGGATAAATAGTACGGAAAGTCTTAAAAAGAGTAGCAAATTGTTCGTATGGCAGGGATTGTATTTTCGATAAGGTATAGATTCCAACGCCAACCAGTGAAAAGGCCCTTCTTTTTGTCTTGCGAGATGCAAAGATACAACAGATCAATGTGCAAACATTAATTAAAAAAGGTAAAACGCTACCTATAAAAAGTATTATTCAATAGCCGTTCCAATACGATCTACTACTATCAGCTCATTCCCTATTCTTACTATACAATTAAGCTTACTTACGTTATTACCACAGTATATATAATCCGGTAGTAGTACGAATATCCTGTCTAAGCAGGAAAAGTAGTTTTGCTGACCCCTTAAACAAACTGTTATTACAGTTTCAAGAGCCTATTTATAGGCTCATCTACTATACGAAGCGCTATTAACTCATCCATACCACTATGCACAAAAACCTATTAAACCTATTTGTTTATTTTTTATTCATACCCCTCTTCTGTTTTGGCCAAGGCCCTGGAGGTGTAGGCGTAACAGACAGTTTGGAAATGTGGTTAAGAGCCGATATTTCCTCAACCTTAAATCTAGCCCCTGGAAATCTTATTAACAGCTGGACATATGCCAACAATAACACGAAAATATTTACCTCTACTGGCACCAAGCGTCCATTAATTTCGAATAGCAAGTTCAACTTCAACCCTGCTGTTACTTTTTCCGGCGCCCAGGAATTAGTAGGTCCCAACCTCCTCAATGCACCATTAGTGGAACATGACGATTCCTATACTGTATTTGCCGTATGGAAAGGAGCCACTAGTGCAGGCTTTCGTGTCTGGACGCAGTGGGGCTGCGTCGGCCCCAACCGTGGCTGTGCTCTTCAAACAAATACTCTTGGAACAAAATATGGCGGCCAATTTGAAACTACTGACACGGTCCCTTACGGGCCTGTGGGCGGTGCAGGTGCAGGTATTGTGCAACTTTACACACCGGGTAATTTCTTAATAACTCAATTGAATGTACTTAATCAAGAGAAGAATGATCTTGAGATAATTGACCACTTAAAGTATGGCACTCCTACTATAGCTACAGTAGGAAATAATTTTAGAGATATTGCTACCGTAGAGAATGTACTAGGAAGAAGATGCACTGTTTTTGGCGAACCGTTTTCCGGCGATGTCGCAGAACTGATTGTATTTGGCCAACCTATCAGTGGGGTGAAAAGAGCAAAAATCTTCTCCTACCTGGCCTTTAAATATGGGGTAATGTTGCAAACGTCAGGCGTACGCCCCTCTTACTATGCTTCGAATTGGGATGGCGTATCGGGCACTGTTTATTGGTCTGGTGTAGGCAACACTGCCCATCCCAATGATGTGTTTGGCATAGGCAGAGATGATAATTCACGATTAAATCAAACGATTGCCAACAGCATGAATACAGGGTCTGGCGATGGCACTGGGCAGAGTGGCAAAGGCAATATCATTATCTCTAATCCAGCTCACTTAGACAATTTGGAGTTCCTAGTGATTGGCAATAACGGAGCAGTCTTAGCGGAACAAGCATCTGATATGCCTACATTCATGACTTCCGAAGCCAGGCGTTTAAGCAGGGAGTGGAAGGTGCAACTTACAGGTGATCCTGGCCCCGTGCAATTAAGCTTTGATCTAACCGGGATTGTTACAACAGGTAGTGCTGCACAAACAGTAATGATCATTGATGAAGATGGCGATGGCAATTTTACAACCGGGCATGTTAGCTTCAAAACACCAACTTCTATTATTGGAAACCGGGTAGTATTTGACAATGTACATCTTGCCAATAACCAGGTTTTTGCCTTTGTAACAAAGACAAATCTGATCACCCTTCAAACAGGTCAATTATTATTAAAATCCTCGATTAGTAATAATCTCATTCAGCTAGATTGGGAAACAAATGCCTCTGAAATGGTAACCGGTTATGATATTGAAGAAAGTGAAGATGGTATACGCTTTACAAAGCTTTTGCACCTGGCCGTTCAGCCACCCACCAATGGACACTACAGTTATACTATCTCCAATAACCCAAGCGCCAATACTTTTTATAGGATCAAAGAATACAACCAAAGCTCAACCCAGTTTTTCAGCAATATAGTTCAGGTAAAAAGAGTACTCCGAGATCAAAATCTTTCAGCTTCTCCTAATCCTTTTTATAACAAACTGGAGCTACACTTTACGGCTATAGAGAGCAATCTTATTAAAGTTAGCATTACCAATACCGATGGTTCAGTTATTAAAACAATACCTCTTGCAGTGAAAAAAGGAAACAATACGATCAATATTACTCCATACATACCCCCAGTTACTGGTCTTTTCATCATATCCATCACACAAGGGAACCAAACACAAACGGTAAAAGTTTTTAAAAATAAAGGGCTCTGAACAATAGGCCAAAGTTCTAAGCTGTAAAAGATTGCATAGGCCCTATACCCCTATCCTACGACCATTAATAAACCATTTTCTCATTTAAATCTGTATCATGAAACATTTGCTCAGCGGCATTGTATTGCTGCTTTCTGCCTCTTCAGCTACCCATGCACAAAACGTAGGGATCGGAACAACCGATCCTCAAAACAAATTACACGTTGCCGGTGGTATGCGTATAGACACTTTGGCTATGGATAGCGGCCTGGTGCGCCATAACAGTAGCGGCGTGCTTTATTCCTTAAAATTTACAGGCAACAGTAAAGATGTATTAAGAGGTAATGGCAGCTTTCAGCCATTGGAAGATGTAAAGACAGGCTGGCTATTATCTGGAAATGCCGGCACAGACCCTGCTTTACAATTTATTGGCACTTCAGATGACAAGCCATTACAGTTCCGGATCAATAATACAAAGGCTGGTCAGCTTGATCGCCAAACGGGCAATACGTCTTTTGGCTATCATACACTATTCTCCAATACAACGGGCAATGCCAACACGGTTATGGGCTTTCGAGCACTATTCAATAATACAACCGGTGTCAATAATAGTTCCTTAGGCTATATGTCTTTGTTCAAAAACACAACCGGAGGTTATAATACTGCAACAGGCATGAATACCTTGTATAGTAATACTGCTGGTGGAAGCAATACGGCCTATGGCTACCAGGCATTATACAGCAATACGTTGGGTAATAGTAACGTGGCAGTAGGTAGAGGAGCCCTTTATCTCAATACCACAGCAAACGACAATACTGCAATTGGCGTAGGTGCGCTATATAGCAATACCACTGGTACACGTAATGTCAGCACGGGCTCCAATGCGTTGATCAACAATGCAACTGGAAATGAAAACACAGCCAACGGTACACGTGCTCTTTACAGCAATACCACTGGCTCTGGCAATAGCGCCGTGGGCACATCGGCTCTATATTACAATACAGAGGGTAATAACAATACAGCCAATGGGCTTTTTGCCTTATATAAAAACACCGTTGGCGCAGGAAACGTAGCCATAGGCAATGGGTCGTTAAGTGGCAATACGGTTGGCAACAACAACACTGCATTGGGCACAGGCGCCGATGTGGCAGCTACAGACTTAACCAATGCTATGGCTTTAGGCTTTGGTGCTAAGGTTGACGCTTCCAACAAAGTGCGTATTGGCAATGCAGCTGTTACCGTTGTTGAATCTTTTGGAGAGTTCACCAAACTATCGGATGGCCGCTATAAGTTTAATGTACAGGAAAACGTAAAAGGGTTGGATTTCATATTGAAATTGCGCCCTGTTACCTATCAGCTGAACGCAAAAGCATTTGATACACAAACCAATCCGGAATACGCACAATTCATTTCCAACAATACCTCCTTAAACAATAGTTACAATGAGGCGGCAGCCATACGCCGTACTGGGTTTATAGCACAGGAAGTAGAAACAGCGGCTACACAGGTTGGTTATAATTTCAATGGTATTAAAAAGCCAAGCAATAGCAGTGACCATTACAGCTTAAGCTATGAGACCTTTGTTGTGCCGCTGGTAAAAGCAGTACAGGAACAACAGACATTTATAGACCAGCAACAACAGAAGATCGTACTACAGGAACAGCAAATTGCCAAACTGTTAGAAGAAGTCAGAATGATTAAAGAGAAGTTGAAATAATCAGACAAGTATTCTATAATCAGCAAAACATATTGCAATGAATTCATTCCATATACGATCCTATTTATTAACCACCATCCTTATGCCCTGTTTAATACAGGCCCAGGATGCACTCTATGTGCAAAATGGGGCAACTATTACCGTTCAGGCTAATGCACTGATCTCGATAAAAGGAAATTTACAACTTGGAGTTGGAAGCCAATTGCAGAATAGCGGCACTATTGAAATTACCCAAGATCGCGAAGCAATATCTGCAAATTGGATGGATCTTACTACCAAAAGTTACCATTATGGCAATGGCCTGGTAAGATTTACAGGGGCAGGCCGCCAATCCATAGCCACTATGAATCAGCTAGGCAAACTGGAAGTAAATAATAAAGATTTTGATCTTAATTCTTCGGTTTCCGCCGATCAGTGGATATTAGTGAATGGGAAAATCAATACGCAGTCCAACCTGGCAATTGTTTTAGACCCATCAGAGAAAGCGATCAGTACATCATTTTCCAACTCAGGATTTAAACTCAGTTGGTTCAATGGTACGTTGCGTCGACATCTTTCACCATCAACGGTGAATCACTATTCGTTTCCTATTGGTAATCAACAAAAAGCCTTTGTGGCAGAATTGGATAATTTAATGACCAATCCTTTAAATATTCAATTTCTGGATGTATCCTTTGTGCCTGGACCTAGTGCTAACACACACTTGCAGGTTATCAAAAACAGCAATCCATTTGAAGCTGTATTGCAAGAGGGCGTATGGGAACTTTCGCCAGATGCAACTACCAGGATAACAGGAAGCTATGATTTAAAACTTGATAGAGGTTCTACCAATACTTCTATTAATAGCCCGATAATTCTTAATCGATTGGGTAACGCTAATCAAGCTGACTGGGGTATTCCTGAAGGCACTGCTCCAGGCATAACAGGCCTTGAAGTAGATTACAACATTGCAAATCTGAAACAGACAGCTTCTTTTGGACAATTTGCACTGGCAACCGTTGAGGCATCCAAAAATGTACAATCAAGAACAAAAGCGGCTGTAATAGCAACTGAGAAGTCTTTAATCGTTATTGGACCCAATCCTGCTAACAATCAGTTACGCATTCATATCGATAAGCCAGTGACTCAACTGCAAGGATTTATTAGCAATGCCAATGGCACTATTGTTAAAACATTTACTGTTCAAAACAACAAGACCATAGACCTAACAGCCCTAAACCCAGGCACCTATTTCATAACATTGCCAGATGGTAATGGACCGCGCAAGGCCTGGCAACAAAAGTTTTTGCTTGTGAAATAAAACAACGGGGCCTTGCAATAAAAAAGGGAATGCCATGCATTCCCTTTTTTTATGTGTTAGCTAACTTATTTTAATATTAAATACAGCTGCAGCAGTCATTCACCTATCTACCTGATTAATGTCAAAGTTCCTTTTAAAGGGGGAGTATCTTTTTTAAGTTTTACCTGGTATATAAATACACCTGTAGACTGCTGCTTTCCATGGTACGTACCATCCCATTCTGCCGATGTATTCTTACTGTGATAAACCATTTGACCATACCGGTTAAACACCCAGACTTCTGCATCGGGTAAAAATTGCAAATAAGGTATTCGCCACACATCATTAACCTGATCTCCATTAGGCGTAAAAGAGGTTGGGATATATATACCTCCGACAACTTTTATAAAAACATCATCACTAGCCTTACAGCCCGCAGGAGTAGCCGCACTTAATCTAAATATCACGTCTTTGTCAGGGAATATGGTAGGTGACAGTGTGTTTTCATTCGCTATATATTGTGCCGGTTGCCATGTAAAATCGGTAAAACCCTCACTAATCTGTCCATCTAAAACTGCAGTAAATCCTTTAAAAACTACTTTGTCAGGGCCTGCATTTACTACTGGTTTTCCATGCACATTAATTACCACACTATTTGACGCGATGCGGCAAGAATTCAAGTTCATATTTTCTTCCTCAGCAGCTGTCATCCTATACCAATAGAAGCCTTTATTAAGAGGGCCTGTCTGCAGGCTTAAGTTTACTCCCAAAGGAACATCCATCCATGTTTGGCCACTATCTTTACTCAGCTGCCATTGATACAGAGGGGTTGAAAAAAAAGAGGTGCTGTTAGCATTTAGCGTAAAAGAAGTTGGATCACCCTCACAAATATTTACAGTATCCATATTGCCAACAATAGTTGAACGTAGAGCAGAGCCGCAAGGCCGAAACGTAATATCATCTAATGCCAGGTCATTACCAACACCACCCGGTGCATTGTTACGCATTCTTAACACTATTTCAAAAATCCCTGGAGGTGTTTTAAAGCTTAAGCCGTATTGCTTCCACTGCGGACTACCAGAACTGGCAATGTCTCCCGTTTGTACCATGCCAAGAACAGTACCATTCGTTTTTTCGATGCTAAATGTAACATTGGGTTGAATTTGATTTGGTGTACGAACAAGGTTCATCAGCCAGGCCGCAAACTCATAAGTTGTATTGCCACAAAGTCCTCTTACCGTATCGACATAAAAGTCTCCTGGTGCAAACGTTGCATTGGCCAACATAAAGTAGCCTTGAGGGTCGCCGGTATGGTCTGATGGCAAATTATGCCAACTGCCCCAACAATTATTTGAGGCATTTCGCAAGGCATACATACCATCATCCGGACAATCAGTAGTGATGTATTTATAGGATGTAACAGAAGCCGGAAGTGGAGGGCCAGGGGAAAGCCCTCGGCCAAAAGTGATATTGACTACCGGATCTCCTAAGCTACCATTGCACAATTGTGCTTGCGCAACTTGTATTTGCAATACAAAAAATAAGGCAAATCCGATATAAGCTAACCGGAAAAACGCAGCTAATCTTGGTTGGGCCATTGTTTAAGCTACAAATGAGTATCTTAAAAGTAGCTATTTTTCATATTTACTTATTGGTCATTCTTCGCTTGACTCATAAACACATTCAACATATTCATGGAAGCTTGTACAGGGTTTGCATCCCAATCTTCAACAGGGTGAATATCCGTTAGTACAAAGTCTGAAGCACGTAATCTTTTCTGTTCAATGGCAGTTACTTCATATAACATACGATTTTTACCAGCGGCATCATAAAGTACTTCAATTTTTAAAACACCATTTGGTATATCTAAGTAAAATGGATGGGCAAAATTGATCCGGTTGCTGATTTGTGAAGAATACCACGCTATAAGTTTATATGCCACCAACTGACCAGCCTTATCCTTTCCTCCTTTATATGTATAAACCACTTTTTTGCAAGGCAATCCACTAACCACTTCAACTGTATTAAGCCATTGTATATTGTATTGTTTGGCATCAACTTGTTCTTTCTGCCAAGCCTCCTGCAAGTTTTTAGCAGAGAATGTAATAGCAGCTGAATTATTATTATCGTTGGCAATTGCTACCATTTTACCCTTTCCCTCTTGGGTATTCATAAAACTTTCCAAGGTATAATTAAGAGCAAAAGCTTTGGCTAATGCTTTTTCCTGGTCAAAATTAATAGTTGCATAAAGAGGACTCATCATCGCAGCCATCATCATTTGCCCCATTGCTTGTTGCTCAGCGGCTGTCATTTTACCAATTTGAGCCTCTATTTTCTTTGCATACGTTTCGCTTTGCTGTGCGTCTTGTAACCGGCGTAATTGATCTTGAATATTGCCCTTAGAAAAGTCAATTAACGATAGCAACTCATTCATAGGGTTATTAGGAAAAGAAACACGAGTGCGTAGAACACCTTCTGAAATTTGCGGCGGATTTGTGCTATCACTATTATTAGATAGCCTCTTTGCAGATGCAGTTGTATAAATAGAGAATAAGGCAATTAAGAATAAGAGACGCAGCATTTTGATAGAATTAGCTTTAAAAAATTAGAGGATCATTTTATCCCCTGTATAAAGCCGTAAATCTATCTTTTCCTTTTAGCAGATGACAAACAAATAGAACGCAATTTTTAAATTACGTAGTAGTACCAAGGGCATACTGATTATAGCTGATAGTGATCGTTAGTCCAAAAGGTAACAATGCAACTTTCAACCTGCACATTTCAACTACCTTTTAAACAGTTCATAGAATAAATTGCACAATTCACAAAGCTTACCGCTGTTTGCATCCTTGTTTCATAAGAGCTTTATAGCAAACGGACTTCACCCAATGAAACCTACCCTTCTATGGAATCGTTCAAACATATGGAAATGGCCAATTCTTAGAAACTTGCTGGGCAAGTTCATGGGAGCTCCTATATCATCAGGTGTCAACGTTTGTTCGATAAGATTACAAATCACAATAAAGGAAGTTGGGAATAAGTTATCTGCATCGCCCATTTTCAACAGAAACTACAAGAAAGATTTTACAGTTAACGTCGCTGCTTTCATATGAGCGGTATGTTTTGATTCCGAGCCCTATTTTTATAGGGCTCTTTTCACCAGCCTCAGATTATAAAGGTTTACATCTTTTTTAGTGGCTCTAATAAAGCACCCAAGCCGTTTAACTGAATTTCGTAGAGGGTTTGCAACTGCATACCCAGCTTACCTTTAGGAAAGCCTTCCCGGCTAAACCATTCCAAATACGATACTGGTAAGTCGCACAACAGCCGATCCTTGTATTTGCCAAAAGGCATTTTTGTTTTTACAAGGTCTAAAAGAAGTGAAGCATCTGGCTGTTGAGGAATTTGCATAGCTATAAATTACATTAAAAAAGGCCCGCAATATAATATTATAAACTACTTCTCGTTTTTTAGTAATTGATCAGTTTTTTTCCTAATTTTTCATTACGTTACTTTCCCACCACTACCAACTGCCAATCTGAGCGTTTAAGTGTAAAAGGCAATGACTTTTTTTATATTTAAATGTGCCATGTAGTGCAGCTTTATTGATTATTTCTAAATCTATAATAAAAACGAAAACTTATGTTTCACCCCTACCGTTTACCAAACTTCATGGATTATTTGTATGTCCACTACCAACAGCTCTACAATTTGTATTTAGGCCGACTTACAGAACTTTTCCCATCCTCCTCTCCTGACGATAATAATTTATTAATTATTAAAGATGAAACTACGACGGAGGAGAACAACGAATTCATTATGCAACTTTGGAAACGGTTTATTTCCAAACCGGGTTCTAAATAACTGATAGAAACGGGATAGTAAATCCACTTAAAAATTGAATAAGAAAATTACGTGTCGAAAGGTGTGGTAATTAGGTTGCGTTCTACCAAAACCTGCACCAGGAAGGCCACAGCGTAATTTCACCATAGCCGCAACCGTAATTTTACGAGCATGTAATATCTCAGTACAATTACGGTTGTTTTTTATTGGATCAAGCTGTACAATTGTGTTTTAATTCGAACTTAGTGAGAACCCCTATTCGTCTCTTAATTGCAGAAGATCATGCGTTGTTTAGAAGCAGTATTGTTTGGATGTTGAAAAATCTGCACCCAGATATTGAAGTGATAGGCGAGGCGCAAAACGGCAATGATTTAATACAAAAAGCAGAAATCCTCAAACCAGATATTGTCTTAACCGATATCCAAATGCCCATTATGGATGGATTAACGGCTACCAAGATCATCAGAGAGCGCTTTCCAACAATTCAAGTTATTGCGCTTAGCCTCTTGGATGAACCTCAAATGGTAAAGGCCATGCGGGAAGCTGGAGCCAATGGATATCTTTTAAAGCACAGCAATCCGGAGGAGATGTTAAAGGCCATTAGAGAAGTATATGCTGGCGGTAATTATTATGTAGCAGCGGTTGTGCCTTTTCTTTATTAAATAAAAGCAGAGATAGCCTGTTGTTGAAGTCTTTTAAATGTCACGTTAACCAATTTGGCTTCTCTCTTATAGATACGAAACCTTTTTATACAGTTTTATCAGGTCGATCTTATAAAGTCGGCATGTTTTTGATTCCGAGCCCTATTTTCATAGGGCTTTTTTGACCGCGGATTGTTTGGATAGTATGATAAACTGGACTAGCGGACGTGGTGTGTAAGTGTTCCATCACTATTTATCTTTTCTACTTTTTGCCCTGATGTGGCTTTGGACTGCGCTCAGTGTATGGCTTTAGGATTTAGGCTTTACTTTAAGGTATTGGTGTTAGATAAAGCTCTATAACAGCATAACTTTTAGTAGCAACTAAAACATTCAAACAATTGAGTTATAGATTAACAAAGAAAGGTAGCCTTACGACTACCTTTCACCCAATCCTTCTGCACCATCCACCACAAAGTTTAATGCGTTTTATTGCGACATAGGGCCCTGACGATTAAAGTGTCAGTTAACATGTGAACCGCCTGTTTTAATTTAATCCAATGCGTTCATTCTTCTCTTTACATTCATAATCGCTACCTGCATTCGCATCTTTACATTACTGGGGCGGCTCTTGGTTTTCCCCTACATTATTCATTTCTACAACTAACCTATAGCACTACTCCGTATTCATCATCAATTCCACCTATGCTCTATAAATCAAAGACAATGCCTTTACTATGTTCCGCTTACAAATAGGCCTTTTTCTATTGAAAAGAGGATTATTTATTCCCAGGTGTAGAAACCAGACCGCTATTACCATCCACACTGAGGAAGGAATACCTCCCCGGTATACAGAATACGTACCAAGATGTAAAACCAAAGCATTTTTGCTCAACGGCATTTTCTTTGTGACTGCCCACTATAAACCAAGTGAGCTATGCAGTTGAAGGAATTTAGTGTGCTGGAGCAGATAGCCCAACAGGAAATGGTATTAGACGATGGCATTTATTTAAGCAGTCGCCTTTTTATGGATTATACGGTATTACTGTTTCAACTTAATAGTTTTTATGTTGAGCTCTTTTACCCAAAGGATAAAGATAAGTGTGTAATCATTAAGGGATTTGAGGACACCCATGATCTAGAACCTTATTTAAAACGAATTGATATAGCCCCTTTACTATCGAATATTTAATCGAAGAAGGTATAACAGTAACGGAGCTCCGCAACTGGTATGGCGACGGTAGAACGCTGCAGCTTTGTTAGCGTATACTATTTGTCATTTCCTCGCAGTATACTTCGACAGAAGGAAAACACATTGTATTCAGATTGTACTATCTAATGCTTATAGAGTCTTTTGCTTCCAAGTCGCCCTTTCAACCCTATTGTCTTTATCAACATGCAGCTTACACTTCGAGAATTATAGGCTAAGGAACATTTACTTAGAAGTTCATGGATGGTTTAAGCAACAATAAAAAAATGGAGTAGATAGAATGTATTCCGACAGTTCCGTTGGCACAGGAGCAGCCCCTGAAACGAGTTCAGAGTGACAGGCAAGTGTTACTATGATAGCAGTTTGTTGTAAAATCGTAGTCTCTGAGATCCTTCGCTATCGCTCTGGATAACAAAAGCAAGAGGCGTTATGACTAGCAGGCTGGTTGAGCAGGAAAGAGTGAAACCAGACACCTGCAACTTCTTCTGAGCTTATCTGCGCCACCTGCAAGCCACAGTTCCTCTGTGCCCCTCCCTGCCCCAGTATCTCTGTGGTTCCTCTCTCTCTGCACTCCCTGCGCCTCTGCGCGAAACCAACCAGCGCGAAGCGCGCCTTCTACAGGGTACTTTTTTTTGCCTATTTTTGAAAAAGGTCATCTAAATCGACCCGCTAAACCCAATCCCTATGACAGCATTAAAAAAAGGGCTTAAAATCACCGCTATCTCTTTTGTAATCTTATTGGCAATAGCATTTGCAGCCCCTTTCCTCTTCAAAGGCAAGATCATTAAACTGGCAAAGGAAAAGATCAACGAAAACTTGACAGCAAAAGTCGACTTTTCGGATATAGACATTTCCTTCATCCGCCATTTTCCTAAAGTGGCCGTTTCCATAGAAGATCTACAGGTAGTGGGCACTGGCATATTTGCCAAGGATACTTTATTAGCTGCTCAATCTATAGATGTAGCTGTCAACTTCAACAGCCTTCTCAATGGCAAAGAGTATAAAATATACAGTATTACTATTGACGAACCGCGCATACATGCTATTGTAGGAGCAGATGGTAAGGCCAACTGGGATATTACCAAACCGGACACCGCTGCAGCTACACCATCCACCGATACCACTTCCTTTCAACTGGCCTTGCAGCATTATGCCATCACCAAGGGGTTTATCAGGTATGATGACGAAGTTTCCAATATGCACCTGTCCGTTGACAACTTGAATCATGAAGGCAGCGGCGACTTTAGCTCCGATCTTTTCACATTGAAAACATCTACATCTTCCGATGCTATCAATTTTACCTATGCCGCCATTCCTTACCTGGCCAAGGTAAAAACATCGCTTGCTGCAGATATTGAAGTAGATAACAAAACCAACACATACCGCTTTAAAACAGATGACATACATATTAACGCGCTTTCATTAGCTACGGAAGGATTCTTTCAGCTTGTAAACGACAGTACTTATAATATGGACATTGCCTTTAAAGCGCCTTCTACTGAGTTCAAGCATTTCTTGTCTCTTATTCCTGCTGTCTACCAGCACGATTTTGATAAAGTAAAAACAAGCGGCAAGGCCATTTTCAATGGCTTTGTAAAAGGCCGCTACTCTGCCACAGAGCTTCCAGCCTATGCGCTTAACCTAGGCATTGAGAATGGATTTTTCCAATACCCCGACCTTCCAAAGCCCCTACAGAACATCCACCTGGCCCTACAGATTGAAAATAAAGATGGTGTAGCCGATCATACAGTGGTTGACATTCACAAAGGCCACATAGAAATGGACAATGCACCTTTTGACTTCCGCTTGTTGATTAAGAATCCTGTAAGTCAATTGTTTATAGATGCCGCAGCCAAAGGCAGTCTGAACCTTTCTAAGGTTACAGAGTTTGCTAAAATGGAGGCCGGTACTAAACTGACAGGATTACTCAATGCAGATGTAGCTGTAAAGGGAACCATGGAAGCACTCCAAAAGCAACAGTATGAAAACTTCCAGGCGGCCGGCACCATGGAATTGAAAGACTTTCTCTATGCTTCTAAAGATTACCCTGATGGCGTAGCTTTAAACAATCTGCTACTGACATTCAATCCAAAGAATGTTACCTTAAATAATATCAATGGGAAATACCTGAATACCAACTTTGCTGGTAATGGTGTATTAAACAACCTACTACCATATATGCTGAACAACCAACCATTGGATGGACAGCTAACCGTAAAAGCAGACCGGGTAAATCTGAATGACTGGATGGGTGTATCAACAGATACCGCAACAACCACTTCTACATCCAGTACTACCTCAGCTCCTTTCCTGGTACCTAATAATATCAACTTTGATATCAACGCTCAAGTGGATAAAGTTCGTTATGACAAAGTGGACCTAGATAATCTTTCGGGTAAACTACGTATTGCGGATGAAACAGTACACCTGCAAAACGTATCAGCCAACGCGCTGGATGGCAGCATGGCCGTTAACGGCTCCTACTCTACCAAGGTAGACAAACAGCATCCGGATATCAGCATGGCTTATGACGTTAAAGGATTGAACATTGAAAAGACGTTTAATGCTTTCAATACTGTTCAAATGTTAATGCCCATTGCTAAGTTCCTATCTGGCAAGGTGTCTTCTCAAATGAGCATGACAGGAAAGCTGGGTGAAAACATGATGCCTGATCTGAATTCACTAACCGGACAAGGCAACCTGTTGTTATTAGAAGGCGTTCTAAAAAAGTTTGCCCCCGTAGAAGGCTTGGCCCGCACTTTAAATATTAAAGAACTGGAAACCATTACACTCAAAGATGTTAAGAATCGTATTGAGTTTGCCAATGGTAAGGTAGCTATCAAACCCTTTAAGCTGAATGTAAAAGATATTGACATGGAAATTGGTGGCATGCACGGTCTGGACCAATCCCTGGCGTATGGGTTGAACCTGAAAGTGCCACGCGCCCTGATGGGTGATAAAGGAAACCAACTGGTAAACAACCTAGTGGCGCAGGCTAACAAAAAAGGTGTACCTGCCAAAGTCAGCGATGTAGTAGACCTGAATGTAAAAGTAGGTGGCACCTTATTAAAACCAACTTTTCAAACAGATCTGAAACAAGCAGGTAACGACCTTGTTGCTGATCTTAAACAACAAACACTTGATTTTGCCCAGCAAAAAGTAGACAGTACCAAAACCGCAATTAAAACAGCTGTCAAAGACACCCTGCAATCCGTAAAAAACCAGGTGGTGCAAGCAGCTGGCAATGAGATCAAAAACAAGCTCTTAGGTAAGGATACTACTAATCCCACCAACACAGATATTAAGAACAACTTAAAGGAAACCGGTAAGGGGCTTATTGAAGGCTTTAACCCTTTCAAAAAGAAAAAGAAAGAAACTGAACCTCAGCAGTGAGGGGACAACCGTGAGTCGGGAGTCGAGAATCGGCAATCGGCAATGTGATACGGGAAATTTAAAATACCGGCCTTTAAGGCCGGTATTTTCTTTTATATCCAAAGTTCAAGACCAGTTTTCATACAAAGGCACCTTTTTTGGAAGTGCAGGGCGTGGATAGTTATATCATTAGCATAACCCTTATTGGAATTGCGGCATTGGGCATGGCCTGGATGCCGTCTATAACGGAGCGAACCCAAATCTCCTACTCCATTATTTATGTACTATTTGGTATAGCTCTTTACGAATTGGTGGATCACTTACCTAAGCCCAATCCTATACTTCATGATAAGGAAGCCCTACACCTGACAGAATTGGTAGTGATCATCTCCCTAATGGGTACGGGGCTTAAGATCGATCAACCTTTTTCATTAAAAAGTTGGGCGGTTCCTTTCCGGCTGATCACCTTTACCATGATTGTATGTATTGCCGCTGTGACATGGGTGGCTCATTGGTTATTGGGTTTTGATCTCGCCTCTTCTCTTTTGTTAGGTGCCGTATTAGCTCCAACCGATCCTGTATTGGCTTCTGATGTACAAGTGGGTCCACCGTTGGAAAAGAGCAAGGATAACGTTCGTTTCTCCCTCACGGCAGAAGCCGGCATGAACGACGGCATGGCATTCCCCTTTACCTGGCTGGCCATCATAGTAGCAGCCATAGGTATTGGCGGCAGTTCCGAAAACCTGGTTTTATGGTTTACCCGCGATGTTTTGTACCGCCTGGCTGCTGGTGTTGCTTGCGGCGTAGGCATCGGCCTGCTCCTAGCCCGCCTGGTTTTCTACCTGCCTGAAAAGAGAAACTTTGTGGTGATCCGCGATGGCTTTGTAGCAGTATCAGCAACACTTTTAGTTTATGGCTTAACCGAAATGGTAAAGGGATATGGTTTTATCGCCGTTTTTGTAACGGCCATTACGCTGCGCAACTATGAGCTTGGCCATAATTATCACCGCAAGCTGCACGACTTTACCGACCAAATTGAACGCATACTATTAGCCATTGTACTCATTCTTTTTGGCGGCAGTATTGTAGGCGGCATTTTAAAACCCTTGACCTTGCCCATGGTCGTATTCTCCTTTGGTTTTGTACTATTGATACGACCTGTAGCAGGTTTGCTTGGCTTGATCGGCACACGCCATTTACACTTGAAAGAAAAACTGGGCATCAGCTTTTTTGGTATCCGCGGTATGGGCTCCTTTTTTTACCTGGCTTTTGCATTTGAAAAAACCCGTTTCCCGTTGATGCACCAGCTTTGGGCCATCGTGGCATTTATCGTTCTCTTATCCTTAGTGTTACATGGGCTTACTGCCTCCAAAACCATGAAAAAGCTGGAAAGCCAATTTAACCAGCCGCTTCATATCAAAGAAGTAAAGGATAATTTCAGACAAGCATAACCTGTCGCATCAGCGATGATAGTGTCTAAAGCGCCGTCAGTAATCAGAAAGAATGACAAGTCCATGCTGATCAACGGTAAGCTTTACCAGCAAACACCCTAATATTGCTGTCAATCTGACAAGATTCCCCTCTTTGGAACAAGCCTTGATGGGCAAGGACTATTACTTTTTTTCAATAAGGGATGGCGTAATTAGTGGACAGTGGACAGTTGGCAACTATCAACAGCCAGTTGTCATCAGATAAACGCACTACTTAATTTAAATTGATATAACTCTAATAACAAAGAACAAATCATATACTATGGTACAAGAGAAAGGATCCATTTCCATTCATACCGAGAATATTTTCCCAATCATTAAGAAATTCCTGTACTCGGATCACGAGATCTTCCTGCGCGAGCTGGTAAGTAACGCTGTAGATGCTACCCAAAAAGTAAAGCGTCTTTCTTCTTTAGGTCAATATAATAAAGAGCTGGGCGACCTGCGCGTAATTGTTTCTGTAGATGAGAACGCAAAGACCATTACCATCTCAGATAGAGGTATTGGTATGACCGCCGAGGAGATCAAGAAATACATCAACCAGATCGCTTTTTCTGGTGCTACCGAATTCATGGAGAAGTTCAAAGAAGCCAAAGATGCAAATGAGATCATTGGCCGTTTTGGTATGGGCTTCTACTCTGCCTTCATGGTGGCTGACAAGGTAGAAATTCAAACCCTGTCTTACCAGGAGGGTGCAGAACCTGCCCGTTGGATCTGCGATGGCAGCACCGAGTTTGAGATCACAGATGGCAACCGTACAGAAAGAGGTACTGATATTATCCTCTATATCAACAGCGAGAACGAGGAATTTTTAGAAAAGCACCGCATCCAGGAAATTCTGGACAAGTATGCCAAGTTCTTACCTGTACCTATTCAGTTTGGTACCCGCACCACCAGTATGCCTGATGGTGAAGATGAGCAAGGTGAAACCAAGTACAAGCAGGTGGAAATTGATAACATCATCAACAACCCCAACCCTATCTGGACCAAACAGCCTTCTGAGCTAAACGATGAAGATTATCTGAACTTTTATCACGAGCTGTATCCACTGGCAGAAGACCCACTGTTCTGGATTCACCTGAATGTAGATTATCCTTTCAACCTGACAGGGGTATTGTACTTCCCTAAACTGAAGAACGAGTTTGAATTCCAGCGCAACAAAATCAAATTGTTCAGCCGCCAGGTATTCATTACCGACGAAGTAAAAGATATTGTTCCTGAGTTCCTGATGCTGTTACACGGTGTTATTGACTCTCCGGATATTCCATTGAACGTTAGCCGCTCCTTCTTACAAGCTGATAGCAATGTAAAGAAGATCAACTCTTACATCACACGTAAAGTAGCCGATAAACTAGGTGAGCTTTATCGCAAAGACCGCAAAGCCTATGAAGAGAAGTGGAGCGATATTGGCCTGTTTGTAAAATATGGTGCTATCAGCGAGGAGAAGTTCTATGAGAAAGCTAAAGACTTTTTATTGTTAACCAATACCAAGAAAGAGTTTTACACCTTAGACGAGTATAACGAGAAAGTAAAGGCGCTTCAAACAGATAAAGAAGGTCGCGTTGTATACTTATATACTAACGATGCTGAAAAGCAAGATGCCTTTATCCAATCAGCACTTAAGCGTAGCTACGATGTGCTGGTAATGGACTCACCTTTAGACAACCACTTTATCCAGCACCTTGAAACGAAGTTAGAAAAGGTATCCATCAAGCGTGTTGATGCAGATGTACTGGATCGCCTGATTCAAAAAGATGATAGCTTAAGCCATGTGTTGACAGAAGACGAGTCTAACAAGGTGAAAGAGATCTTTGAAAAGGCTATCAACAACAGCAATATGAGTGTAACGGTAGAAGGCTTATCGGCCGATGAACTGCCAGTTACCATTACTATGGAAGAATGGATGCGCCGCATGAAAGAAATGGCTCGTATGGGCGGCGGTGGCATGCAGTTCTATGGTGCATTGCCCGACACTTACAAAGTAGCCATCAATGGAAATCACAAGTTGATCAACCGCATCTTAAATGCCGGCAATGAGGCACAGCAAACAGCTTTAGCAAAACAAGCTTTCGATCTGGCCTTACTATCGCAAGGCATGCTGAAAGGAGCTGACCTAACAGCATTTGTTGAGCGCAGTGTTAACATGATTGGAGATCAGGATAAGGCTTAATGGTGAGTGGTGAGTGATGAGACGTGAGTGATGAATGGTGAGTGGGTTTCTGAAAGAATAATGTTAGCTTATAAATAAAAGCACTCCTTATTGGGGTGCTTTTATTTATACAATTTATACTTAGTTCTAAAATACTGTTTCTCGAAACAACAACCGCTGTGACCTAAGTTCCCCTTTAGGAGACAGCGGCAACTTAGCGACGATGCTTGCGCTGGCGATACTTTTCAGCAATCACCACGGGCATTGGCTTGTCATTAATTTTACTTTCCAGCCAGGAGATAATATCTAAATAAGCAAAAGATCGGGTTTCATGACGATTCTTTTCCAGTCCCTTGATCTTATCCAATAATTTCTGAAACTCCGGCCTAAGCTGGCGAGGTGATAAAGTAGTGTTACGCAAAAACTGGAACATGTGCTCTTCTACCTTGGTCAGCGTCTCCATTTTCGACATAAAGCGATACACAGAGCGAGTCAGGGAATCCAAGATTTCAAAGTTCCCCAGCTCATAGTGCGACATCAAATACAACAATCGCGCATAGCATTGTAGGTCATTACGCAAGTCTACTTTCCAGTTAATGATTTGCTGAACGTAGTCGATAGCCTTGCTGTAGTTACCATTTCCAAAATATAAGGAGGCTATTTTATAATAAAATACCAGGATGCGGTGCCGGTCCAGGAATGGATGATACTCTTCCAGTTTTTCTTCTATAAAAGGCACCATCTTCAACCCTTCTTCAAATGTGCCTCTCATAAAATGCCGGTTAAACCGGGCAATATTGAGGTAAATAAAGGTTTGAATACGGGTATTATCGTGTTGCTGGCAAACAGCCGTTTCGGAAAAAGCCTCAAACTCCTGCAGGGTACGCTCAAACTGGTAATCATTACGCAAATCAAAATGCGCATTCAATAAGTTATGCAACCCCTTAATATAATGCCCTGTTTCAATTTCAATCATGAAGGATTGCTCGGCAAACAGGTCCACCCACTTCTGCGTATAGCGGTAGTACATCAGAAAATCCTGACGGATAAAGGCATACCAGCAATAGCTTTGATAAAGGTATAAACGCTCGTAGAAACCTGTAAGCTCAAAGGGCTTCTCGGGAAGATGGCTGCGGAAGAAGGCCTTGATATCTTCTTCATCGTTCTCATTACGGGCATGGCCATTCTTTACATACCAGCTGTATAGCTGCAAGGCCAGGTTTGACAGCTGCGTAATAACGCGGCGCTTTTCATGAATATCATTGGCCTCAATGGCCAACTGATCAGCCCTGTCCTGTATACTGCGCGTAATGTGCAGTGTTTCTATTTTCTTTTCTAATGAAATGATCTGTATCAAGAAGCTATCCTGGTTGTATAACCGCGCCTGTTCTTTCAAACGATCTAAGATCTTCAGGCTTTGGTGATAAAGCCCCTTATTGTAGAGAATACGGGCAAAATCCAGTTGCTCATGCAGCTGGATGTCAATATTATCATCAGTCTTCAGCAGACGAAGGCTGGAAAGGATCTCTTTATATAAATGGGCTTTCAGGTTAGAAAGCTGCTGCTTTTTTACAGCCGGTACTTTTTTAAGTAAAAGGGTTTCATCATAATCACTCAGCTTGTCCATAGCATCAAATAACTGAATGACTTTCAGGTCCGCATTACCCGAATTTCGGGTAATGTAGAGCTTAAAAGCACGTTTTTCGGCTTTTTGAAGCGATTGTACCAATTGAAACACAGTATCTATAGAACGGTTGGGCATCGTAACTCCTTTCGACTAAAACTCAATACCAGCAAGGGTTTTAACAAAACAGAAACCCTTTGCAAGTTGTAAAACAAGATATAGATTGTATGAAAATGGTGTCCGCCGCACTTTATTTTTGTGCTATCAAGTTCGGCAAACAGGTAAGCAAACCTAAACGCCACTGATTCAAACGCGACTTTAAGTTTTTTACATTCATATAGCAAGCAATCGTTTACGCCCGCTGTTTCTACAGATGGGCTTTTTTTTTGCCTGTCAAAAGTAGCCAATAATCCCTAAAACTATATTATCTAACCGTTAGCCTTTCCCTTCTTTAATAACTTGTTAGTAATTGGGAACAAGTTTTGAAGCAGAATGTTAAAGCCAGTACTGTTTTTCCAGCTTCAACTCATTTTAAATGTTTACACTTGTAAGCCACTGCCATTATCAGAACGAAGAAATGTATTGCCCTACCTGTGGCTGGCAGGGTCATGGCTTTCAGCTTAAAGAAAGCGAAGAGATCGAGCCGTTGCACATCCGCGAGGTTTACTGCCCCCATTGCAACCGCTATATGGGACAATATTCTACCATCCACGATCAGCAGGATGAGGAAATTTTTCCGGCGCCACCGACTATTGATTGGTTTGATGCATGCTAGAGGGAAGCTGCAAGCTTCACGCTGTAAGCTCCAAGCAAAACAGCCCATTGTGAAACGTGGGAGGTGATGCTTGAGAGGGAAGCTGCAAGCTATACGCTGCACGCTGCAAGCCAAACAGCCAAACAGCCAACCTCTTTATAAAACAAAAGCACTCCTATTCAAGGAGTGCTTTTTTATTTTCCTTTCTTTTTTAAGTGCACCTTGAACATTGAGCGTTGAGCATTGATCATTTCCCTCCTTATCTCCTTCCACTCTTTTCTTTCTCTTAGCTTCCTTCTTCCTTCATTATTCCTTGTTCCTTGTTCAATATTCTGCTTGCCCCTCGCCGCGCAGACCTCCCTCTACGCCGACATCTTTTGCTCCATGCGCGCTTTCTGCCTTTGGGAGATGTGGTGAAACACCTTATCCACCTTATCAACCAATACTACCACCAAAGAATCGGGCTTGCCCAGAGAGAGGGCATAGTCTACCGATTCCACTTCGCCTGTGGAGAATAACACCTTGGTATTTCTCTTTACACTTTGAATACCAGCCCGCAATAGTGAACCAATCTCAAAGTCGGTTCTACCACGCAAATCATCGTCATAGCGAATGATAACGGTATCAAAGACCAGAGCCGCTTCCTTCCCTAAGGCTATAATATCTTCATTACGCCGGTCGCCTATACCTGTTACAATGCCTATCTTTTCTGTAGCAGGTATATCCTTTAAAAATTCGCCTAATGCCCGCACGCCATGTGGGTTATGCGCATAATCCATCAGTACTTTAAACTCCCCAAAATCAAAGAAGTTCAGTCTACCCGGAGTTGTTTCCGGCGAGCTGATAAAGTTTCGCAAACTGCAGCGGATAGCTGGCATACTAAGGTTTGATACATAGGCCGCCAGCGTTGCGCCCAACACATTGGCAACATTAAATAGCGCTTTCCCTCCATAGGTCAATGGTATATTCTCTACTAATTCCACTGGAATCAAGCGGTTGCCATCTCGGATCATAAGATATCCTTCATCTAGGATAGCTGCCAATCCGCCTGCCTCGCAATGCTTCTGTATGCGCACATTATCCGCATACAAAGAGAACAGGGCAATGTTGCAAGACAGTTCTTCTTTCATGGCATACACGAGATCATCATCAGCATTCAAAACAGCATAGCCATGCCGTTTTACACTCTTAGGCACAACCGCCTTCACACGGGCCAGTTGCTCTAGCGTGTCTATACCATTTAACCCCAGGTGATCTTCTGCCACATTGGTCACTACGGCACAATCACATTGATCAAAGGCCAATCCAGAGCGTAAAATACCGCCACGGGCACTTTCCAGAACAGCAAATTCTATGGATGAATCTTTCAGCAGCACTTGTGCAGAACCTGGCCCTGCACAATCACCTTTATAAATACGCTCTGTGTTAATGTAAATACCATCAGTGTTGGTATAGCCGGTATTGAATCCAGCCTGCTGCGCCATGCGGGCAATCAGGCGTGTCGTGGTGGTCTTACCGTTAGTGCCAGTTACCGCTACTATTGGAATCCGGCTATCGCCATGCGGGAACAGCATATCTATTACAGGTGCAGCTACATTACGAGGGTGCCCATACGTAGGTTCCAGGTGCATGCGGAAACCGGGTGCGGCATTCACTTCTATAACAGCACCACCATTTTCAACGATTGGTGTTTCTATATCAGGTGCCATAATATCAATACCGCAAATATCCAGGCCTATGGTTCGCGCAATACGCTCAAATAAAATACGGTTGGCCGGATGTACCCAATCTGTTACATCAGTAGCTGTACCACCAGTACTTAGGTTAGCTGTTGCTTTCAACCATACTTCCTCTCCTTTTGGCGGTACTGCTTGCACAGTATAATTTCTTTTGGCCAGCAATTCATCTACCGCATCGTCAAGAATAATCTTGGTTAATACATTACAATGGCCATCACCACGACGGGGATCATTGTTAGCTATTTCTACCAACTCCCGAATGGTATGTCTACCATCCCCTATAACGGCGGCGGGCGTACGCCTTGCTGCAGCCACAAACTTGTAGTCAATCACCAACGCACGGAAGTCACACCCCACAATGTATTTTTCTACTATTACTTTTGGTGCGTGTTGTTTTGCACGCTTAAATCCTTCAACAGCCTCGCTTTCTGTCTTTATATTGATAGCAGCTCCTTTTCCTTGCTGCCCATCTAATGGCTTTAACACTAATGGATAACCGACTTCCTGAATGGCATTGGCTAGCTCTTCTTCTTTTTCTATGATCACACCAGCAGGAACAGGTATCAGGGCATCGGCCAGCAAATGTTTGGTCTCATGCTTATTACAGGCTTTATCGGAAGCCAGACAGCCAGTAGTGTTGGCAACGGTAGCCTCTATGCGCTTTTGATTGGCGCCATAGCCCAATTGTATATAGGCATTATCATCCAATCGCATTACAGGTATACGCCGCTGCAACGCTTCTTGTACAATCGAGTGTGTACTAGGGCCAAGCCGGTTGGCCTGCCATACTTTCTTTATAGTAGCTATTTCTTCTTTAATAGAACAAGTTTCTCCACGATGACAGTTCTCAAAAATCCTTATCGCATTTTGAGCCGTAATGCGTCCAACCTCTTCATCTGTATACTCAAAGACTATGGAGTAACAATCCGGCTTGTTAGCCGCTTCTACAGCATAATAAGTTACAGGCATACCAGCAGCTTGCTGCAGCCCAATAGCCAGCTGGGCCAGGCATTGCGCTAAAGAAGTAGCTGCATTATTGTCTTTTATTAAAAAAGCAGGAGGCTCTGTATTGGAAGCTATAAATAGTTTTTGTAGTTGGTTGCAGGTATCATTTATAATGGTTTGTGATAAGAATTGAGTGTTGCTAAAATTGACATTCATCACTATGAGTTGGTGATGCTTGGTGGACCAATAATTGGGCCCACGCAATACAATCATATTGTCGAGTAGCATGCATTCCCTCCTGGGTTTTTTATTCCTTCTTCCAATTAAATCTTTATGCCAAATTTCTATTGCGTGTATTTTCCTTTTGTTAAACACGGGTGGCATGCTTTTTCGAAACACTGCTTTTTAATACACCTTAATTTTATGACTCATCCAAAAGGTATACTGGTAGCTATTGGCGGCGCAGAAGATAGAGGAATAGACGACCAGGAAAGACAAGAGCATGAACTGGATTTTACGAAGTATGGTATTTTAAATGCCGTGGTGGCACTAGCTAAGAAAAAAGCACCCGTTGTTGAGGTCATCACAACGGCATCCTCCATTCCTGACGAATATTATGCTCAATATGAAGAAGCCTTTAAAAAATTAGGGTGTAAGCAAATTGGTCATTTAAAAGTTTGTAAGCGGGATGCCGCAGCTAATGACGAGTTGATCAAGCGTATTAACGAATGTGATATTGTCATGTTCACCGGAGGTGATCAACTACGCTTGTGTTCTATACTAGGCGGAACAACCATATTGGAAAGATTGAAAGCTCGCTATATGGATGAAGCTATTGTGATAGCCGGAACCAGTGCCGGTGCAGCTGCTATGAGCAATAACATGATCTGTGGTGGTAACCCCACACGATCTTACTTTAAAGGACAAGTGATGTTTAGCCTGGGCTTTGGTTTTCTCAACAATGTGATTATAGATACCCACTTTGATAAACGTGGTCGTTTTGGACGATTAGCGCAGGCTATAGCAGAACAACCTGGTGCTATTGGCTTAGGATTAGGTGAAGACACAGGTGTTATCATTGAGAAGGGATGCCTATTTAAAGCTATTGGTTCTAGTAGTGTAGTGATACTAGATGGCAGTAAAATACACTTCAATAATATTTCAGAGATACGCGATGGCATGCCGATCTCTATAGGCAATATGATTGTGCACCTGTTGTCGCATTCCGATGTTTTTGAAGCGGATAAGCGTAAGTATACAGGCGTAACGTTTGAAGAGCACGGCATTAATAAAGGGGTGCTGAAGAGATAGAAATACCTCCTATAGTATACACCAATACAAAGTGTAGCGAAGTAAAAGCCAGGTACATGCCCCAGCTTTTACTTAGAATTTTCAGATTAATGTGACTTAGTGAACTCTATTTATAGAATACCCTCATTTGGCCCTCTACTTTCAGCACCACCCTGACGGCTGTTACGAGAACGCTCTCCGCCTTTACGGCCAGCCTCACGGGCTTCTTCAGATGTCCAACGATGAGCAACACCTTGGCGATGGGCTGCTTTTCCACCCTCTCTTGCTATTTCACGTTGTCTTTCTCTATCCATGGCAGCAAAGCCTCTTTTAGACTTCTGTTGGCCCATTTCGTTCTGATTCTCTCTCATGATGATTGTTTTACTGGTTAATAAATCAAATGTGTTAAGGGTCAACACAGGGAGGAAAAAAGCACTAACAGTATTTTTCAAGAGACAGATTTGGAAATGGCTATACTTTCTACTAATAAAAAAAGTGCCGTAATGAAATAGGGGGATTTTTGCTTAAAAAGGACTGGAGCTCTACTAATATACCCCAAAATGATGAGCTATGCAAGTTTTTTTGCGTAGCAGAGTCTACAGCAGGGATGCGTGCCAAATTGTGGTATAAGTTATTGACAACCTATTACCTCATGTTTGCTAAATGCGCTGTCTTTACAGCTGTGGATAATGAACCAGCCTGTCCCTTCTAAATGTTCCGCTATATTTAATTGATTATCAAATCGATGCATAAGCTCAACAACTGTTTTTCAACATTTATCAATTAACAATTATTAAGAGTTTTTTCTTACCTACTCTGTTAATTTCAAATATCTTTGCGGCGCGCTTTTAAAAACTAATCCTGTCCCATCATTTAACTACTAATAAATTCTACAAATATGATGCTACCCAATGTGGTTCTTTTTATAGATGATGATGCGGATGACCAGGCTATTTTTAATGAAGCCACTGGTCTTATTGATCCTACCATACAGCGTCAGTTTGCCTCTAATGGTTTAGAAGCCTTAAAACTGCTGCGCCAGGAAAATGCTGTGTTACCCGACCTTATCTTTTTAGATATCAATATGCCGATCATGAATGGTATGGAATGCTTAGCAGAGTTAAAAAATATAGATACACTGCGCCATATACCTGTTATCATTTGTTCTACGTCTGCCTATACAGGTGACCAGGAAAAATGTGAAGAGCTAGGCGCCGACTTTTACTTAGTTAAACCCAACACTTTACTTCAGATGAGTACGGCGCTGCAGTTTGTATTTTCTAAATACCAAGGAAAGAAAATAGCAGAACCAGAACAGGTGGTGGCAGCCTAATTTGTCTGAACCGGGATTTAGAGAGAATAAGGAGAACTAGGATTTTTAGGATGGAGAAGGGTTATGAGAAGAAGAGTTGACAAGTTAACAGGTTGACTAGTTTATAAGTTGACAGAGGATGTGCTGCAGATGACGCAGATATCGTTTCAAGTTTCTGATGTCAGGTTTCATTCCTCCCTTCTCAACCAGACTGCCAATCATAATGCCTCTTGCTTTTGTCATCCCGAGCGATAGCGAAGGATCTCAGAGACTACGGCTATAAAACAAACTGCTATTCATATTGTCTCTCGCTGTCATGCTGAACTTGTTTCAGCATCTGCTGTTGCCTAAAAGGGAGAATAAGTACATTTCAACCTCTTCACTTTGAGAGCATTTTTCGGCTCTGATTATTACGATTTTATTTTAGGATTTATGGATGCCGGTAGGAGGAGTGTAGGAGGATGGTGGGAGGATGGTGGGAGCAGTAGTGAATGTGGAAGGCAGGTAGAGGGCTTTAGCAGTGCAGATGGTACGGACTTACCTACAGAAGAGGTACAGATTAGGTACAGGAGAGGTACAAGAAACCTGGGAGAGAGGAGGGAGAGAATAATGAACAAGGAACAAGGAATGATGAATATAGAAGGGAGGAAATGTTCAATGCTCAATTTTCGATACTCAATGTTCAATGAAGAGAGATGGAATTGGGAATTAGGGTATTGGGATTAGGAGAAAGCCGGGGCTTTTGGTTTCACGCAGAGACGCGGAGGGTTTAATGATATTAGAAGTGGCCTACATGTGTATAAATAAAGAGGGTGCAAGGTTTTGAAAGGGGCATTTAGTTGGGTAGATTTACTAAAATATTTAGCATACATTCATCAACAATTCATCCGTAACAAGCACCCGTACACCATGGCAAAACAAGTAGGCCCCGTCTTCATTACCGGCACCATTGATGGCATCATCTTTTATAAGTTAGGCAATACGTATTACCTGCGCTCCAAGGGGATTATAAAAGCGCTAAAAAGATGCGCAAGGATCCTAACCTCAAGCGCACGATGGCCAATGCCGACCGGTTTGGCGTGGCCTCCAAAATGGTGAAGCGCGTATACTACCGCCAGCTTCCAGGGACCGTGCGCAAACCCGGCTTGTTTGCCAGGCTAACCGGCATGGTAAATAAGTGGTTGTACCAGGGCAAGACCAAGGAAGAAGCACAGGAATTACTGATTGCCTACTGTCATACGTTAATTCCAAAAACCTCAAATAAAACCACAACCCCACCTATTGCATCAACTAATGAGAAGACGTCATTACCTGAAAATAGGTCAACCGTAGCCGTTACACCAACTCCTTCGCTGCACGCTGCTTCAACCCGTAAGCATAAATCCAAACAAGCACGCTACCTCTCCCACTGGAAGGTGAAGCAGAATGGAAAACTCCATGTGCCTAAAGCAAAGCACACAAGGCTGCCGACAAGTGCGTATACAGATGGCACTTGATTATCGTAAGATGTTCGCAAAAGAACTTACAAGCTTACTTGTTTCATGCAACTAGCAAATAAACTTGTCAACTTTTCAACTCGTCAACTTGTCAACTTGTCAACCTGTTAACCCAGGAACACCTATGCTTTTTGTTAATCACTAACTGAAGACTACATCGGGGCATAGCTATTGCTGCAAAATAAGCAATGGAAACAGCAATCGAACGCCCTAAGTTTTTAGTTGTGGTGGGAGCCTCTGCGGGTGGGTTAAACTCAATCTTTGAATTATGTGCTCAATTAAATGAAAACATAAACGCAGCCGTTTGCATTGTTATACACTTACCTCATATTTCGGCTGAGGAGATCCTGATACAACGGCTGCAACGTAACAGTGGGTTTAAATGTAAGATGGCAGAAAACGATGAGGTTGTTCATAAAGGCACCGTATACTTTGCTCCTCCTGAAAGACATTTATTAATTAAAAATGGGCATATTTTATTAGGCCAGGGCCCACCTGAAAATCGTTGGCGCCCCTCCATTGATGTACTATTCCGATCTGCCGCAGTAGCGTATAAAGGTCGATCGATAGGTATTATTCTTAGCGGCCTGCTGCAGGATGGTGCTGACGGCATGATGGCAATTAAAGAATGCGGGGGTACCTGCATCGTGCAAAACCCAGAAGAAGCAGAGTATCCCGATATGCCAAATGCAGTTTTAAATATTCTCACCCCCAACTATTGCGCATCACTTTCCGACATGGGTATTTTATTAGAAGAAACAACAAACGACGGCATCAATGCTGGTGTAACTGTACCGCCAAGGGTTTTGGCAGAAGCAGAAATAGCCGAACATGTAGCGCTGGGAATAGACAATGTAAAACCGCTGGGTGAACAAAGCGAGTTTACCTGCCCTGATTGTGGAGGTGTATTATGGGAAATGAACGATGATGGACTTATACGCTATCGGTGTCATACCGGCCACTTGTTTAATCAAGACGAGTTACTGATCCGTCAAACAAAAGCCCTGGAAGAAACGTTCTGGATTGCATTGCGTATGATGGACGAACGACGGTTTTTGCTTCAAAAAATAAGCGAGGAAGAAACACGCAGAGGCTGGGTGCGCAGCGCCGAACAAAAAAAGTTGCGTATACAGGAATTGAACAAACACATCGACCGTTTAAAACAATTGTTATTCAGTACACAAGACAATCCATAAAGCCTGCATCATTTTGTAAGCCCAGCATTTAGATAATTCAAGCTTATTCTGTTTTTTTTCGTACTTTATAGTAAGAGTTGATCATAAGATACATATCAGTACAAAACGTTTACTGCTATGCCTAACCGAGATATTATTGTTATAGGCACATCGGCAGGAGGTGTATCTGCTTTAACAGACCTTGTTGGTTCGCTACCGGTAGATCTGAACGCTACATTATTTATTGTACAACACATCCTTGCCCACTCGCACAGCAACTTGCCATACATACTAAACCGTAGTGGATCTTTATTTGCAACACATGCCATAGATGGTGAGCGCTTTGAAAAAAACCGGATCTATATAGCTCCTCCCGACCATCATATGATCTTGGAACAAGACCATATCTTAGTAAAAAAGGTCCAAAAGAAAACCGCTTCCGGCCATCTATTGATGCTCTGTTTCGTTCAGTAGCCTATGAGTATGGTCCTCGGGTTATCGGCATCATCTTATCTGGCTTATTAGACGATGGTACTTCCGGTCTTTGGAACATCAAGCGTTTTGGAGGAACTGTTATTATTCAAAACCCACAGGATGCCGAATTTCCGAGTATGCCAAATAATGTTTTAGAACAAGTGGAGGTAGACCATATTGTTGCCATGAAAGATGTAGGCTCCTTACTGATTTGGTTAACCAAAGAGGAGGTTGTTTATAAGAACAACATTACGCAACAAGAGGCCAAACGTGTTCGTTTTGAAACAGAAATTGCTTTACAAAAAAATGCTTCAGGTATGGGAGTTTTAGGCTTGGGCAAACTAACACCATTTACATGCCCGGAATGTAACGGTGCATTAACCGAAATTAGAGAAGGCAACCTGATCCGCTACCGCTGCCATACGGGTCACGGCTTTACAGCAGATGCCTTATTGGCCGGATTAACTGACAAGATAGAAGGCAACACCTGGCAAACTATCAAGGGCCTGGAAGAAGCCGTATTGCTTTATGAACAAATGGGACACCAACTGAACAATCAAGGGAAAAAGCTAAAAGCCGAGGATTTTTTCCGTAAGTCCAGACAGTCGCACCAACGAGCGGAATGGCTACGCACCTTTTTTCTCCAAAAATTAGAAAAGGCAGAAACGGCAGTCGAAAAGAAGCAAGAAGAGGAGATATGAGAGAAGCGGTAAGCTGCAGGCTGCAAGCTACACGCCAATTATCGTGAGACGTGAAACGTAAAACGTGAGAAACCTCACCCCAGCTCTCTCCTAAAGGAGTGGGAGCGCTAACACACAAAACCACAAGATCAAGCATTTTTTAAAATGTAAAAGCACTCCGCAATTGGAGTGCTTTTACATTTATCAATTCCTTCTCTCTTCATTGTACCTTGAACATTGAAAATTGAGCATTGAACATTTCCTTTCTTGTTCCTTGTTTCTTGCCCCTTGTGCCTTTCCTCCTTATTCATTCCTCATCACTCATCATTGAGCGTTGAGCATTGAACATTCCTTCTTTCTTCCTTTCGCATTTCGCATTTCCCCTTTCGAATTTTTCCTACTTCTTCCTTCTTCCTTCCTTGTTCCTTGTTCAATATTCTTTTCCCTCGGCTGTTTGGTTTACAGCGTGCAGCTTGCAGCTCCCTCCTCACAGCTCATAGCTTTCCTCTCCTACTTCTTATTATTCGCTCTTTGCGCCTGCCTAAACTCTGTAATATCTTCTATTGCAAGTAATATTAATTCTTGTCCATGAATACGCTGTGCAACCTTATGGGCGTTAATGATCAGGACCTTTTCACCAATATTTGGAAACTCGTGCACGATCTCATAACCAAAAAACTGTGTATTGGTGGGTATGATATCATGGAGCAACTTTCGGAGTTTAGGAATATTCCATTTTCCATTGCCTAGTTCAAAAATATAGCGGCCTTCCGCATCCTCTTCGTTTATTTTAAAGGTTTTATAAAACGCCCGGTTTGCTGTCTTCACCCGCAATTCTTTATCCAGTGTTAGTACACTCTCACGAATGATGTTGAACATGGCTTCAGAGTACTCCTGCACTTCAGCCAGTTGTTCATTGCGCATCTGCAGCTCCTGGTTAATTGTAATCAGTTCTTCATTAGAAGACTCAATTTCTTCTTTTGACGTTTCCAGCTCTTCGTTTATGCTTTGCAGTTCTTCATTACTAGATACAATTTCTTCATTAGCCGATTGGAGTTCCTCATTGGCTGCTTCCTGTGACTCTATGATAGAACGCATGTCTTCCCGTAAAGCCGTCAGTTCAGCTTCTAATTGCTTTACCCGCTTGTCCTTTACATCACCCAGCTCTTCATCATCAGGTAGAGAAAGTGCTGGCGTAAACAGCACCATAAAATAGGCATCCTCTCCTTCGGTCTTTATTGGTGTCGCTTCAATATTGATCCGTTGAATTTTATCTTCTATGTAAATCTCCATTCCTATTTTTCTAGCCGGAGCACCTGACATTTTAGCTTTGTGTACCAGGTTGCGCAGCTCAAAGCCTAAGCCTTGCCGGGCCATTTTCATAAGGTTAAGGCTGGCCTTGCCGGGTGAGGGCTCCAGATACAATCCCGTTGAGCCCCGGAACTGAAGAATATCCAGATCATTATTCACAACCACACAAGCGGGGGTATAAGTCTTTAGCAGTATATGATCTATTACCCGATCTAAGTCCACTTCATCATTTTTAACTTTTTGACTCATTTGCTTACGGGTTGTTCCAAACGACCGATCGGTTTCTGGAAAACGATAATTCATTTCAAACGCAGCCTTTGCCGTAGCATCTTTCTTTTTACTGAAGACCTTGAAATGCTTTTCCACCTGTGAGAAAAGATAAGCTGAGGCGCCAACTGTTTCTGACTTGCCCAGTACCAAATAGCCATTATTTAGCAATGAGTAGTGGAACGTAGCAATGATCTTTTTTTGAAGAATACTATCGATATAGATCAAGAAGTTGCAGCAGGAAATAAGATCCAAACGGGAAAAAGGCGGATCCTTAGCAATGTTATGTGTAGCAAACACACACATATCACGTATGCTTTTAATGATCCGGTAACTGCCATCTATTTTATTAAAAAAACGTTCCAGGCGTTTTGGTGAAACATCAATTACATCATCTTTGCTGTAGATACCCAACCGGGCTTTATTAATGGCCACTTCACTAAGATCGGTAGCAAATATCTGTACGGGCATGCTGGTCACTTTATCGCCCAGTGCTTCAATTAGCATCATGGCTACAGAATAGGCTTCCTGGCCGGTAGAACAAGCAGGCACCCAAATACGTATCGGGTCATTAATTGTTTTAGATTGGATGATCTTTGGAAACAAAGTATCCTTCAAATACTCAGAAGTGTCTGGATCCCTGAAAAACGTGGTCACATTGATCAGCAGGTCTTGATACAAGGCATTGGCTTCCCCAGAGTGCTTCTTAAGGTAATCCATATAATCTCTTAAGTTATCCAGCTTGTGCAGCATCATGCGGCGTATAATGCGCCGTTTGATTGTCGTCTTCTTGTAGCCGGAGAAGTCAACACCAATGTTGCGGTTGAGCAGGTTTAAAATACTTTTAAGTGACTCATCATTGTTGGAGATTGCGCCCTCGTCAAGCTCTTTCATAGCTGTATAGTAAATCTCCTTTTGATGCCCAATTTTGATCAGTTCCTCAGCAATTTCTTTTGGTGACAATACTAAATCCACCACTCCTTGTGAAATAGCATTTTTGGGCATGGTAGAGAAGTTGGCCGTGCCATCTTGAACAAAGGTCAGCCCGCCTCCCATTTTGATGGCTTTTAAGCCCAATGTGCCATCCACATCACTTCCCGAAAGCAATATGCCAATAACTTTTTCCTGCAATTGATCGGCTAACAAAGTAAAGAACTGACTTACCGGCATACCGGCATGCGGGCTTTCTGGCAGATTAACCATTGGCTTTAACACACCATCACTAAGCATCTGTGGCTTGTCGGGATCGATCACATACAAATGATCCGGCTTCACTTCTATATTTTCCTCGGCCTTTATCACCGGGATTTCTGTTGCGCCAGTTAATTGTTTAGCAGCATCACTCTCAATACCGTTTATCTGAAAATAAAAGAAAGCCATACCTGTATTCTGCGGTAAGTTTTCAAGCAAGGTCATCATGGCTTCCGTACCTCCATCTGCCGCGCCTATGGCCACTACGGGAAAGTCATGATTATTATTGGTGGATGGCATATAAAATATATTTTAATATGGTGTCCAAAAATAAGGGTAGGTTAAGGTATGAAAGTGAATACATTATAAGAATATAAACTACCAAAAAAGATACGCCTTACACCCTACCATAAAGGTATAGTATCTATATGTTGGAATAAAATGCAAAAGAAATCTTCGTAGTTACTGATTAGTTTAGTAATTTGATAAAAGAACGATTGTTAGCGAAGTTATCCACAGCCCTTTGTTTAACTATTTTTAAAACCAGTGATTCCAGTTATTAACAATTCGAAAATTGAATTGTTGGGCTAAACTGTAATTTGGTTTATCGAGTATATCTCATCCTATCCTTTTGTCCTATGAAATTACTAACGGGAAAAGTAAAGCGCCGGAACTAGCCTTATACTTTTCCAATAGAAATAAACAACATAGGAATAACTGTGCAAGAAGTTTTGGAAAGCCGCATGCATTCTTCTACCGAAGGATTCGACATAAGAAGAGTTGTTTTATTCATTGACTCCCACCTGATCCCCCTTTCTGGCACCTGGCAGTGGGATATGACATCTTTTGCCGTTTACTGTAGCGATGTTATGGCCGCCTTCCCCCTAACCTTCGAAGGCACTAAAGGAATTATACATCCTGAAGACCTCTCCGGTGTAAAGGCTGCTGTTGAACAAATAGAAAAGGTGAAACAGGTCAATCTAAAGTTCCGCATCATTACTACCTATGGGGAAATCAAAACATTAACTGGCCAACATATTTTTCTTTCAGAGCTTGCCCCGCAAGAACTGGCGCTACCCGACCATGAACAATTAAGGGCTATTACAGAACAAATAGAGCTGAGGAAAGAATTGGCCAGCCTCCGACAAAAAAACCTGGTATTTGAGGAAGCTGCTAAAATCTGCGGCAATGCCATTTGGTATTATAATAAATCAACGCAAGAGGTTTACTATTCCGACCAGATCTATTTATTTCATGGCCTGGCCCCTCAAAGTATCAACGCCCATTTAAACACCTTCACCCGGTATATTCATCCTCAGGATAGGGATGCCGTTCAGGAAGCTATTGAACAAGCGCTTACGGAAGAATTACCGTTACATCTGGAATACCGCATCTTAACGGAAAATGATGTGGAACGCTATTTAAGAAATGTAATCCAATGGACCTTTACGGATAACGGGCAAAAGCTATTACAAGGTATTGTACAGGATTATACCACGCAAAAAGAGTCTGAGGATTTCCTACAAAAGTTTAACCAGCAGGTTTGGTTTCTTAAAAAACGGTTGCAGTTTAGTGAGAGCAATAGTCATAGTGGTTTCTGGCAGCTTGACCTGGTAACCCGAAGGTTCACTCCTTCCAATAACTTCTATTATATATACGGCTTAAAGCCACAGCCCTTTAATGCAGGCTTATCGTTATTCATCAACTATGTACATCCCGAAGACCGTGAATTGGTAGACACCTTCTACCATAAATTAAAAACGGAACATAAAGCAGATGATATCGAGTACCGCATCATACGGCCCGATGGTAAGCAACGCTATGTCTCCTTACAGGCGAAATCAGTTATTGATGAAAATAAAAGACTGAGCCTTTTTGGTACCATCCAGGATATTACCCATATAAAATCGTTGGAAAAGAAGCTCCGTGAAAAGAATGAAAGCTACCAACTCTTTCAATACCGGCAATCTATAACGGAGAACCTGGCACATATAGGTACCTGGTGGTGGGATCATGCCACCAAAGAACATTTCTGGAGCGATGGTATGTACCAACTCTTAGGCCTCAAGCCTCAAAGTATTTTCTTAAACCAAAATTACCTGCTCAAACAGATTCATCCTGATTACAGAAACGCCTTTACCAACTCGCTGAATAGGACCCTGGAGGATGAAGAAGAAGCTAATTGTGAATTGGTAATCAGCAGCAACGGGGTTTCTCGTCGCGTTAAAGCGTTGTTCAAACTCTTACATTATGAAAACAAGCGCATCTTCATTGGCCTGTTTCAAGACATTTCCAAAGAACATCAATTACAAGAGGAGTTGTCAGAGCGCATTCAATTAGCCGACTTGCTAACCGAGCACCTACCTGACCGGATACTGATCACCGACAACGAAAACAACATTCTCTTTTGGAATAGGCATTGTGAGCGCTATTACAAACAAAAACGGGAATTGGTATTAGGCAAAAACTTCTTTGAAACCTTTCCAGCCTTACAGACAGAAGAAAAGATCCGCCAGTTTAACAACGTTTTGAAAGGCCATCCCTTTCACCAGACAGGAGCCCATACTGTGCTTACCAAAGATATTATGGACCTGCACATGCTTCCGTTATATGATGATAATAAAAACGTAGTAGGTATCCTTCATATTCTGCACGATGTTACTGAGGAGCATAAGCTACGCCAAAACCTAACGGAGCGGCTCCAGTTTATACAAAGTATGATTGAAGCCTCGGTAGACCGGGTAGTAGTGCTTGACCGCCATATGAACTATACCTATTGGAACAAGCGGGCTGAAGAATATTACAACCTACCAAAGGAAAGAGTATTGGGCAAGAACATACTGGAAGTTTTCCCTGCCTTTATTAACGACCCATCGTATAATGAATTCCGGAAAGCACTTCGTGGCGAAATCGTTTATATCCCTACTGATGCAACGAATATTGAAAATGCCCAGCAATATTTTGAAACCTACCTGGTTCCCGTAAAAGGTACGAACGACGAAGTAAGGTCGGTGCTATGGATCACACACGACCTTTCCCAGGAATACGAACTGATAGCGCAACAGCAGCGATCTGCAGATATTATTAACCTGGTAAATGCCATCTTTATCGAGACCGATCTGGAATACCGGTTCAAGTACATCAATAAAAAAGCAGAAGAGTACTTTGGAAGAACCCATGCCGAAATGCTGGGCCAGGTGTTTTGGGATATTGCGCCTGAAGCCATAGGCACAGAAGGTCATAGGGCCATTGTAGCCGCTTGTGAAAAAAGGATAAAAGTAGAGACGGAATACTTTTCGCAGCTATTTAAACGATGGGTATTTCTTTCGGCCACACCTTCTCCAGGTGGCGTCATCATCTTAATGTACGACCGGCAGGATATAAAAGATGTTCAGGAGAAACTACAAGCCAGCGAAGCCCTACTACAGCGCTCAGAAGAAGTAGCTGCTATTGGAAGTTATGAATTTGACCTTGCCACTTCAAGCTTCCGCTTTTCCAATGGCATGTTCCGCCTATTTGGAGAAACGCCCCAGTCGTTTGAACCAACTGTGGACTTTGTAAATTCCCGATCCTATCCCAGAGACATTGAGGAGGTAAACCAAATAATAGAACAAAGCATCATAGACAATCAACCCTACCACTATACACAACGCATTTATAATGCAAAGGGAGAAACGCGTACCATTGAAGTACATGGCAGGGTCATTTCTGATGAAGAAGGAAAGGCCATAAAGTTGATCGGGCTGGCGCAAGACATTACAGCACGCCTGGCCGCGCAGGCCGAGCGTCAGAAAAACCTGACCTTACTGCAACAAACGGAAGAAATAGCGGCTACAGGCAGCTGGGAATATACTATTGACACAGGCATTTTCTTATGGTCGGATGGTATGTATCAAATGTTCAATATACCACCTGGCACCCCTGTACAACCTGAGGTCTATCTTCCCATTTCTATACCAGAGGATGAATACAAAGCTCAGCGCATTGTTGACCATTTAACAAAACACTTCACCCCTTTTGAAGAAATACTACAAATACAAATAGCGGGTAAAATAAGAACGATCAAATGCAAAGGCACCCCTATTTATAACGATCAGAAGCAAGTGCAAAAACTGGTAGGCATAGATATGGATATTACCGACCTGGTAACAGCAGAAAATGAGATCCTAAAAGGCCAGCATTTTCTACAGCAGGTAACTGATACAGCACCAGATGCCATCACGGTATTTGACCTGAGCCAGAATAAAGCCAGCTACATCAACCCGCCAGTTATAGAAGGACTTTTGGGGTATAGTGTTTCGGAAATGAAAAAAATGGGGTTTGAAGGCCGCCTGAAAAAAATCATTCACCCCGAGGACCAGCAAGCGCTGGTTGACTTCAATAAGCATTTAAGAGAAGCTTCAATAGGAGAAGTTGTTACGTTAGAATATCGCGTGATAACCAAGAAGGGTAAAACCAAATGGCTGATCAATCGTGGTAAATCGTTCATTTCAAATGAACCCGGCCATCCTAAAATGATCTTATCTGTATTGCAGGATATTACCGTTCAGAAACAGGCTGCATTGGAGCTACAGGAAAACAGGCAATTCATGGAAGAAGTAATGAATGCCTCCTTAGACTTTATCATGGTATTTGACTTTACGGTAAACCGTATTACCTATGTGAGCCGCCAGGCTTATAAAGACGATGAAGCCCGCTACCTGGAAACCCTGCGCCTCTCCTACGATCAATTATTAGAACGTGTACACCCGGACGATCGGGAACACATGCACCAGTTCATACAGGCATTTAAAACACTACCAGACCAGGAAGTTCGCACCATCGACTTCCGTGAAATTATTGACGGCAAAGTAGTCTGGTTCCGCTCCAGGGGCAAAGTATTTAAACGTGATGCCAATGGACAAGTAATACAATACATTAGTGTGGTGCAGGATATCAGTAAAGAAAGAGCCCTTTATGATCAATTAGCAGAGCGCACTTCATTTGCCGAAGCGGTTGTTGAATCAAGCGTGGATGCTGTTATCGTATTGGATAAAGATTATCAGATTAAAACCTGGAACCGCCGTTGTGAAGAGCTTTATGGATTATCTATAGAAAATGCTATTAATAAAAACCTGATTGAACTATTTCCCCTGGTAGCCGAGGACGCTACGTTGATACATTCCTTTCAACGCGCTATTGCAGGCGAGTTTATGTATTTGCCAGCTAAACTGAGTGTCTATACCAATCGTATTTGTGAGTTCTTTTTTGTGCCGCTAAAAAATGAACAAAGTGAGATCTATGGAGTATTGATTGTCATACACGATGTGAGCCGCCAAGAAGAATATGCCAATGCCTTACAGGATATGAACCTGCTGCTGCAACAGCAAAATATTGAACTGGAACAACGCAATGAAGAAATATCCACGTTTGCCTTTGTAGCCTCTCACGATCTGAAAGAACCATTGCGAAAAATACATACGTTTAGTGATTGGCTTTTAGAGCGTGAGACTGAAAATCTTTCCACAAAAGGACAAGACTTTTTAAAGAGATTGAACCTTTCTGTTAATCGATTAAACATGCTGATCGATGATATATTAGTGCTGACAAAGATCCATACAGATACCCGAAACAATGAAGACATTAACCTGAATGAAGTTTTAAAGGCTGTAGAAGAAGACCTGGAAGAGATGATATCCAAAACAAGAACCTCTATTATTTCAGAGCCACTGCCTACCATAACCAGCAATCGCAATCAGCTTTTCTATTTATTCAAGAACATTATTCACAATGCTATCAAATTTCAAAAGCCAGGTAATAAACCCTTTATAGAAATCAGTGCAGACTTTGAGCGCAATGTTAATAATCCGCTTGCACAACCAAAACAGGAATATTTAAAACTGGCCTTTCATGATAACGGTATAGGGTTTGACCAGAAATATGAACGGAAGATCTTTAAGATGTTTCAGCAACTACATGCAAGGGGAGAATACTCTGGTACGGGTATGGGTTTAGCTATTTGCCGAAAGATCATGGAGAATAATAAAGGCTTCATTACTGTAGAAAGCATTCCTGGCGATGGTTCTGTTTTCTATTGTTATTTTCCAATCTATTAAAAGGAAAAATCCGAAATGGGAAATTCCAAATAACAAATAACAAATTCCAAACTCCAAATCCTATATGTAATTGAGGAAACCCTGCACCAATAAAAAAACAGATGTACACAACAGTGTGAAACCTATTGCTAAGAGGTGCTGGCAACAATTTTGCAGCATAATTCCGCAATCCTATACTTTACTTTAAACTTAACCATGAAACGAATTTTGATTTATGCAGCGTTGGCATTAGCCATATTAAGTTTTACCTACTAGGCTTCTATTAACTATTTGGTCTTTTTCTGCATGAAAACAGGGTATCCATTATAGATGCCCTGTTTCTTTTTTAATGATATATCGGTTGTCCTACTTAGGTACCATTACGCAATCAACTGCGTCATTGGAACAATGACATTAAAGGCTTTGTTTCAAGCTGTTATATCAAATGCTTACTGCTGCCAGTTCATGTACCAAATATGTCAGTTGACACCGCTTTAGAAAAGAAAGCTTATGTGATAGGATATTTTTACTAGGTATATGAACGAGCGCATCCTGGTCAATCCTGTTACTAAAGAAAAAGTGGAGGTACTAGCCATGGCCGCTGAAACGAATGGTGATTACAGTATGGATGAAGGTATTATGCTGCCCGATGGAACAAACTGCCTTCATTATCACCGCATACTCACACAAACGTTTACGGCCCTGGAAAAGCCACTTTATATCTATTTGGGTGGAAAGGACATCATCAAGTTAAGCCAAGGCGAAAGCTATACCATTAAACCGGGAGTGGTACATGGCATATTCAACCCTACTAAACATACCGTACGTTACAGACTGGTGACTACGCCAGGACATGAAGGGTTTGAAAATATGTGCCGTATTCTATCGGGCCTGGCCGATGATAATAAAGTAAATGCAGATGGAATACCGCACGACTATACTACCACTGCGTTACTAATGGAAATGGGCGATACTTATTTTATGAGCGCCCATACATTCATTCATCCTTGGGTAAAATGGAAGGCTAGGCAGGCGCGCAAAAAAGGCATTGCACAGGAACTTCTTTCAAAATATTGTCCAACATGGATTCAAAAGCCAAATAGCATTTAAGGACATGAGGTATTTCAAACTCAATAGAAAAGAGCAGTTTACCAACATGTCGTTGTTATCGTTGCTGGTATATATTGTTGGCTATTTACAGTTTGACAAAGAATACCTGCAAGACTTCAACCTGTTTCTTACGGTATATGCCTGCAACTTCATTATTGGGAATGTATTTGTGGCGTTGCTTTTTCAATTCATGTTCTATGTGCGGGACCGCTTTCCACATTACCACCAAAGTCTTCTACGTGCCTGTATTCTCATTTCTTCCTACGTAGTTATTACCACAGTGGCCATGTGGGCTGTTTTCTATACGTATGAATATACAGGCGTCTATGGCTTTACCGTAGATAGTACCAAGCTAAAGTGGGCCATGATCATCGGTATCCTGTTCGATGTTATCTACTTTGTGATCTTTGAGTCCTTTTATATCGAAAAACGCTGGGGCGATGATGTTAGAGAAAAAGAAGCCTTGCGACAGGCCAACTTAGTAAGCCAGTTTGAAAGCCTGAAGGCGCAGGTAAATCCTCACTTTTTATTTAACTGCCTTAACTCCCTATCCTCTCTTATTGCACAAAATCCCAACCAGGCGGAGGACTTTGTTGACGAAATGAGTAATGTATACCGTTACCTGTTGCGCAATAATGAGCAAGGCCTGGTTACAATAGAAACGGAGCTACAGTATATACGCTCCTATTTTCATTTACAAAAGACGCGCTTTGGCGACGCCATTTCGCTGGAAATAGATATAGAAGAAAACCGCTGGGACAGCCTGATTCCACCACTAACGCTACAAATGCTGCTGGAAAACGCCGTCAAGCACAATGTACTCAGAAAGGCCTCTCCCCTACGAATTGAAATAGCCAGCAAAGAAGGTCATCTAACGGTACGGAACAATATTCAACTCAAAAGCAAGCAATACATTATCTCCACCAAGATAGGCCTGGCCAATATTGCCAGTAAGTATAAGCTGTTACACCAATCTGACATCCTGATCCAAAATGATGGGAAATACTTTGAAGTAAGCCTGCCTCTCATTGAAAACACAGCTCATTTTAGTATTGATTTTAAATCCTAGGTTATACTGATCTCCATGGAAGTGTTTTGGAAATCCGAAAATAGAAATATCGAAATCCGAAAGTTGGATCAAATTCCAAATCCCAAACCACAAATTTCAAATTCTCCCTTCTGTGGTTCGTGTCTCACGAACCACAGAAGGAGTTTGGAGCGTGCAGCTTGTAGCTTGCAGCCTTCCTTTCACGTCTCACCTTTCTCGAAAGAGATATCTAACCGATACTTTCTCAAATCCCAAACTTCAAATTCCAAATTTCCTACATAAGAAAACCCCTGTAAAAACAGGGGTTTGATATTTTAAACACACATGAGAAAGCGCAAAGCTCCTCTTTATGTGTTACCTAACTATTATGCACTTGTTTATTTATTGTTAAGAGTCATAACTAACAGCGACTTACATTGTTTTTTGTAGACTAGGTGCAACTGTGCGCCCTGCCCTTCCACTTGGTGTAAATAAGCGAGCTCTGATAGTTCCCGTTGCCGGTACGGGTTGTGAATAACGTTTGCTCTTTAACGTTGGCTCACTGCCATCAGTCGTATAATAAATAGCAAAGCCAGGGATTTGCGTATTCATTTTTATTGTACCACCCTCGTTTACGATGCCTGGCGTAGGTATGCGGTATTGGAAACCACCTTTGAAATAATCCAGTCGTGGCAACTCACGCTTACCTAATACATTCACAAACTGCGACCAGGCCTGTGTATATAGTGCCTGCGCTTTTGTACTATCCTTTTCGGTAGCCCATGTAGGATCTTTACTCCAGGCACGCTCAGATAAACTTAGCAATTTAGGGAGCAACAGGTACTCCATCTTTGCCGCACTGGTTAATGTTTCAGCCCATAGTAAACCTTGTAAACCAGGTATCTGTTCTTTACCATAATCGGTCAATCGTGCTTTATTTTCAAAGAAGGACTGGTTTACTACATTACCATCAATATCACGAGTGGAGTTCTTGTAGTAATCAAACGGAATAAAATAAAAAGGCTTATCCATATCCAGGAAGCCCCCCCAATACTGTCCTGGCTCATCAAACTCCTTCTGGTAAGACAAATCGAAATACATATTGGAAACAGGCGATAAGATCACTTTATAACCTGCATTCGCCAACTGGTAAGGCAGATCTTCTGAGCCCCATCCAATTACATTATTCCATACGTCTACCTGAATATTGTTATGAACTAAAGTAGGGTTTGGAATGTACATGGCTTTGCCATCACGTTTTGTTTTACGCATGGCAATCTCTTCCCAGCCATACAACAACAATCCTTTACGCTTCAGCATGTCGTTGATATGACCAAAGAAGTAATACCATAAGTCATTCACTTCTTTTACACTAGAGTCTTTTTGCATCAATGCTTTTACCGCAGGCGATTTTGTCCATACACCTGCAGGTACTTCGTCTCCACCAAAATGGATACGCTCCAGCGGAGCATCAGCATCTTTATACATGGCGATCAACTCATCCGTTACCTTCTCCATGAAACGATAGGCAGAAGGCATCGCTGGGTTAATGACATTATTAGTCCAACGCTGCACAGAACGGTACTCCGAACTATCATTCAGATCGACCAACAGGTATTCAGCGGCTTCCTTAGGCTTGCCTTCTTTAACCAAGCGGTTGTAACGGGTGGTCATGGAAGCAATAGCTGCTCGTGCATGCCCTGGAGTTTCTATTTCTGGTATAACACGTATATGGCGTTCCTTGGCATACTTCAAAATATCGATGTAATCCTGCCGGGTATAATGGCCGGTACCTGAAGTATTAAAATCAGGCCCAGAACCAAAAGAGGGATGCAGGAAATCGCCATCCTTAGAAGCATGACCACGACGCCCACCAACAGAGGTCAATTCTGGTAAGCCCGGGATCTCTACGCGCCAGCCTTCATCATCACTAAAATGGAAATGGAAGACATTGAGTTTGTATAGCGCTAACAGATCCAGCGTCTTAAAGATCTCTTCTTTAGTTTGAAAGTTACGAGCCACATCCAGCATAAAAGATCGATAGGGAAAGCGCGGTGCATCAGCAACGGTCATGGCTGGTACTGCCAGACTTTTTTGTTGTGCTTTCCAGGCATTTACCGGTAATGCTGACTTTAAGGATTGTATGCCATAAAAGACGCCGACGGCAGAACCAGCTGTTATTGTAATAGCGGTTGAAGTCACCGTCAACTCATACGCCTCATTGGGCATTTCTTTATAGAGGAGTTGTATTTGCTTACCATTCGCATTACTAGTAGCCCTGCCGAGTTCGCCAATTAAAGGCTTTAGCTCCTGCTGCAGGTATTGTGCTTCCTTTTCAAACCGGTTGTCGGCAGTAATCTGCACCTTGTTATCCAGCAGAAATGAACCGTTACCCTCTGTGTAGCTTACCGGTGTAGGAAACACTTTCGGCAGACTATTTTCTGGCAGATCTACAATGCTTGCATTTTGTGCATAGATCCTTTCAGCAGTAACCCGTTCTACTTTATCATCGTTATACCGCATGTACTGCTTCCGTTGTGTGGTGGGTTTTACGGTATAGTTGGTAAGCGTGTAGCCTTTCTCAGGCATATCGTCCCAAACGATATATAAACCTCCGGGAGCATCTGTTATGTTTACTGCCCAGGCCCCAGCCACATAGGTAACAACCAGTGAATCTTTGGGCGCCAGTCCTTTAAATGCGGCAGTTGGCGTAAGACGGTAAAAATCACCGTTTATATGTTCTATCCTTACTTGAGGCGATACCGAATCTTTATAGATCAACCGGGGAAAGTTGAAGAATAGGCTCCAGCCGGTAGCGGGAAGGGCAACATTGCTGTTGTTTTTAAATGTAAACGCAGCCAGGAACTGGCGTTTACCGGCATAGTTGTTTTCAATCACCTCCCAGCTGGCTGCCAACTGCTGGTTTGGGAACGACAGCTTTTGAGCCATGGTTGTCAGCGATACCACTAGTGCAAATAATAGAACAGATAATCTCATAACTGTAATTGATGATCCGTCAAAAATAACATTAAAAAAGGCTATCATACTTTGATAGCCTTTTCCAACAAATCTTTACAATTACTATTTAGCAGCTAATAAGTTTTCGCCCTCAAAGCTAGTAACGGGTAGCATTTTGTGGCTAAAGGATCGTACGCCCAATAAATAGCCAACTGTACCTGCAATATGCTTTTGAAACAATTGCATATTCCCTTTTAATTCACCCAAGGCTTTTACCCTATAGCCTAGCAGCATGATCCAGGTTTGAGAAGACCCAGTTACGAATCCACTATGTTTAAACCAGGTATCTGTTTTATTTCCTCTGCCATGATCCGTTGTTATGATAAAAGTGGTGTTTCCTTTGTAGCAAGGCATGCTTTGTACCAGGGACCACAGGTCGGCAATGATGCGATCGGCCTGGTTAGCTTCTTTGAGATACTGGTCATACTTGCGTTGATGACCATAGCTATCTGTTCCTCCCAAACCAATATGCATCACCTTGGGTTTATTTTTTAAAATATACTCCCGGGCTGCCAAAAAGGTTAACAAATCGCTCCGTTCGTGTTGATCTTCAAATTGCGGTTGTGATTGTAACGCATTGAGTGCCATTTGCGTTTTGGTCAGCTCTCCCTGGGTATGTGGTTGATAACCGCAGTTGATATATACCTTACTACGTTCCTCATTTAAAATATAGGGAAAAACATTCCACGAAGAAAATGAGGCAACGTGGTTTTGATACTCGGGTATCTTATTTATGTATTCGAGCAGGTTAACATTTTTGTTCTTTATTTTTTTATTAGTGGAAACAAATGGGTCTGCTGCTCCGGTGAAAATTTCATTATACCCTGGGTACGATACGGCATATATATTCTTTGTATTTACTTTATTACCATACTTGCGGTTTCCAAACAACTGTCCCTGCTTAGCAATAACGCTCCATACAAAAGGCATCAGTTTTTCACGACGAACGGCGGGATCGGGATGCCAGTACAATGCTTTTGCATTAATAGAGTCTGTTGTAAATTCCGGATCGTTTAAAATAGCAGAATCTGCTCCCTTAAATAATTCCTGCCAGCGAAAGCCGTCTAGTGTTATGATAAAGACGTTGTTACCATTTGGCTTATCTACTACCTCCGTGCCATCGGCATGGCCAAGTCCTTTACTCCATAAAACCAGAAGACCCAAAACAAAGATGAGCTTCATAACGTGTGATTAGTGTTAGTCTAGATGTCGGCTAGTCTACATTAACTACTAATAATTCTATGCCATAATTGATGAAATAGGATTGCGGTAGATTAAAAGATGATTAAGAAAACCACCGATTAGCAGAATGCAATTTGGTTTATCAAGATTATACCCTCTGGGAGTATCTGTTTCAGGTCATCCTGAACTTATTTGTATTCAAAAATGTGAAGACATGTTTGCCAATTTTTATAAATACCTATTTGTCACTCTAACGAAATAACCAACGTCTATTGAGAACTTCTTATGAGACTATTCCACTTCCGTAACAGTTAGCTTTTCTTCCACGTGGAAAGCAATTACAAAGGTCTTGCGTTGAATGCCTTCCTTGGTTGTAGTTTCAAAATGAATTTTTCTAGCGCCTTCGGTTTTTATCTTAAAACGTTTTACACCAACGAGGGACTGCACTTTCTCGTCAAACAAGGTATTACCAAACTCATCAATAATGCGGAAGCGACCTGCATTATCGTTATCGAAGTTTACATCAAACAACAACATATCCTCCACCTTGCCTACATACCGAATAGAAAGTGGCGGTTGTTTTTCATGAAGAATAGCCGCCTGAAGTGTATTGATACTGGCAGGCACTGTTACCATTAGAAAAAGACTTAAAAAGAATTTGCTCATGATACTGTTTAGCGATTTCATATGCTTGAGGTTTTAGAACAAGACAAAGATGAAAAAGCCATGTTACCAGACGATGAACGCCAGATGAACAGTACATGAGCAAATTGTGTCTTTAATATTAACCCTTATTGGATCTCCAATACCAGGTCGTCAGCTTTTACCATTTTTCCAGGCTGCAGCACTACCCTATTTACTACCCCTTTTTCAGTGGCGGTAATGGTAGTTTCCATCTTCATAGCTTCAATTATAAACAGTGGTTGATTGGCCCTCACTTCCTCTCCTTCTTTGATTAAGAGTTGTGATAACTTGCCTTGTAGTGGAGAGCCTATATGTTTTCTGTTGCCAGGATCTGCCTTTTCATTTTCCTGCACAACAACTTTCAGACTCTGGTCTTTGATCTCAATAATTCTTGTTTGCCCATTCAGGCGCATGAATACTTTACGCTTTCCATCTTCATCCGGCTCACTACAAGTAAGCAGGCGTACCAATATGCTTTTCCCTTTATCGATCTCTATGAGTGTTTCTTCATCATCCTTCAAGCCATAGAAGAAATTAAGCGTTGGAATATGCCACACATCACCATACTCTTTTCTTTTCTGATAATATTCCTCAAACACTTTTGGATATAGCATATACGAAAGAAGATCTGTGTAGGTAACATCATCGCCAAACCGGTGCTGAAAGCGTTCAAATTCAGCATCCATATCAATGGGTTTTAAATGCTCATTCGGCCTGTCAGTGTATGGCTTAATGTCTTTAAGAACGATCTTCTGTAAGGTTGGATCAAAGCCTCCTACCGGCTGTCCAATATCGCCTTTAAACATGGAGACGACAGATTCCGGAAATGAGAGCGCATGCCCCTTCTTTAAAATGTCTTCTTTCGAGAGATTGCCCGTCACCATAAAAAGCGCCATATCACCAACCACTTTTGAACTAGGCGTCACTTTTACAATATCACCAAACAAACTATTTACGTCGCGGTAGGCTTTTTTGATATCTTCCATTCTATCACCTAAACCAAGAGAGTTGGCTTGCGGCTTTAGGTTGGAATACTGACCACCAGGTATTTCATGATAAAACACTTCTGCACTGCTGGCCTTCATACCACTTTCAAAGGGATAGTAATACTCTCTTACTGTTTCCCAATAGGTAGAGTGTTGATTCAATACCTCAATGTTGTAGGGATTATCACGCTCCTGGAAACGCATCATTTCTACAATAGCATTCAGGTTAGGCTGCGACGTTAGTCCCGACATGGCACCTAAACAACAATCCACAACATCCACACCCGCTTCAATGGCTTTTAAATACGTGGCGCTTTGCAGCGAAGAAGTATCATGCGTATGCAGGTGTATCGGTATCTTGACCATCTGCTTCAGCTCGCTAACCAATTCATAAGCCGCCATCGGTTTTAATAAACCACTCATATCCTTTATGGCCAGTATATGCGCCCCACTGTTTTCAATGTCTTTAGCAAACTGCTTATAGTATTGCAGCGTATACTTAGTGCGGGAAGGGTCATGTATATCACCGGTATAACACATAGACACTTCAGCCAATCCTTTGGTTCTGTTACGTACCGCCTGAATACTTTTCTCCATATTGGGCATCCAGTTGAGCGAATCAAAGATGCGGAAGACATCAATACCATTCTCCCAACTCTTAGCCACAAACTCTTCCACCAGGTTATCGGGGTAGGCTTTATACCCTACGGCATTGGCCCCGCGCAATAACATTTGCAATAAGATGTTCGGAATGGCTTTGCGGAACTGTTGCAAACGCTTCCAGGGATCCTCATATAGGAAACGCATACATACATCAAATGTGGCACCGCCCCATACTTCCATGCTAAAGGTTTGCGGGAAGTTTTGCGCAAAAGAGCCTGCCACTTTCAGCATATCAATGGTGCGTACGCGGGTAGCCAATAGTGACTGGTGTGCATCGCGAAATGTAGTATCCGTATAATGGATCTTTTTTTCCTTTAACAACCATTCACTAAACGCTTCTGGTCCCATATCATCGAGCAATTGTTTCGTACCCACATGTATTGGCAGATCTCTATTAAACGGCGGGATCAGTGGCTTTTCAAACTGCTTGTTTTTATCCGGATGCTTTACATCGGGGTGCCCGTTTACCGTGATCTCAGCCAGGTATTTCAACGTTTTGGTACCTCTGTCCTGAGCCGACTTATACGTGAATATATCAGGGTGTTGTTGTAAGAAATTAACCGTGGCATTACCTGCTATAAACTCAGGATGTGAAATAATATTTAACAAGAACCGGATGTTGGTCTTTACACCACGTATACGGAACTCATTCAATGCTCTTTTCAACTTGTGTGTAGCATCATGTACAGTAGTAGAGTGCGCGGTTACTTTTACCAAGAGCGAATCAAAGAAAGGAGAGATCTTAACGCCATTGTATACGCTGCCTTCGTCTAATCGGATACCAAAACCTTCAGCACTTCGATAGGCCAATACCGTTCCATAATCTGGCATAAAATCATTCTCCGGATCTTCTGTAGTAATGCGACACTGTATGGCATAACCATTAATACGAATGGCATCTTGCTTTGGTAGCGCTATTACATCACCATGCAATTCGTTGCCTTGTGCAATACGAATCTGTGTTTTCACGAGGTCAATTCCGGTGATCATTTCTGTAACGGTGTGCTCTACCTGTATACGAGGGTTCACTTCAATGAAGTACACCTTACCAGATTGATCTACCAGGAATTCAACAGTACCAACGTTATTATAGTTAACCGCCTTACAAATGGCTACCGCGTAATTATACACTTCCTGCCGGGCCGACTCCGGCAGGTTAAAGGCTGGTGCCACTTCTACAATCTTTTGAAAGCGGCGCTGCAAACTGCAGTCGCGCTCAAACAGGTGCATAATATTTCCATGGTGGTCGCCCACTATCTGCACCTCGATGTGTTTAGGATTCTCAATGAACTTCTCAAAGAACACGGTATCATCACCAAACGCATTCTTGGCCTCACGGCGTGCTTCATCAAATGATTTTCCCAATTGCTCTTCACTCCGAATGACACGCATGCCTCTGCCACCACCACCAGCAGCTGCTTTTAGCATAACTGGGTAACCGATACGTGCAGCTTCCTGTTCGGCAATATCATAACTGGTCAACGGTTGCTGACTGCTTTCAATCAATGGCACATTACATTGGCGGGCTACCTGCTTGGCCAGTACCTTATCGCCTAATTGTTGCATTACTTCCGGATCAGGGCCAATGAAGATTATATCGCTCTCCCGGCAACGCCGTGCAAACTCAAAGTTCTCCGACAAAAAGCCATAACCGGGATGAATAGCATCGGCACCACAATCTTTAGCCACATGAATGATAGATTCTATATCTAAATAGGGCTTCAGCGGATCCTCATCGGCGCCTATTTGGTACGCTTCATCAGCCTTATAGCGGTGTAGTGAATAACGGTCTTCATATGTGTATACGGCAACCGTTTCAATTTCTAATTCTGTACAAGCACGTAAGATGCGGATAGCGATCTCACCTCGATTAGCAACGAGTAATTTTCGGATGGTTTTGGGTTTCATGTAAAGGGAGTAAATGTTTAATAATGTTAGTTAATTGTTTTGTTAGATCACTTCAAATTGTACTTAGTACACACTCGTATATCCCTAAACAAAACATGCTTTGTGAAAGCATCACAAAGCATGTTCCTGTATAAGAGCCAGTGTAAGATTTTAGTTTCTGTTTACCATACCTCCTTTTTGGAGGAGTGCCACGGTTACCTCGAGTTTTAAAATCCTGTACACACCGCCTATAACCGTGGCACTCCTCTATATAAATCTAAAAACAGGTTCTAACTAGTATATAAAAACCTTACCAGCCCGGTAATAGGTTCAGTCCAAAGTTTCCGTTCTTAAATCCACCATTCTGCCAGGGTATAGCAAAAAAGGGTTCTAACACCAAATAGCCCAAAACATTGACACGCAAGGAAACGCCGCTACTTAAAATGATCTTGGAATCGGCAAAGTCGCGTCCGCCTGTAGAATTATAAAATCCTTCATAATTTCCCCAGGCCACGCCCCCATCCGTAAAGAGGTTCAGATCTGACAAGAAAAAGCGCGACTTGATCCGGGCCAAGCGTTCAGGACCTGTAAATGGCAAACGCAGTTCGGCATTGGCCACATATAGCTGGCTTCCGATCAAATCATTTATAGATAGGGGCTGTTTGTTTACATTGGCATTTTGATCCGTAAAGTCAAGTGCATTATAGCCATGTATTAAATTGGCATAACCTAAGTACAATGGAGGTATAATGCCACTGGCAGCATCCCTGCCAAAGCGACCTATATACATATTGCGGGTTGCCAATGTAATTGGGGCTAACCGAAAATAACGGCGATAATCGGCGGTAAGGTTGCTTTGTGTAACTTCTCCCAGGTATTGAGCTACTTCAACGCGAAACCGATGGCCCGTTAATGGAGCAGCAACTCCAAAATTGGCATTATCACCTACAAAAGCAAAATAGCCTTGGGCTAAGTTGAAACCGCTAGGCGTTTCCAGGCGCTCTTTATCGTTTCCTACATAGGCGCCAGTGGCAGCATCATAAAAATCGCTATAGCGATCCAGGCGGTAATAATAACGCGCAAATGACGCCCCTACTTCCAGTCGGCTAGTTTGTGAAAAGGGATGTATGGCAAATGCCAGTACCTGGTCTTCAAACGTCCGCAATAGATCCAAGGCATAATTATATACAGATACAGTATCGTTGCTATGGTTGGTGATCGTATCCAGGAATACCGTTTGACCACCCGATAAATATGGAATATGTGAAATACTTATACCCCATTGAATACGGCTGGTTCTATTCAGATAAGCAAACTGGGCAGCCACATCATATATTTCACCGTTTAAGGAAATAGCCCCATAGAGCTGGTTATTACCCAGTATATCGCTAAAGATTCCATTAACACCACCCGCCAAGCCACCACCAAATCGACCGGTAGTTACGCCCACTCCCGTACTACCTACATAATCCAATTGAAACTTGGGTTTGAAAGGCACTTGGTCTAACGATCTTACATCCACCAATCCAAAGGGCGTATTTTCTATATTGTTCTTAACGATATCTGTTCCTACGCGATTAAAGGGAGGCAAGGTGGCAGCCGTTGAATCTACATCTCCTGCGTTTACTTCTATTCTTATCAGGTCGCTGCTATGCACCGAAAAGATGTTATAATTATCACCCGTATAGTGGTTATAAGTAATGCGGTCTACCTGGCGTGCAGCGCTGATAGCCGGCGAAAACATAGTAATCCCTGTAATACCGGTAAACAAATTGGTACGCTGTAGTAGCTGGTGTGTGGCTAGGTTGTACGAATACATATTGCGAAAGCCATCTCTGTCCGACAAGAAGTAAATGATATTGTTATCTGCACCAAATATGGGGTTTAAATTATTGGCGCCATTAAAGATGTCAAGATTAGTAACTGCACCAGTTTGTACATTGAGCAAGGCCAGGTTGTGCCAAAAACGGTGTTGCAGGTATTTATCTCCTATACTTTGCGCATCAGTAGCAAATACAATCCACTTACCATCCGGAGAATAAGATGGCTGCATATCTGAGTAGCTATCCTTTGTGAGTTGACGCACCTTGCTTGCCTTTAAATCATAGGCATACAAGTCACCTTGCCCCTCTACCAGTCCAGTCATTACAATTGTATTTCCATCCGGCGACCAGGTTGGGTTGCTGATAGCTGATACACCAGGCACAAATATTTCCCTGACCATTTTTCCGGAGCTCACATCGGCAATGACCAAACTATTGCGTCCTTTAGCAAAGGCTACAAAAGCTATCTGTCGGCTATCCGGCGACCAGGCTACAGAAGATTCATAGGAACTGTATTCGTCGATATGCGACCCAAATGTATTGGTGGTAATTCGTTTTAGATTTTTGCCCGTTTCCGCATCGGCAACAAACAAGTCGATATTAAACAGACTTTTCTCTGTCCAGAAAGCAATGCGCTTTCCGTCTGGACTTAAGGCAGGGACAATATTCAGCTCTCCTGCATTTTTCTTTTGTATCAATTCATTACCAGGAGGCGCCTGTGTATTTGCCAGCAAAGGAGCATAAGCATTTGTTATAGCTGTTTTCCATCGTTTAGAGAATTCCTTTTCATCAATCTTAAACAGGTTTTTAATAGCCTGCTCATAACCAGACTTTGCTGTTTGAATAAACAACCGTCGAATGATGCTATCACCATATACGCCCGTTGTATAGGTCCAAAAGGCTTGCCCCCAACGATAGGGAAAGTATTCATCAGGCCTGTTGGTAAGATCTTTAAGTGTTGGCAGTTTATTTGTAGCCACGCCATTGCGCAACCAAATTGCTGTGTGCGCATCTATTGGCCCGGTTGACATGTATTCTGCCAGGCCCTCTACCATCCAGAGCGGAATATTATTTACTGCATTTAAGGTTAACGTATCCTGTATCAAATGATATTGAAAGGCGTGTACCAGTTCATGACCCAGAACATGATCAGTTTGTGCGTTTGACTCCATAAAGGGCATTACCACCCTGTTCTTTAATGCTTCAGTTACACCACCGGTGGCCACACCAATCTGTCCTTCTATAGCCCGCGTTTGCTGAAATTCTGCATGTGTATTATAAATTAACAAGGGATTACGCAACTCAAAACTATCCTTGAAAATGGTTTGGTGTATACGATACCATTGCTCACTTGCTTGTGCTATGCGATTGCGGCTGGCAACATTATTCAAGTAGTGATAGATCTCAAAATGTGGAGATTGCAAAACCTGGAATTCAAATCTTCTATAGTTGACTTTGTTCCTTCCAAAATATTGTGCTTTCACAGGAAGGGAATAAGAAAAGGCAAGAACAACCAGTAAGTATTTATATAGGGGAAAGATTGTTCTCCAAAACCGGGACTGCATATAGCTGAGTTTCAATTTCACTGCTGGAAACCATGCAAGAATTGAACCATTACAAAGACAAAAACCAAGTCCTACCGGTAATAAAAACAGGCACCAAAAGATAATGATGCCTGCTTACTATGTTTTGAAAATGTGTTAGTTAGATATGCTTTCAGAAGTAGTTGTTACAGCCTTCTGCTTTAAGGGAAGAACAAATGTAAAAGTGCTTCCTTCGCCGGGCTTACTTTTAGCATGTACCAAACCGTTGTGTCGTTCAACGATCTTTTTAGTGATGGCTAATCCAATGCCCGTACCCTCATATTTCTCCCTACCATGCAGCCGTTGGAAGATGGTAAATATTTTATCTGCATGCTGTTCATCAAAGCCAATTCCATTGTCTTGTACCGTTAATTGGCAATACTCCTCCTTGCTTTTTATATCAGGGTCCAGGCTTTTACCAGCGGCTACCTCTGCTTTGATACGAATATGTGGCTGTCCGTCTTCCTTTGAAAACTTTAAGGCATTGCTGATTATATTTTGAAAGACCTGGCGTATTTGTCCTGGTACCGCATCTATTACGGGCAAAGGACCTACTTCTATAACGGCTTGTTTTTCATGAATGGATAGCTCCAGATCAGCTACTACTTCGTTGACGATAGCATTTAAATCGGTTGGTTCAAACAAGCTTTTGATGGATAACCGGGAGTAAGAAAGTAAGTCGTTGATCAACTTGGTCATACGGGCCGAAGAACTAATGATTCTTTCCATATAATCGCTAGCCCCCTCATTAATGTCTTTTAAGTACCGGTCCTTAATAAGGGTACTAAACATATGGATCTTGCGCAAAGGCTCTTTCAGATCATGAGAGGCTACTGAGGCAAATTGGAACAACTCGGCATTGGTTACTTCCAACGCGGCATTCGTTTTTTGCAGTTCTTGTGTACGCTCTTTTACTTTCTGTTCCAGCACGTCAGCCATTTCTTTCTGGTCGTGAATATCAGTACAGGTACCAAACCATTTGACAATGGTTCCATTTTCATCACGCCAGGGCAATGCCCTGGCCAGGAACCAACGGTATACACCATCATAACGACGCAGGCGGTACTCCGTTTCATAGACTTCACCCGTTTCTAATGAGTGCTTCCATATTTCCCATGTCCGCTCATAATCATCCGGATGTAATACCAGCGACCAGCCTTTGTCTTTAGTCGTTTCATAATCTAAACCCGTGTAGTCATACCAGCCCTTGTTATAGAAATCATGATAACCGTCTGGCTGTGTAGCCCATACCATTTGCGGCATGAAGTCGGTTACAAACTTGAATTCTTCGATCAACGCTTGCAGCTCTTCATTCTTTTGCTTCAGCGTTAATTCAGCTCTTTCCACATGCGTTACATCGGTCATAGCACCCACCATGCGGTAAGGCATACCTGCTTCATCAGTAATTACAGCACCTTTATTGTAAACCACGGCAAAACTGCCATCCCTTTTTTTAAAGCGGTATTGCTCCTCCCACTCAGAAGCACCTTTATTGATAGCATCATTAAAGCTTTTTTCTACCCTGCCTTTATCATCAGGATGAATGTTATTCAGCCAGAAGCTGGCAGCGGTAACATTATCTATATTATCATAGCCAAAAACTCTTGCTTTACTATCACTCCACCAGATCTGGCTGTTTACCAGGTTCCAATCCCAAACTACATCACTTGTTGTTCGGGCTATCAGCCGGAAACGTTCTTCGCTGACACTTAGTTCCTGTGTACGCTCAGCCACTTTTGATTCCAGACTTACATTTAGCTGCTTTAAATTTTCCCGGGCAATGAGCAGGTCACTATAACCCTTACGGATCTTTTGTTCGGCCAGCTTTTTCTCATTGATGTTATTTAAGGTGATCACTAAACCATCCATCATTTTAGTAGCCGCCACTTCAAACCACTCATCCTCCCCATTTACTTCAAGCAACATTTCTATATGCATTGGCTGATCTGCCTCTACTACATCAACGCATTTTTCAAAAAAACCGTTTCGTAATAACTGAGGACAGGTTTTCTTTACAGACTGTCCTATATAGGAATTATCCTCCAAACATAATAATTGGGCAGTGGCATTATTTACTGCTAACCACTCAAAATCCGCCACGGCATTCTTCGCATTCCGAATGCTTTTCAATGCCATGATAGAATTAATAGAGGCATTAAACACACCTTTGATAATGCTATTCAGTTCATTAAAGTTGGTAATATCAAAGAAAGAGATTACCGCTCCATCGGTTACGTTATCCTGCCGAACATAGGGCAGAATACGCATGAGGCAAATGCGCTGATTACCGAGGCGCACCTCTTTTTCGATGATATCACTCGTTTGAATCACTTTTTTTATTTCTTCATTCAGATTTTCCTGTTTGATATTGGTAGAAATATGCTCAATTGGTCGCCCAATATCTGATTCAATCAGGTTCACTAACTGAACTGCCGCAGGATTGAACTTGCGGATACGCATGTCCTTATCTACAAATACCTGCCCGATCTCTGTGCTACGGAAATAATTATTGAGGTCATCATTCAGCTCTATCAGTTCTTTTATACGTAACTGATGTTCCGTATTTAACGTATGTAATTCCTCATTTAGTGATTGCAACTCCTCGTTTGAGCTTTGCAGTTCTTCATTGGCCGAAAGAAGCTCTTCATTTGAACTTTGCAACTCCTCGTTTGTCGTTTCCAGACTCTCTACAGCCATTTGCAAATTCAGCTTTGCTTCTTTTAGTTCTTCCTCCAGGTCATTGATATAAGAAACAGACTCCGATTGATGCGGATCAAAAGCTGGTGCTGGTTTATTAAACGTCATTTCATGGCTTTCACCAAATACAATCGTTATATAAGGCTCGCTTTTAGCAGGCTTAACAAACAGGTTGACAAACGTCTCTGTGTTCTCTTCCCGAATACGAACATGCTGTAAGGTAACTTGCTGATTTTCTTTTTTTGCCTTGCGTATAGCCGTATTCAAAGCAACCGACAGATCTGAATTAACCATCTTCAAGATATTCAAAGTGGCAATGCGATCCGGGAGTGATAAATAACGGCGAAAATCACCTACCGCATCTTTGATCTCATAATTATCATCTATATAAATAGCAGCAAAGCCAAACTGGTCAGTTAATATGGATTGCAAGTCCTCGGCCAGCACGTTTGCTTTTGGGCGACTCTTTTCTCCAAAGTCTAACTTGCTCTCTCTTGTACTCCGCACCGTATACCCACTGGTAAACCGCTCACCCTGGTAAGGGCTCACGTCCTTTATTTTTCTGAATACTTTCCACTTTCCATTTACTTCATCCAGGTTGTTTTTGATCACTGAAGGAATTTCACTTGGCCCTAAGAACAGGTATCCACCAGCATTTAGTGCAAACTCCAAAGTAGAAAGCACTTTTCGCTGCAACAGCTGATTCATATAGATCAGCATATTACGGCAGGTAACTATATCGTTTTTGATAAAAGGCGGATCTTTTAAAATATTGTGGCGCGCAAAGACAATTTGCTTACGCAACTGGGGAATAACCGTTAATTGTCCACTGTGCAATGTAAAATACTTTTTCACCAGCATCGGATCCATTTCACTGGCTGCGGCCATCGGGTAAACACCTTTTGAAGCGAATTCAACAGCATCGGCATCAATATCGGTAGCAAAGATCTTTATATCAACCTCCTTGTTGTGGCGGCTGATATATTCATTCAATAATATAGCAATACTATATGCCTCCTGCCCCGTGCTGCAGGCAGTTGCCCAAACTTTCAATACATCGTCCTCTTGTTTCGATTTAAAAACAATGGGTAATACTTCTTCTTTTAGTATGTCAAAAGCAGCCTGATCCCGGAAGAACTTTGTTACGCCAATCAGAAATTCCTTTCCCAATATCTTGCATTCTTCAGGCGATTCACGTAATAGTTCGAGGTACTCTGAAAAATTCTTTTTTCCTAATTGCCCCATACGCTTGCTGATACGACGTAAGATGGTGGGAGCTTTATAATTATGGAAGTCGTGACCACAGTGTGATTCTATAAGCCCTAATACTTCTGGCAACGCTTTTTCGTCAGGCTTACCATTTATACCGCTTCTTACCGGTTGCTCATTGGTATAGGCAAAGATTTCTTCTGGTATTAATTCAGGCGAAAGAATATAATCGGCATAGCCAGCAGCAATGGCGTTGTTAGGCATACCATCAAACTTGGCACTAATAGGATCTTGCACAATAACTAATCCTCCGTTTTCCTGTATGGCATGCGCACCTTTTGTGCCATCACTTCCCGTTCCAGATAAAATAACAGCAATAGCTTTTGAACCCTGGTCCCTGGCTAACGACTTAAAAAAAGTATCAATGGCTGTATTCGGCGCTTTATCTATAACCTTTTGGCTAAGTTGCAAGCGTCCGTTTTCAATGGTGAGCAGCTTATTGTTAGGTATTACGTATACACAATGTGTTTCAACCGCTGCATCGTGCTGCGCCTCTAATACCTTCATATTGGTATGCTTAGATACAAGCTCTACCAATAAGCTTTTATAATCGGGTGATAGATGTTGTATGATAACAAAGGCCAGGTTACCATTAACCGGCATATTGTCGAAGAAGTCATGAATTGCTTCTAACCCACCCGCCGACGCTCCAATAGCTACAATATAGGGTGGTTCATGGTCAGTTGTGACTGGCTTCATAATTTACTACAGGATTAAGGGTATATAGTCGAAATTAGTAAATTCTCCTTTTTACAATTGTTAAACAGTGTTTAGCAGATATTCAACGACAAAATTCCGCAATTGTTCTGCAATCAGCAACTGCTCCTCACTCCATGGATTAGCTTTATTAAATACGGTTTCCTGCCAGAGCTTAAAGGAATTGCGTGGGTGATAGTTCTTTTTGTCCTTTTCAAACTGAACAGCCTCGTTGGGATTGCCGCCCCAATTGATCTTTTGCACAGCCTCTGAACGAAAAACCAGTATATAAAACCCTTTTTCTGCTTGTATGGGCAAGGCCAATAAACCACTGCAAGTTTTGGCATAAGCACTTGCATTTTCAAATACGCCCGTAAGCCTGGACTGGTGATAGAGCTTGTTTATGGATTGACTTTGTAACCAATATACCAGCTCCTCAACTTCCATGCGGTCGGGTGTAGTACCAAAAGACTCAGTTTGCTTGCTTGTATTAATAACCAATCCATCTGCACCAAGAAGATCTAACAACTCTTTTTGCTGGTCTATTAGTCCGCCTATAAGGTCATTTTTACGATATACGGCTTCCATGATCTTGCTTAACCGGAATTGCAGATCGGTCTTATAATGATAAGCATCGCGGTATTGAACAGCCATTATCTTATTGGTTACAACAGATGATAGCATCTCAAATAAAGAACAAACCTGGTACGACAAATATTTTGGCTCCCGATGGTGACAAGCAATCAAGCCCCATAGCTGTCCATCTTTCAATATCCGGGTAGACATGGATGCTGACACCTTCATATTTCGCAAGTATTCTAAATGCACCGCAGCCACACTACGCAGGTTACAATTGGTTAAGTCGGTAAATCCTTGTGTCAGCGGATTAATAACCGGGTATAGCTTCTCTGGCTGGTAATTTACATTTGGAATTAAGCGATAGGGCGTTTTACGATAAAGTTCACGCGCCTGCTTAGGTACGTCGGAGGCTGGAAATTTCAATCCAAGGTAGGCCTCCATCCCCTCTTCTTTTTCCTCTGCTATCACTTCCCCATTCCATTCTTCATCAAAGCGATAGATCATGATCTTATCAAAGCCAGAAATCCGCTTTAATTCACGGGCTACAATCTTACACGTATCATCTGTTGTTTTTACCCCCTCCAGCTCTGCCATAACATACTTCACTTCCTGGTAAATATCCACAAAAGAGTCCTGTGCAACGCCTTTATCCAATCGCTCTAGTTCCATAATAAAATAAGGTTCCTGCGTTTGCAACAGGGCTAATATGTCAGCACCGTTACTGGTCAACACCAAGGGAACTTTATCGATAGCAGCACTCTTTAACCGCACTTGTAAGGCAGTAAACTGATTGGCAGGAATATAATTGGACAAAAGAGTATCCACCACATTTGTAGCGGGCGCTCCTAAAAACGTCTCAATATTTTCGCTGGCTTGCAGAATGGTACAATCAACTGTCTTTACCACCAGCACCGCTCCGTGTGGTTGTATCTGGTTGGTTTGGTGTAAGGGTACACGGCCACAAACCTCGGCTTCGTTTCTTTTTATTACGACTGACGTACTTGTAGTATCCACTGCTTGAATTTTATAAAGGTTTCCCTGGCGGCGTCAATGATCATTGCTTGTTGCGCCTCAGAGGTAAAGGTGTTCAATTGAGAAAGAAATGCCATCCACATAGGGCCTGTTTCTTTTCCATATGCATTGAAAAAACGCAAGTGGCTGGGTTGTAGATCCAGCCTGGTCTTCAACAGCAATTGGGTTATACTCTTGCCCCCCAAGGTGGAGCCCTCTAACACATAAAGTGCGCCAAAAGCTTCTTCTAAAGATTGTATGGATGGAATATTATCACAAAGTTTAGGAGTTTGAGAAAAGCCTAAAGCTTTCAGATCATCTACTAATAAATGGGCTTTATGCCGCTTAGCAATATCGGGCAATACAGAAGCATCTATGATGGCATGAATGGCTTGTTCTACCGGCTTATTATAGCCATAAAAGAGAGACAATAACTGCGCATAATCATTAACAGACTGTACCGACTGAATCTGTGGCACTATCAGGTCTTCCAGTGCCATGTGTTCTGCATTTGTCTGCTTCTTTACATGTTGCGCTAAGGGTGTAAGGGTTTCGCTCGCAAACATTTTTTAAAAATAAGGAAGATGCGGCATTTTGCGCTGTTAAACATTAGATTTTTTGGGTTGATGGCGCGCATCCTCCTTCCTCCTATATTTGTTTGCCCTTAATGGCATATTATGGAAACACAGGTTCAAAGCACTGGTTTAAAAGCCCTTGTTGAAAAGACAAATACTTATCTCCACAAAATATATGAAGGTGGTGGCAAGAAAGCCATTGCCAAGCAAAAAGAAAAAGGCAAGCTTACTGCCCGTGAGCGTATTGATTACCTCATTGATAAAAACACGCCGTTTGTTGAGATCGGCGCCTTTGCTGGTTGGGAAATGTATGAAGAACAAGGTGGCTGTCCGGCTGGGGGAACGGTAGCAGGTACAGGCTATGTGAGTGGCCGTCAGTGTGTGATTGTAGCCAATGATCAAACCGTAAAAGCAGGTGCCTGGTTTCCCATTACAGGAAAGAAGAATTTACGCTTGCAGGAGATTGCCATGCAGAACCATTTGCCTATTATCTACCTGGTAGATAGCGCTGGTGTATTTCTGCCCATGCAGGATGAGATCTTCCCCGACAAAGAACATTTTGGACGCATCTTTTATAACAATGCCCGTATGAGCGCGCAAGGCATCACACAGATTGCTGCGGTTATGGGTGCCTGTGTGGCTGGTGGCGCCTACCTACCTATCATGAGCGATGAAACCTTGATGGTAGAAGGCGCTGGCTCTATTTTCCTGGCTGGCCCCTACCTGGTAAAAGCAGCTGTGGGTGAAGACATCGATATTGAAACCTTAGGTGGTGCCGTAACACACACCGAAATATCAGGCATTGCCGATTATAAGTTCAATACAGAAGAAGAATGCCTGGACCAGGTAAAGAAGATCATTGATAAACTAGGCCATAAAGAAAAGGCAGGCTTTGATCGTGCAGAACCCAAAGCACCAGCTAAAGCTTCAGAAGATCTATATACCATTGTTTCAGATAGTGGCAAGCCATACGACATGGTGGAGTTGATCGAGCGCCTGGTTGACAACTCCGAGTTCGATGAGTTTAAAAAGGATTATGGCAAGACTATCGTTTGCGGCTATGCGCGTATAGATGGTTGGGCCGTAGGTATAGTGGCCAACCAACGCAAGATCGTAAAGAATAAGAAAGGTGAAATGCAAATGGGTGGCGTGATCTACAACGATAGCGCCGACAAAGCCGCCCGCTTTATCTTAAACTGTAATCAAAAGAAAATACCGTTAGTGTTTCTGCAAGACGTTACCGGCTTTATGGTAGGTAGCCGTAGTGAACACGCTGGTATTATTAAAGATGGTGCTAAACTGGTAAATGCTGTGGCCAACTCGGTTGTTCCCAAGATCACCATTGTAATAGGCAACTCTTATGGTGCGGGCAACTATGCCATGTGTGGCAAGGCCTATGACCCGCGCTTTATTTATGCATGGCCTACTGCTAAGATCGCTGTAATGGGTGGCGAACAAGCCGCCAAGACCTTATTGCAAATACAGGTAGCCGCCATGAAGTCGAAGGGCAAAGAAGTATCGCCTGAAGATGAAAGCAACTTGTTGAATAAGATCAAGAGCAAGTACGAAAAACAAACCACGCCGTACTATGCAGCATCTCACCTTTGGGTAGATGCCATTATTGATCCTATAGATACAAGAAAGGTGATCTCTGAAGGCTTACACGCAGCTAATCAAAACCCTGAGATACCAGACCTGAAAGTGGGAGTGTTCCAAGTATGAGGGGATTTGAGATTTGAAGTTTGAAATTTGAGATTTGAATGTGCAAGTAGTCATTCTATCAAGTTGAAATTGATATCAGATATCAACTTCAAAAGTTTGCAAACTGTCTGAGACCGGTGTCTGAGCTTGCAAACTTTTGTAGTCATTTAGCAGTCTTATATTGGAAAATCCGAAAAGTAAATATCGAAATACGAAGGGAAGAGTTTAAGACCTAATCTCAAATTCCAAATATCAAATTTCAAATTCCAAATTCCAATAGTTTTGCACCCTATTTATGAGTGCATCTATTATTATGTATACAGACGGGGCGGCCCGCGGTAACCCAGGCCGTGGTGGGTTTGGAACCATTCTCATGTATCAGAACAAACGCATGGAGCTTTCTGGTGGTTTTCGCATGACCACTAACAACCGCATGGAGCTATTGGCGGTGATTGAAGGTCTGAAAGCCTTGAAAAAGCCAGGACTGAACATTACCATTTATTCCGATAGCCAATACATTGTAAAAGCCATTAAAGAAGGGTGGCTGAAGAAATGGATCGCCACCAACTTTGCTGGCGGCAAAAAGAATAAAGACCTCTGGCTGCAATACCATCACCTGGCCAAAGAACACAACATCCAATTTGTATGGGTAAAAGGCCATGCCGATAATCCGTATAATAATCGCTGCGATGAACTGGCAACGGCTGCTGCCGATGGTAAGAACCTGGCGGTAGACGATGTGTATGAAGCTGAAATGAAATCCTTATAAATATGCAAACCGCATTAGTATCATGGAGTGGTGGTAAAGACAGCTGTTTTGCTGCACACCAGGCCATGCAGCAAGGCCTGCAGCCAAAAGTATTATTGAATGTATTAAATGAAGCAGGCCAGATCTCCCGTTCACACGGCATCCCCTCTTCTATTCTGCAGGCACAGGCAGCGGCCATGGGCTTGCCTATTCACATGATCGCCGCCTCCTGGCAGGAGTATGAACAGCATTTTACCAATGCGCTTTCACAACTAAAGCAGCAGCATGCACTTACTCACGCCATCTTTGGCGATATTGACCTGGATGCGCACAAAGAGTGGGAAGAGAAAGTCTGTAATAATGCCGGCTTAACAGCCGTTCTTCCTATCTGGCACCGCAACCGGAAAGAATTGGTATTGGAAATGCTGCAATGGGGACTGGAAACCATTATTGTTAGCTGCAACGAAGTAATGGGTCCTTCCTTCTTAGGCAGAACATTAACAACAGATATGATTGCAGAACTGGAAGCATTAGGTGTAGATGCTTGTGGCGAGAATGGCGAGTATCATACACTGGTCAAAAACTGCCCTTTGTTTAATCATCCATTAAAAGTTACCACATCTAACCCTGTTCAGCATAGCAACTACTGGTTTACGACGCTGAAATTGTCTGAACCGGGATTTGGGGAGATTTAGGGATTAGGGAGAAGAGAAGATGACAGATGATGGTTGGCAGTTGACAGGGAAGAGAATAATGAACAAGGATTTCACGCAGAGGCGCAGAGACGCCGAGAAAGTAACTTAAAGAATAAGAAAAGCTCAAATAAAAAAGCACTCCGATGTAGGAGTGCTTTTCTTTTATATCCCGCCACTTCTTAGCGTCTTTTAATCTTTGCGCCTTTGCGTGAAACTCTTTTTCTCCTTTCCTCTGTGCGAAACCCTCATCTCCGCGCTCTCCGCGTTTCTGCGTGAAACAATTTAGCGCGAAGCGCTCACAACGGGAAATAAAAAAGCCCCGCATTTTGCGGGGCTTCTGTTTTAAGCGATTTGTGTATTTCGATTCAATACAAAACGTTGTACTAAGTAGTAGCCTCCAAAGAAAATAACAGAGAATACTAATGTGCTAATTAAATAGCTACGGTAAAAAGGCAATGCGTCTGTATAGCACATCATCAAACCACCAAAGTTTTTAGGACGGCTATAGCCACCACCGTTTGCCCAAACAATAAAATTGCTGATCAGGAAGTAGGTAGTAGGTGCAGCTACTGCAGCTGTAGCAATACGTGCTACATTCCAGCTTTTCACCATAAAACCAAACAAGGTTAAAGAAGCCAACAATACATAGTTGGTAACCTGACCTGAATAAAAACCGCTGTAAGGGAAATAGCCATTAACAAACAATACTTCCATCAATACATCAGAAAGCAGCATAGAGATCATTGGCACTACAAAAGCCAACTTTTTATCCTTTATCATAGCTCCACCAAAAATGGCCATAGCAATCTGTGGCGCAAAGCCAAACAAACGTGATACAGATCCTACAATGATCAACAAGCCAATAGCAACCCAGAGCGATTTATTAAATTTCATGTATGTTCTTTTAAACAGCGACAAAAATAATGGAAGAAAGCTTATGTACACGGCAAATTTTCTACAGGGTTATACACATCCTGCAGTAGCCCGGTAAACCTTTCCGCCAGCACCAGACTGCAGTTCCACTTCTGTCTGCGCACAAACAAATGCAGCCTCCCCTTTACGAATGGATAGAGAAGCCCCCGCAGCTGTCAAACTCACTTCCCCTTCCAGGCATAGGAAGATTTCAGCACTGTCAGTCAATAGCGTTTTTAAATACCCGGCTTCCACCTCGTACTGGTAAATGCCAAACTCCGGAACCGGCGCCTCGTAAAAGGTTTCTGATCCTGAAGCTTTTATGATCTGCGGAACAGTACCAACAAATTCAGTATGCTTCAATAGTTCAGGCACATCTATGTATTTATCGGTCAGTCCTGCTCTTAATACATTATCTGAATTGGCCATGATCTCTACGTTTTGTCCCTCCAGGTAAGCATGTGGCATACCGGCGGGTTGAAAGATCCCCTCCCCTTTTTGCAGGTTCAGCAGGTTAAAAAAATAAACGGAAAAAATTCCGCGGTCGTACTGGCCGTCTTTGCAAAACGATTGGATAGCTCTTGCTGCCCAAAAATCTTCAGACGACTTAGCCAGTTTTCCGGCTTCGTACAACGGTACTACCCGCTTGGCCAAAGGCTCCAGCCGGGCATTTACTTCTACTTGGGGCAGGGTCATTACTTTTTCATAAAGCCCTTTATATCCCTCTTTTTCAAATACAGGCGCCAGCGACTGCAATTCGGGCGTACGATCAATGACTTGTTTTAATTCTGCCTCCGGTTTAAACCCATGTAGCAGCCAAAAGGAGCCCAAGGCTACCATCAGCTCCGGTTTATGATTATCGTCTTTATAATTGCGGTTAGAGGCGGTAACAGGTATATCAGCCTCGTTCTCCAGCAGAAATCCTTTTTCGGCTTCTACTTTCGAAGGATGTACTTGTATGGAAAGCATCTGGCGCACATCCAGCACTTTTAATAAATAGGGCAATGCATGGAAACGCTCTTCAACTGGCACACCTAGTACATTAGTAGCATCCTGTTGTATAAAGGCATCCAGGTTTTCAGTTGTAACACCCACCGCCTCAGTAGGCGTACTAACAAGCACCTTGCTCGGATGATTGGGATGCGCCCCCAGCCAGTATTCAGCAAAGGGTTTCGCTTCGTTATTTTCCTGATTTAATAGTTGTGGCAGGTAGTCATAACCACCCCAGGCATATTGCTGCACTTTTCCTTCCAGCTTAAAGATTCGTTGCACGGTTAATTTGGATTGATTTAAATTGGGGCTAAAGATAACGCATGGCGTTACACAATACCCTTGGTAAAACGGGAGAAGATCTGGCAGATGCTTATTTTAGTGAAAGAGGCTATACCTTACTGCACCGCAACTGGCGCTTTTCCCACTACGAGATTGATATCATTGCCCTGAAAGAAGATAAGCTGCATTTTATAGAAGTGAAGATGCGATCCTCTAAAATCTATGGCCACCCCGAGGAAGCCGTTACTAAAAAGAAGTTCCAGTACCTGCTTAATGCCGCCAATGAATTCCTGCACCAACATCCCCATTACCGCCATGTGCAGTACGATATCTTAGCTATTAATCAATACCGGAATCAAAAGCCGGATTATTTCTTGATTGAGGATGTGTATCTGTAGAAAAGATTTGAAATTTGGAATTTGAGGTTTGAAGAAGCAACGACCAGATATTCCATATCTTAGGGTGATACATCAAGAAAAGGAGACTCTTTCCAAGATATGGAATATCTACTGTCCTTATTTAAGATCACGTTAAGGGGTTTCTAACTTGATTAGTGGCTGATAAGACCAATAGTTGTACTCTTTAGGTAGGGCCATAACTTGCAAGGTTTTAACCGACGTCTTTTTAGTTTGGTAGTTGGTTGAGGTTAACGTGTAAATGGCCACTTTGTCAGGGATGGTAATGTCAATATCAATATGTTCTAAGGTGTCTAACCGGTGCCCCTTCCATTTTAGTTTGGTAGCATCACCGCCACCATTTCCTACATAGTATCCTACAACTATTTTTTTGTCAAAGTAAAAAGTAGGATTAGCTAAGGAGCTTAACTGTTCGCATGGCTTAAACTTTTTCTTTATGTTGTCGTATAAATAAACAGTAACCCTATTTTTCAGGCCTGTTCCAGAGTCGGCATAGTACTCAATTAAGAGGTCTTTATAACCGTCTCCATTTAAATCCATTAGTGTATCCCTGGCCCCTACCCGGTATTCATAATTGCCATCACCGCTTTTTAAATGGGAAATAATTGTTTGAGCCTGCTTTTTCTGAAGTGATGTTTGCCCATAAGACTGCCCAACTACAAGTGAAGAAAACAAGAATAATAACGTAGGGTAAAACAGTCTCCTTGAATAGCCTTTTCGCATTTCGTTTTTCGAATTTAAGACCTGAAGGATGGCATTTGGATTTTGGTATTTGTTTTTTCTCCTTTGGAATTTTCACCTAAGTATTCCTACCCTTTCCATCATCTTCTCTACCATCTTAAACGTAGCCGGACAATACTGTACATTTTGTTTGTGCACATGCATATAATCCACCATCTTCTTTTTCGTTAGGTGGGGGAAGTCGGCACAGTCTTGTGGCCGGATGGCATAGATAGAACACATATTGGTCTTTAGGTCCAGGAACTGGCAGGGTTGGCTGACATTCATCCACTCGCCTTGCTTGTTCTTGTACAGCCACTTGGCTTTAAAGTCACTAATGCTCATTCTAAAATGGGTGGCTATCCGCTTTATGTCCTGGAAGGTATAAGTAGGTGTCATATTACGGCAGCAGTTAGAACAGGCCAGGCAATTGGTTTCTGCCCATACCTCCTTATCCACTTCTTCCGCTATCAGGTCTAATGTCTTAGGTGGTTGCTTCTCCAGCTTAGTTAAGAAACGACGCAGGCGGGAACGGCTCTGGATCACACTCAGGTTGAACTTCTTAAGATAATTCGACATAGGGAATGCTTCTCTCCCTAAGATAGGCATTTCGTTGAAGAATGGATGTACTTTTGAAAGCTGCAAGCTGCACGCTGCACGCTTTAAGCCGTGAAACGTGAGACGTGAAAGGATGTCCTATCATTCGGTCACTCTTTGCGTGCAGCGTGCAGCGTGCAGCGTGCAGCTTGTAGCCAAATCTGAAATCTCAAATCTGCAATTAAATGTGGTTGCCCTATAAAAAAGGATTTAAAGCTTATCTGCAGCTGGAGCGTTCGCTGGCCAATAATTCTATTGAGGCCTATTTGAACGACATAGAGAAGCTGACTACTTTTTTAGAAGACCAGCAGTTGGCAAAAACACCCGACCAGGTAACCCTTGCTGATTTACAGAAATTCATTAAATGGATTGCAGAGCTGGGTATGACGCAAAGCTCACAAGCCCGTATCATTTCAGGTATCCGCACGTTTTATAAATTCTGTTTACTGGAAGATATTTCCAAGAAAGACCCCAGCACTTTATTGGAAGCACCTAAGCTGGTACGCCACCTACCCGATACACTTTCCTTTGAAGAGATTGAACTGCTCATTTCACAAGTTGATCTAAGCACTCCTGAAGGCGGACGTAATAAGGCTATTTTGGAAACACTGTATAGCTGCGGACTTCGTGTAAGCGAGGTCGTTAACTTAAAAATATCACAGTTGTTTTTAGATGTAGGCTTTATCCGTGTAATTGGTAAAGGCAACAAAGAGCGGCTGGTGCCTATTGGTAGCGATGCCATCAAATACATTGGCATTTACCGGGAGCATATCCGCAATACTATAAAACCAAAGTCGGGTGAAGAAGATATACTTTTCCTCAACCGCAGAGGAAGCCGGCTAACGCGAGTAATGATCTTCCTGATCATTAAAGACCTGGCAGCAAAAGCCGAATTGAAGAAAACCATCTCACCCCACACCTTCCGCCATTCCTTTGCTACGCACCTGGTAGAAGGTGGCGCCGACTTGCGTGCGGTGCAGGAAATGCTGGGACATGAAAGCATTACTACTACAGAGATCTACACACACCTGGATCGTGAATATCTACGCAAGACATTAGAGAATTATCATCCGGCTTTTACCAATAAGTAAGCAGAACCACGCAAATGATAACTGGCAGTCGATAGTTGACAGTCAGAAATAGAGCCTCTCAACTGCCAACTACCAACTGTCAACTAAATACGTTCTCTACTGACTCACCATCACTGTTGCTTTGTCTTTAGAACCATTTGCATACAGTACCTGAATAAAATAAATACCACTGGTTAGATTGGAGGGCAATTGAAGTGTACAAGGCATTGAATAGTCAGACTTCCCCAACATTTTATGTACCACCCGTTGGCCGCCAGATGTCAGTAATTGTATAGATACTGGTGTAAATTCCTTCTCTGCAAACTTTAGATTCAAGATACTACCAGCGCGTGAAGGATTGGGGTAGGCGATTACTGAATGAACTTCAGATTCATTTGTATCCGTTACCAAATGGGCTGCCGGTTCCTTATCAGTTTTAATCGGTGCAACAGAAATAATCGTATCAATGCCATCTTGATCATAATTGCTTATAGTGGTATCTGCTACAACAGCAGAATCTATTTCAACACCTATTCCAAAACAATCTTCATACAACACATATGCAGTAGTGTCAATTCCTTCCACAGAATCAATTGGTGCAAAAACAACATCACCGGTAATTCCACTAAATGCGCAAAACTCTTCTGAGGCCACTACTTTACCAGCAACAGGTGGAGGTGGGATATTTTCTTCTGGTACTGAAAGCGGCATGCCCATCGTCACAATCGTAGTTAGATTTTCTTTTGCACCGCCATTAGATAATGAAATATCTGGAACTACATCTCCCACCACGCGGTCTTTAGGCCCACACGACTTCAACATCACAATAAACGCTGGCCAGGCAATATGGAAGAAGTAACGCAGCCAGGGGATGCGCTTCTTTGGAACAGTGATCTCGCGATTCAATTGATCCTGGTGAAACCGGCCACATACTGAACCAACTGATTTCTTAAAGAAAGCGGCTAACTCACGGTCACTCATATTCGTAAAATCAACTACCGTTTTCTGACAAGAACCACAAAAGCGGCCCTTATCTTCTGGCGTCATCTGGTCCCAGTTTTCATGGCAAGGCTTGGGTATAGTAAGGTTGAATTTCTTCATAAACAAGCGGTTTCTTATAAGATGCACACACCAAAAATTTCCATACGGTTCGTATAGATTTATAATACTTGAATCTTTTCGGTAAATACTTTCTTAGAATCAATACTCGTGAGGGTGATAACATATTGGCCAGGTGTAAGTGCAGGTAATTCGGTACGTAGCAATCCTCCCTTTTGTTCCAGCTCCAGCTGCTTTGTATATACCGGTCTTCCCTCGATGGCTACGATTTGCATAGAGTACGCTCCTCTTGCCAACTTTTTGCAATCGATAGTAACTGTACCATTTGATCGTGCAGGATTAGGATATACACTAAATTGATTAAAGGCTGTATCTTGTTTTGCATTACTGATTAATGGAATTGCTTTTTTAGTTCTTTTCGGATTATGTATAACCATTACTCCTCCTGCAATACCCTGTAACGCTGACGTTAATGCCATATCATTTCTCACTGTATCGTATTGCAGCTTATCTCGTGTAACCTCCTGACTGAGTTTATTAATGGGTGAATCAGTTTTACTATGAACAATGCTAATCTTTTCAACACGTTCCACTTTCTGCCCAGTTGCTTTCAGAGAAAACAGAAAAGCTGGCAATGTAAACTGAAAGAAGTAGCGCAGCCAAGGAATACGTTTAGTTGGTACTGTGATATTCCGCTCAAGTTGGTCTTTTACAAAACGTCCACAAACACTCCCTGTTGGCTTTTTAAAATAGGCAGCCAGTTGCTGATCGGTCATATTAGTAAAGTCAATCACTGTCTTCTGGCAAGAGGCACAAAACCGTCCCTTTTCAACCGGTGTCATTTGATCCCAATTTTCGTGGCAAGGCGTAGGAATAGAAAGTGTAAACTTGTGCATAAGCTTGCGGTTTTCTACAGGATGCCCTTGTTGGTACTATTACATAATTTGTATGTACGTTTTTTTCGATAGTAACTTATTAGCATAACTATTAATAATATGCCTGCAAAAGCGATTATGGCTTACGGTGTTGAGCTATAGTTTTTGTATCTTTAGCGTCTTCTCTACAAGAGTTATTTCGACTCTATTTATTCCATTTTCTTTATTATCTCTAATGAACTCTTACCGGTTGCCAGGTGGCGTGGTACAGGCCAAGGAAGGGCTGTGGAAGGGCTGATGTACGGGTGAGGTACGGGTGAACCTACACGTTCCCTACTGACTTATAGGACGTTTCCTAGACGTTACTATGAAGGACGTATGACGTAAGGTGGAGGATGTCTGAACCGGGATTGGGGGAGATTTAAGGATTTGCGGGAATATGGCTGATGTAAGGATGGCTGATGGCTGATTGGAGAGGGAGAGCAGCTGCTGAAATAAATTACGCCTGCCAAAAGCAAGAGGCGTTACAGCCGGCATCCGGATGGAGCGCGCAAGAGGGCTGCTCTTCGAGGGGGCCGGCGTGTGACATTCAAGGCAATTTACATGTGTATAACTAAAGAGGCTGCGGCTTGTAAGGATAAAAAGGAAGGGTTATTTTTACTAAATAGTTTAGTATTAAACTTAAAAAAACAACCCTATGGCACGACAGGCAGGACCACTCTTTATTACCGGCACCATTGACGATATGGTGTTTTACCAGATGAACGGCAGGTACTACATGCGCCTAAAAGGCGAACCCACCACTGGTACCAAAAAACGCATGAGCCAGGACGAACACTACCCACTGCTGTGCCTGCGCAAGCGGGAGTTCAAGGAGGCTTCTAAAATGGTGCGCAAGTGGTACTACACCCTGCCCAAGACAGTGCGCAAACATGGGCTGTTTGGCAAGCTAACAGGTAAGGCCGTACGGATGTTGCGCAAAGGCATGACGGAGGAAAAGATCAAGGCCTTACTGTTGCAGGAGTTTGGAAAGGTGAAGCCAACTGTTGAACAGACTATCCCTACGATGACTGTAGAAACAGATAATGCACCCAAATTGGTTTCACTACCAGCTTATACTCCACCTAAACCCAAACGCAAAAGCAAAAAGCTTACTACTGGCCGCTTATCGTCCTGGCAGGTGAGTGAGCAGGGACAATTACAGAAAGAGGTAGTCAAGCCAAAAGCAATAGCGACTAAACAAGATAGTGGTACGAGCTTGTATGCTACCCAAGGATATTATAGTACCTGGACATGCAGTGGGTGGTAATTGCCCTTAAGAGATTGAAGCAGATAGGATGCTAGAGCTAGGTACTAAGTTGCTGTCAGCTTTTCTTTTAGATCTAGTAATATGGCTAGGCCAATAAGCTCCTGCCGAGACCGTAAATTATTCTAAAGTAGTATACAAAACCTCAGCCTCAAGATTGCTGCTTCCCCCTATTAGGGGCCTCTAGATAAAGATTTAGATAAATTTCCCCACAATTACTTTGAAATACAAAGTACTTTCGTTTACTTTGAACTGCAAAGTGAATTAAAGCACCATAAGGGCAGAAACTGGACAAGTAGAAGAAATACAAAGAGCAATATGAAAGGCTTGATAAGATTAATCGTATGCTAACGAATTTCTAACAACCAAACTATCCTAACAAATTATACTTAAACAAATCACTTATGATTACACAAAACAAAAGACTGATTGGCATTCTACTCTCTGTAGTTCTTTTATTACTTATACCCTTCATAGCTATGCAGTTTACCACAGAAGTGGATTGGAAGCTAGGCGACTTTCTTATTATGGGCGTGTTGCTGCTTGGCACTGGCCTGGCGTGTGAGTTTGTAATCAGGAAGGTTAGAAAGCTGGATTATCGCATAGCCATCTGTGTTGCAATAGTAATAGCGTTTTTACTTGTTTGGGCAGAATTGGCCGTGGGCATCTTTGGGACACCGTTTGCGGGAAGCTAGCCTGTGAAAGCATTCAAACAGTTTGAACATTTCCATTAATTAATTGGATACTCAAGTATTAGCGGGGCTCGCCAAGCCATAAACCTGTCGGTGAAGCCCTGCTTAGACTGTATACTTTACAGCAATAAAGAAGCCCACAGCTAATACATAAAATAGAATGACTAATCTGTTAGCTGTTTTTATGAGTTGATGTTCTTCTTTACTATCACCATTTCTTAGTATAGGTAGCAACGCTTCAAGTGCATATATACCAAAAAGGAATTTAGTAAAAAACACTTTTCCACCTGTTCGCATTCTATCCAATCGGATAGCAATATATACTCTCCAACACAACAGGACAATGCATAAAAAAGCAATGATTTCAAAAGGTCTGGTATCCATTAACAAAGCTTAAAGCACAGACTTATTTGTACGTTGTAATGGGTCAAATATAGGTCTAATTATTTCGCCAGGCCACCGTGTCCCTCGCCTTAGCATTTACTAGAAAGAGGAGACACAAGGGGGACCGATGATTACTATTTCGTCTTGTGGGCCTCCATATCAATCTCAATCAGCTGCCCCGATACTGCCAATCCTTTAACTTCAAGCCAGGTACCTGTCGGAAATTGCTTTTTATAAATAGTGTTACGAAAGCCAGAAACCTTTATAAAATCGGCCATATTAGTTGTGTAGATATTTTCCACCACGACATCGTCAAACGTGTATCCATAATGTTGTAAGATCGTTTCTAAATCGCTGTAGCAATTTTTCATCTGTTGTTCCATGTCGCCCGGCGCAACAATGACTCCTGATTCATTCATGCTAACTGCTCCGGAAATTTTAAGATCGTCTCCAATTTTTACAGCATGCGTATAGCCATACTCCTTTTCCAATGCCGGACGCAGGTTAAAATACGCAAGTGTGTCTGTATTCTTTCTTTCACTTTCTGCTGTTGATTTCGTATTGTCAGCGTTGTTGCAGCTATTAAGAATTGAAGAGCCAATTAAAAGGCCAAATAAAGCAATCCTTACCATGGTTTTAGTGTTTTGGTGGTGAAACCGTAAGGGTACTTTAGCATGACGGAACAGGGCCTTCCGATGTACTGACAGTAGAATTCCGTCTGCCTTGGCAAGTTAGATAAAGTTGATTAGAGAAAAAAAGTACGATGATTGGTCGTCAGCCAGCATATTGACAAGCCGATGTTACCTGCCGTGCTTATTTAACGCAGCGCCAAAATATACTATTAATGCAGCTTGTATAATGGGGTTCAAATAGCCCTTGCTATTCGTAGTAAAAGATTAAATTATAGTTCACGCTGTCCGCAGTTTATAATTTGTAGAACACTACGAATAGCTAAGGGTTAGCAGCTGCCCTTTTCATACTTAATCTCTTTTGCAAATTCTTTTGAAAGCCTTCTGCTCGATATGAACCAGTTTATTCGTTTGGGGATCTACATAAAATTCCCGGAACTCAGGTGCTTGCTTTATTTCTGTATGGTGAACGGGCCCAAATGACTCGCCTGTCCAAATAAATTGTTGAGTTTTCTTGTTCCAAGGTCGACCATCAATAATATCTACATTATCTGCTACAAACCAAAAGACCATTTCTTTGTAGTCTAATAGCTTAGTTGGTATTCTGGAAATAATTTCAGAGTATACCTGGTCCCAATCGTTGCCTACTTGATTGCGCAGGAATCGGACAAGTAGTCCATAATTGATTTTTCCATTTCCAAATTTCTGAGTGGTCTTAATGCTCTCATGAGATGGCAAGTCGTCATAATCTTTTGTTTTTTGCAAATGGCGTTCGTCAGCATAACTCCCATTATGGACACGCTCTCTTTTGCTGCCCGATGTTTTCATAACACTCATTAACCACCGTTTGTTATGCTCTCTCATGTTTATATGGATTGCTCAAGGTTGCTGCTAACGTGAAGGGCTTTACGAAGTACAGGCAGTCTGTGCTTCTGTAGCCTCAGGTTTAATATGAAGATAAATAGAATTGGTTAGCTGAGCCTATGCTTCGTTTCCTGTATTTCGGGGAAACCTGTGTTAGCAAACGTTTTAATCAAAGTGAAGCCAATCATCAACCACTTCTCCATCCTGATTTACATCTAAGGCATACCACCCTACAGGTTTATTCCTATCCTTTGGTTTATCAGTAAATAAATTGTAGTGTGTTCTTAAAATAAACGTCTTTTGATCGTACTGATAGAATGTTAGTTTTTGACTTACGTTATCAAAAATGAAGTTAGTAGCTGTTAAGTCTGGAAATAACTGCTTGTGTTCTTCTGGACTTTCTTTCATCCAGTTTTCTAAGCAGGTAACCCCGACACTGGCGCAAGTATGCCGCCTGGCCCTTGCCGCGCTGCGTACTTGTGCCGCGCTGTAAGACGCTACGTAACGGTTACTACTTGCGGCTCTAAGAGAGTAACCTCTATCAAACCTTTCAACCCAAAGTAATTCCGGGCACTGCTGTACAACCAGTCTTCTTCCTTTTCCACAAAACCAGCCGCTACCGGGTTGCGGTGAATATAGTTCAACTTTTGGTACAACCGATGGGCATCCCGCAACTCAATAGGCCGGTTGTCCTGCCGCCAAAGCTGAAACCCGCGGTTGTTGGAATTCTGGCTTCCGGCCTGCTGCAGCAGCTGCAGCATCCACTCTTTCCGGCTTTCGCCCGGGTGTTGCTGAATGGCTTTATGCAGCTGCTCGGAGGTATGCCGCTTTAAATCGCGCATGATGTTCGCCATGGGTTCTTTCTGAGAGCCGATGATCAGGTGCACGTGCGAGGTCATAATGCAGTAGGCATACAACTCCAGGCCTTTATGCTCCCTGCAGTACTGGAAGCTTTTGAGCAGGATGTCTTTGTATTCGGTGCGGATAAACAAATCGATCCAGCCCACCACGGCAAAAGAGACAAAATAGAGCTGGTCGTTGTCCCGGAACTTGTACTTACGGCTCATCGGGTAAAACTAATAACAACAAGGCATAAGCGCAAATAGCAGACAGGTCTATGAATATGACAATAGGAAAGCATCGCGGAGCATCTGGCGCAAGTATGCCGCAGGGCTTTGGCCGCTTAGGGTACTTGTGCCGTGGTAGAAGACGGGTCGTAACTTTTCACGAAAGACTTTAAGCATTGTGCCGATGGCAAAACCACTCTAAAAGTGCGGCACAAGTACGCTTAGCGGCAATGGGCCAGGCTGCATACTCATATCATTGCAAAAGATTATTTTTCATTATAGCAACAAAGCAATTAAGTAACCAGTACGCATACTAAACAAGCATCGCTATGTTGAGCGCAAGGCCTCCCTTAATTGCTTTTTCTTTTAAAGCCTGAACAGTACTTAAAGGTAGCCGCCTTACAGAGCTGCTAACCTTGTATAAAATATGAGAGAAGGCTACTAAAGAAAACGTTGCTGCGTATTCATTTTTCAAATTCAGGTATGGATTTATTGAAGTATGGTATTGGTATAGACATGGCCATGGACAGCTTTGATGTTTGTTTAAGTGTAATTGACCGCCAGCAGCACGTTATCATTCAAGCACGCAGCAGTTTTAGTAATGACAAAACAGGGTTTGATCGTTTCGATGCCTGGTGTACGAAACACAAGAAGCTCCCTTTGCCGACGGTTTATTTAATGGAAGCAACGGGGGTCTATTATGAGCAGCTGGCCTGGTACCTGCACACCAAAGCATACGATCTCTCCGTTGTGCTTCCCAACAAAGCCCGGAAATATAAAGAGTCGCTGGGCCTGAACTCAAAAACCGATCGTATTGATGCCAAAGGCCTTGCCCAAATGGCCTGCGAACAACAGTGCAGCCGGTGGCAACCCTTATCGGCCAACATTTACCGGCTGCGATTGGTGACCCGGCAGATTCAAAACCTTACCGAGCAAGCCATCGCGCTGTCCAATCAGTTGCACGCCCTGCAGCATGGCATGTTCCGCGATAAAGACCTGGAGAAGATGCTGCAAAAGCAACTAGTGGTTCTAAAAAAGAACAAAGCGTCACTTAAAACAAAAGTGCAGGCACTTATCGATGCTGATCCGGCCTTAAAACAAAAATTTGAAAAGATCGGGAGCATCAAAGGACTGGGCTGCCAAAGCCTGGCCGTAATTGTAGCAGAGACCAATGGTTTTGCGGCTTTTGAAAGTGCGGGGCAACTGGTCAGTTATGCAGGCTATGATGTAGTGGCCAACGACTCCGGTAAGCGGGTAGGTAAAACAAAAATATCCAAGAAGGGCAATAGCCGGATCCGGAGGTGCTTGCATTTTCCGGCTTTTAATATGATTAAATATGAAGTGGGTGTTTTTAAAAACCTCTATCAAAGGGTGTATGAAAGAAGTAAGCTGAAAATGAAAGCGTATACAGCGGTACAGAAAAAACTGCTTATGATCATCTATGCACTTTGGAAAAACAACGAAGCTTTTATCGATAAGATACCGGGGCCAGCATTAGGCGATACAGCCGCAGCGCCTTCGGTGGCATTGGTTGGGCAAGGGACAAAAAATTAGCCCGGGCAAACGCCTGGGCTAAACAAGATAGACAGCCATCGAAGTATCGGCAGATGTCTTCTTTAAGAAAACAAAGGTATTAAAAATTAGTGCCTGAATAATTTGGTTTTCTTGACAGTACCTTGCGCCAGATTGAGGGTAAACCTATTTCAGGATAAGACAGCCAGGCAAAGGAGACTCGGCTGTGAAACCGAAGCATCCTGATTGTCAATTTTGTAACCACCGGCAGGCATAGCGGTAAACTTAAGGAAATATGCCTGATACCTGTTTTGCTTTGTTACAGGTTGATTGTTTAAAAGTCCGGAGTTGCAAACCACAAGTGTTCGAAACCTTAGCAGGGCGTTTAACGTCTATTGAGCATGACAGCTGCTGCTTTGCTAAAGCTCCTGCCGGCGCGCTGCCTGAGGGCTTTAGCCGTTACCACCCAGGTGGACCACCAGGTCAAAAAACTCTCCGGCGAGATCATGTTCAAGCTGATCTTGTTTTCGATGCTCAACTCCGAAAAGCTTTCCCTGCGGGTGATGGAAAGTTTTCTAGCGTCCGCCTCCTTTAAGTCCTTTGCCCACAGTGAAACCCTGCACAGCCGCTACAATTCCATCCGTGACCGCATCTGCACCATGCGGGCTGCCTATTTTGAAAAACTGTTTGCCACCGTGTCCGCCCTCTACACCAAAGTGCTCGGGGAAGAAAAAGCTCTTACCCGGGTCGATAGCACCTATGTGGCGCTGTCGGCCCGCCTGTTGGCCGGGGGGCTGCAAAACGGCCCCAACCTCACCAAGGGGCACACCAAGTACAGCGTGGCTTTAAAGGGCTCCCTACCCGCCTCGGTCAAGGTGTATACCCAGTCTACCTTCATCAGTGAAGACAAGGCGCTGGCCGCCCTCATTGATGAAGCGGCGTACTTAAAAGACGGTGTGGTGGTCTTTGACCGGGGCCTGCAGTTGCGCGACGCTTTTGACCGGTTTACCACGGCCGGCAAGGGGTTTGTGGGCCGCACCAAGACCAATATTTATTTTCAGTTGAAGCGCTGCCGCCCCTTGCCACGAGCGCCCCGCCAATCTTCGGTTAAGGTATACGGTGATGAAGAGGGCTTTCTCTATAAACGAAAAGGCAAAACCACCCAGTATACGTACCGGGTTATCAAAGCTACGCTGACCCAAAACGGCGAAGCGCTGTGGCTGATCACGAACCTGATGGAGGAAAACCCGTACACCCTGGCCGAATGGTACCGCAGGCGCTGGGACATTGAAGTCTTCTTTCGATTTATCAAGCAACACCTCAGTGCCGCCCACCTGGTCAGTCGCACAGAAAACGGCATCCAGGTCATGATCTACATGACCTTAATTGTAGCGGCCCTGGTCATCGCCTACAAGAAACTCAATCACATTAGCAGCTATAAGATTGCCCGACTGCAATTTGAAATTGAACTGGAAAACCAAATCATTAAAACCATTGTAACCCTGTGTGGTGGTGATCCCCGTAAAGCCGCTCCGCTTTGGAACTCCAGCTAAAAACAAGGTTTCGAACACTTGTGGTTGCAAACTCCGGACAGCGGTCGTTTATAATTTGTAAAAACACTACGGATAGCTAAGGGGCTATTTCTTACCATTTCTCATACCGTTGAATCCATTTCAAACTATCAGGAAATTCTTTATTTAGGCCATTAAAATCGGCCTCTGTCAATAGTAACTTGTTATTTTGCGGGTTTTCTGGCACGTATAGAATTGGGACTGCTTTTCCTACCAGCGAGTCTTTAATGGTAAAAGAGAGGGTTTTGTAAGAATCGCTTCCCTTAATCTTTTTTCCATTGTGAAAGTAATAATACTTAAAGCGTGTCCATCCCTTGTAAGCATCCCAAACGCTTGTAACATATCCAGTAGTAATTGTGCCATGCTCCTCTAATTCAGATGCCTTTCTAAATCTGACAGCATAAGCAACAGTACAGGCTATGAGAATTATTGCAAAAAAGATTTTAATGTGATTTCTTGTTACAGTCATGCTTTGGCATAGTTGACTTCAAAACTGATGTTTGCAAAGTTTCCGCTAACTCCCAAATATACGCCTGTTTTTGCTGTTAGCTAAGAGTTGTGGCTGAGTTGCAAACCATTTATTATTAGCCCCTTTCACTTGCGTTTCTTTGTTACCGTTAACATAAAAAGCGCATATTTTCACACCAAGCGTTAACCCTAAAAACGCAACTCCTTTCCTACCAACTTAGTCAGTTACAGGAATTCTATTCCACACTTACTACACATACTCACCGGCATAAGATGCAGAGAGCACGAGAATTAATATGGATAACTTAACGATACTATTTTTTGCAGGTAGTATCTTATACCATGCTCATTCCGCCAGCCATATTTACCACCTTGTTAAAACCACTCTTAGACCCTTGCAGGCGTTCTTCACAGTCATTGTGCGGTAGCGGCACCATAAAGGCGTAAATGGCATAGTTTTTATTGCTATATACTAAAACATATATAGTATGAAAAAGTACTCAATTATCGTAGCTATGCTTATGATAATTGGTGCCTCTATTAGTTCTTGCAGTACATCGGGACGAGTAGGCACCAAACATCATGAGGTAGGTGTCGGTGCACATGTTAAATAGCGATTTAAATCACTAGAAATTTATGTACTGATAAACGGTGTATGAAAATCAATCCATATCCCGTAAACAACTTTACAAAGCCCACAAAAGCGGGCTTTTTTTTATTTATACGCTGCTGTTGGTGTTTTCATTAACAGCAGAACTTTAAAGAAAGCTACCTGATCGTTAGTTGTTGCTCAAAAGACACAACAACGGCAACCACACACCGAAGACCAACAATGGCGATAAATATCCGTTGCAATATAGGATACTCTGTAGTGAGGTTATGATCTTAGAGAACAATAAGATAGTAAGTTCTTTATTTCTTACAGGTAGTATCTTGTACCACACTCATCCCTCCTGCCATATTCACTACCTTAATAAAGCCATTTTGTGTTAGCAAATAGGCGGCTTGTGGACTCCGGTGACTGTGAGAGCAATATACCAGGATCTCTTTGTCTTTGTACTTATCCAGTTCTGAAAGTCGTTGAGAAAGTTCTTGTATGGGAATATTTATAGCACCTTTTAAGGTACCGTAATTTGGATTGGCTGTGCCTTCGTATTCTCCATTGGTTCTTACATCCAGCAAGATTGCATCTGGGTGGCTTGCTATGTAGCTGCAAATAGTAGAGGGAGCAATTTCTTCAAAATGTATGGTTGAAGCAGGCACCAACTTCATGTTGCAGTGTTTGCATTTCCCTTCCGCACTGTACTCTGCTTTATCACAATCACTACCGCATGGAGTGCATTTATAAACTTCCTTGTTGGCTTGTTGCGCATTCGTATTGACTACGCTAATTAGTAGGATGAGTAGAAGAGCTATATGTTGCATAAGTACTACCAAGTTACAACGGTTTTGCAAGACCACTCTGCCACTCATAACGAAACAAGCAATGTTTTTTTCTAATGTTTTACTAAGGCTCATCAGCCCGGCACTTACATTTTGAGAGAGCCTGTATTATTATTTTACAATCCCGCCGTGTCACAGCCACGCGCAAAGTCATAAAATGGAGACACGGCGGGGACAAAACACAATGTGCACAAAGCAGACTACATTAATCTTAAAGACTATTGTAGCCTGCTTTGTACTTCTTCCCCTGTCAACTTTCCAACTTGTTAACTTGTCACCCCTTCCCTCACCACTCGCAGCTCTTAACTTTACTCATTCACCACCACATCCTCTTCCTCCTCTACTTTCGCTTTTGATAATTCTGCGGCCTTACGCACCAGCTTTACAAATTCAGCTCTATACCCTTCCGCATCTGTACCTTTGGCTGCTTTGGCTATGTTTAACACTTGCGCATAACCGCTAGTACCTTTAAACTCAGAGTTGCGCAGTAACATACCAAAGCTGGCTACTGCTGTAGCAAAGCGGAAATTATCGGATGTCTTGTCAAAGGCAATGGATTGGTCGATTACAGGTTGTTCTATTAATTCACTTTTATTACCATCGGGTTGTTTGTATCGAAACTTCACAGTTAGAATATCCTTGCTTGTATTGGTTGTTGCTTTTACATTCTGGTACTTCAGTGGATCAACATCTTTTAAGAACTCGCTTTCCACTCCTGCAGGTATTACTTCATACAGTGCGGTAACGGTGTGGCCACTGCCTAACTCACCCGCATCTTTTTTATCGTCATTAAAATCTTCTTTATTCAGCATACGGTTTTCATAACCAATCAGTCTATAGCCAGCAACTTTAGCAGGATTAAATTCTACCTGCAGCTTTACATCTTTGGCAATGGTAAACAGTGTACCGCCAAACTCGCTCACCAATACTTTTTTGGCTTCACCAATGCCATCGATATAAGCATGGTTACCATTACCCTTATCGGCCAGCTTCTGCATCTTGTTGTCTTTATAATTACCCATACCATAGCCTAACACCGTCAGGAACACACCACTCTCCCGCTCTTTTTCTACCAGGCGCTCCAGTTCATCGTCGCTGCTGGCACCTACATTAAAGTCGCCATCAGTACACAAGATCACGCGGTTATTGCCATCCTTTCTAAAGTTCTCTTTTGCCACTTTATAGGCCAGCTTTATGCCCTCGCCACCAGCAGTGGAACCACCTGCCTGCAGTTGATTGATCGCATCTTTGATCTTGCCTTTATTGGCACCGCTGGTGGGCGACAGTACCATGCCAGCTGCACCTGCATATACGACAATAGAGATACGGTCTTCTTCACGCAATTGATCCACTAACAGTTTCATGGAAGACTGCACTAACCCCAGGCGCTCAGGGCCTTGCATAGAGCCCGATACATCGATCAGGAATACCAGGTTAGAAGCGGGCAGATTCTCCATGGGAATCTTTTTGCCTTGCAGGCCAATCATCACCAGTTTGTTTTTGGTATTCCATGGACAGGCCGCCATTTCTGTAGTAATAGAGAAAGGTTGCTTGCCAGTAGGCGCTGTATAGTTATAGCGGAAGTAATTGATCATCTCCTCTATGCGTACAGCACCTGCTGGTGGCAGTTGACCATTGTTTAAAAAGCGACGCACATTGCTATAAGAAGCGGCATCTACATCTATGGAGAAGGTAGATAGTGGATCATCGCTTACTTTATGAAAGCCATTTTCAGCTATATGATCATAATCTTCCGTATTAAGTTCTCTCTCCCCATTATAGCCATAAATGCTATTAACGCCTCTTATTTGTACACCTGCCGCTCCTCCTTGCACAACTTGTGAATTGGCATAAGGTGCTGAAAACGTTGCTTTTCGCATTCGCTTTGTACCATAGGCTGTTACTACTACTTCCTGCAAGTTTTGCTGACTAGCGTTCAATGTTATGTTCAAACTCGTTTGTCCTTTTACCGCCTTCTCCACCGATTCGTACCCTACTGCTGAAAACACCAATACTGCCTTAACATTGGTATAGGTTATTGAGAATTGACCTTTTGCATCTGTTGTTGTGGCCGTTTTGGTTCCTTTCACTTGTACCGTCACATTGGATATACCATTGCCGTTGGCGTCAGTAACAGTACCCGATATAGTTTGGTCTGCTATAGTACGAAATGCCAAAAACATCAAGATCACAGGAGCTAAAAGCAGGAATACTTTTCTCATATAAAATGGTTTTGCCCTATTGATGCAGCTATTTTTGCAATTACATAAGTCTTATAAAAAAATATTTCGGCTAATTTTATCCTCTTGTCTTTTCTCAAAAACATATCGTCTCCATTAACCGATGCTGAATTGGTGCAGCAGTATAAGCAGTCGACCGACCTGCAAGTGCTGGGCACCTTGTACCAGCGCTATATGGACCTGGTATATGGTGTATGTTTAAAATACCTGAAAGAGCCTGAGGATGCAAAAGATGCCGTGATCAACCTGTTTGAGGAGCTGGTAAGCAAGGTGCAGAAGCATGAAATTGAGAATTTTAGAAGCTGGCTGTACCAGGTGTCCAAAAACCACTGCCTGATGCGTCTGCGCAGTGCCCAGAAAACGATTTTGGTTAAAATGGATACTGGGCTTATGCAATCGGAAGAAAATGTGCATCTTGACGGTGTATTTGAGAAAGAGGAGAGTTTTAAACAACTGGAGTATTGCCTGGAGCGATTGATCAGTGAGCAACGCCAGGTCATTGAGTTGTTTTACCTGCAGGGCAAGTGCTATAATGAAATAGCCGACCAAACAGGCATTGAATGGAATAAGGTAAGAAGCTTTATACAGAATGGACGGCGCAATTTAAAGCTGTGCATGGAAAAAAGAAGTTTAGAAACCACTTTAAAAAATGAAACAAGCGGATCATAACCCAGGTTTTACTGCAGCAGATATAGAACGGTATTATGCCGGCACCCTATCTATGCAGGAACGGCATGCTTTGGAAAAAGCAGCGCTGGATGATCCCTTCCTGGCCGATGCCTTAGAAGGCTATCAGCATACTTCTACCCCACAATCCGACCTGGCCTTCCTGCAGCAACAGTTGGCTAATAAAGTAGAACGTAAACGTGTGTATCCACTTTTCTTCTTAAAGCCATGGATACGTGTAGCAGCGCTTTTCTTACTATTGGCTGGCGCTGGCTGGACCGTTTACCAATTCTCGTTTACGAAAAAAGAGAACCTGGCGGTAACGCATAAGGCAATGCCAGAAAAACAAGAAGAGCCAAATAAAGCCACTATAGCCGCTCCAGCGACAATTGACAGTAGCGCTATAGTACAAACGAAAGAAACGCAGATACCTGCATTAAAAATTGAAAAGAGCAGACCTAAGCCGGTTGTTGCAAAAACAACAAACAAACCAATACGCCAGACAGATGAAGCCATTGTAAGTAAAACAACGCCGATGGTAGCGCCAGTGGCTATAGCGAGTGCGCCTGCTGAAAACAAATTATCCTTGAAGGCGGCTGATGTAATAGCCGAAAAGGAAGTAGCAGCCTCTAACAGTTTTGCAAAGAACCGGGCATCCTACCAACATACCTTTAAAGGACAAATACTGGATACCAAGGGCAACCCGGTACCTAACGCCAGTGTTATGATCAATGGGAAGCCTACCGGTACTACCACTAACATACAAGGACAGTTTTCGTTAACAACCCCCGACACAGTGCTCAATGCCACAATTGCCGCAATAGGGTTTGAAACCAACCGCATAGCCTTAAATAACCCAGCAGAAGAAAAGATCGTTGTATTAAATGAATCATCGGCTGCTTTAAATGAAGTGGTTGTAACTGGCTATGGCGTTAAAAGGGCTAGAACGGGCCGCCCTTCTGATGCGCAAACCAAAAAAGAAGTGGAAGATTTAGAACCGGAAAATGGATGGTCGTCTTTCAACAACTATATAGCAGACAATATTCAAATACCAGAGGAAGTAACCAGCAAGCAAATAAAGGGCGAAGTAGAACTATCTTTTGATGTAAATAAAAATGGCGAGCCGGTAAACATTAAGGTAGAAAAATCGCTTTGTACTTCTTGCGATAAAGAAGCCATCCGCTTACTACAGGAAGGTCCTGGATGGAAAAAGAAAAAGCGTAAGAATGGGAAGGTGAAGATCTCTTTCTAAGTACACGGATTAAGTGGATTTCGAATTTTGAGTTTGGAATTTGATAGTTGGAATTTGCTTAACGTTTAGGGTATTGAGCTTTCTTCAGTTACATTTGCTGCAAATCAACAGCTATGTTCAAGAAATTTTTCTTTTGTAGCGCTACCCTTCTAACGCTTATGGTGGCAGATGCGCAACCCATTAAAACACCTGCACCAAGCCCTACCCAAACTATTAAACAAGAATTTGGCATTAGCTCGGTAGAACTCACTTATTCCCGCCCCAATATTAAAGGACGTAAAGTATTTGGCGACCTGGTACCTTACGGTAAATTATGGCGTACTGGCGCTAATGCAGCTACCCGTATCAAGTTTGCAGACGATGTAAAAGTGGGTGGCACTGATGTAAAAGCCGGCGAATACGTACTGTATACAATCCCTACAGAAAATGAGTGGGAAATTGTGATCAATAAGGGTCTTACCAATTGGGGTATTGACGGCTATAAGCAGGAAGACGATGTGGCCCGTGTAAAAGTGAAGTCCTCAAAACTGAATGACAGCCAGGAAACATTTACCATGCAGTTTGTAAATGTAAAGCCTAGCAGCACTGACCTGCAGATCGTGTGGGACAAAACAGCTGTAAACGTTCCTATTACTTCTGATATTGACAAAAAGATCATGGCACAGATTGATAATGTCATGAATAAAGACAACCGTCCATACTACCAGTCCGCTATGTACTACATGGAGAGTGGCAGGGATTTGAACCAGGCACTGGCGTGGTTTGATAAGGCAGTAGAACAAAATCCTACAGCTTATTGGATTCATCATCAGCGTGCCAATGCTTTAGCTAAGCTGGGTAAAAAAGAAGATGCGCGCGTAGCAGCTAACAAGTCTATGGAACTGGCAAAACAAGCCAAGAACGAGGATTATGTAAAGCTGAATGAGAAGTTATTAACGGCATTGAAATAACCACCTACTTTATTAGTAAAAAAGCGGTGAAGATCTTCACCGCTTTTTTTATTCCCGCCGCTCTCAAACTCAGCAGTAGCAAGGCTTTTACACATTCAAAATAAATGGAACCTGGCTTTGAATTCTCCATTTAGATAGTAGCTTTGTTATTTCCCGCACCCCGCAATTCTGCAATCCTTAACCAAATTTCATCACCATGAGAATCAAAACTATCCTCCTGTTTTGGCTATCTGCTGCATTCCTACAAACACCAGCAAATGCACAAGGTCTTCTTAAAAAGGTCAAAGACAAGGTAAACCAAGCAGTTAATGCTGCCGGAGCCACTCCTGCCAGCACCCCATCTTCTACCAATAGCGGAAATAGCAACCGAAATACAGGCAATACAACCGGCGAAGGTCTTGTGATTACGCCGCCCGACGTAAATGAAAACCTGACATCGGCAGAAACAGCCTTCAAGAGTGGCAATTACAGTGAAGCCCGGTATTCTGTACAGCAAGCTATGCTAGGCGTAGAACTACAGATTGGCCACCAGGTATTGAAATCAATGCCTGCTTCTATTTCCGGCCTGAAGGCAGACACCACACAAGACAAAGTGGCCAGTGTAAGCTGGGGCTGGCAAGGACTTACCATACAACGTACGTATGGCACAGATGCCAAGCGATTAAATATAGGTATTGCCAATAACGCTGTATTACTACAGGCTGTCAACTTATACTTCACCAATGGTGGTTATGCAGAGAGCAGTAACCAACAGCAAAACTGGAAGCAGACCAAGGTAAAAGGCAACCGGGCGGTTATTGAATTTGACAAAAGCACGGGGTATAAACTCAGTGTGCCTTTAGGTCAAACATCCCTGTTAGTATATGAAGGCATCAACTTTGCCACTGAGCAGGAAATGATGACCGCAGCCAACCAGTTGGACATTGATCAAATTAAAAAGCTGTTAGGCGAAAAATAATCTAAACCTCCAAAACGACTAAGCATGAAAAAGTTATTCCTTCTCTCTATAATATCCCTATTAACATCCGCTGTTTTTTCTCAGGAATTTGCCAAGCAGGTTACTACAGCCCGAAGCGCCTATGCAGCCGGCAAACTGGATGACTCCCGTTTTGCTATGCAGCAAATGCTACAAGAGATTGACATGGTCATTGGCAAAGAAGTATTAAAAATATTACCCACTAAGATGGAAGATCAGATGGCCAGTACAGCCAAAGACCAGGTGATGGCCACCTCAGGTTTTATCGGTACGTCCATACACCGTGAATATGGTACAGGCGATAAAATGATCTCATTAGACCTTATAACTAACTCACCATTAATAGGCACGTTCAATGCCATACTTTCTGTACCATTCATTGCCAATACCGGCGATCAGAAAGTAATTAAGATTGACGGCTACAAAGCAGTTGTGCAAAAAGTTGGCAGCAACACCGACAAACCGGATTATGAAGTACAACTACCGCTGCACAATAACCTAATAACTTTCAAAGCGCCAGGCTACACCCAGGACCAGGTGATAAAAATGGCCAACACAATACCGGCCACTCAGATTGCCAAAATGCTTCAATAACACTATACATTACCGAAAGTTTTCCCTCTTTATAATAGTTGAGATATCTTATAGGCTCTTTCACCGAGCCTATAAGCATTTCAACCACCAAAACTTACAAGTCATCTTTTTTTAATTCATTCCAAAGACCGCTTTCCTAGTTTTGCGCCTTATCTGTATTTAAATCCTTTTTATCCTACCCGTGAATACTAACTGTTTACAGCACCCTTGTGCTGTGGAGTCCCAATCCTATTAAAAAACACGAACCGAAACTATCGCTATGAAACTAATTGTTACCGTACCTGGCAGGAAACTGTTATGGCTTTTATTCTTTTGTTTACAGTTCTCTATAAGCCACGCACAGCTATCGGCCAATTTTTCAGCCACGCCGCTATCAGGTTGTGCGCCGCTGGTGGTAAAGTTTACTGATGAGTCTACCGGCAATCCTACAGCGTGGAAATGGGATCTGGGTAATGGAACGGTCTCCTTTTTCCAAAACCCTTCTGCCACCTATTTTAACCCCGGCACGTATACGATAACACTTGAGGTTAAAAATGCCTCTGGTAGCCATACCATCACCAAAACACAATATATAACGGTATATGCTTCGCCAAGTGTTGACCTAATTAGTTCAGGAACTACTGGTTGCTATCCCTTTAAGGTGACCTTTACTGATAAAAGTACGCCAGGAGACGGCACGCTTTCCTCATGGCTTTGGGACTTTGGTGATGGGCAAACATCAAATGGCGCCAATGTGATAGACCATACGTATAACATACCCGGTGTCTACCACGTATCGCTACAAGCCACAAATAGCTTTGGATGCTCTTCTACCCGAACCTTTTTAAAATACATTACCATTAACGATGGTGTACAACCATCCTTTACGGTTAGTGCCCCTTCCAGTTGTACACTTCCGGTTTCGTATACGTTTAATAATTCCAGTACCGGCACTGGAACCTTAAGCTATTACTGGGAATTTGGTGATGGTAGCACGTCTACTGATAAAGATCCAACGCATGCCTTTGCTGTAGCCGGCGATTATACTATCAAACTAACGGCGACCAACGATAAAGGCTGCAGTACCACTAAAACACAAATATTGAAAGTTGGAGTAGCCAACACCAGTATTACAGCACCGGCCATTACCTGTATTAACGAGCCTGTTGTTTTTTCGAATTCCTCTGTCCCCTCTCCTGTTAGCGCAGCATGGGATTTTGGCGATGGAACAACTTCAACAGAGATCAATCCTACTAAAAGCTATGGTGCTGTAGGCATCTACACGGTTACCTTGAACAATGACTTTGGTAGCTGTAAGGGTTCTGTAACCAAGACCATTGAAGTTATCAATCGACCAACAGTAGAATTTACAGCCGATAATACGGCAAACTGTCAGCCATATACAGTCAATTTTACTAGCAATGCACCCGATGCAGTAACTTATGACTGGGACTTTGGTGACGGCAAAACCTCAGCCGGCAAGGACCCGTCACACACCTATACTGCTCCTGGCTTTTATACTGTACGTCTTAGCATCACTAACAAAGCAGGCTGTACCCAATTGATTGAAAAGAAAGATTACATCAAAATAAAAGCTCCGGCAGTTGCAATTATAAACCTCCCCACAGAAGGTTGTGTACCTCTTAGGGTTACTCCAGTTCTTGATATAAATACCGTTGACCCTATTACAGATTACCAATGGGATTTTGGTGACGGAGGGACAGCAACAGGAAAGACACCTACCTATATTTATACCAAAACAGGCAAGTTCGCCGTAACCTTAACCTATAAAACAAAAGGAGGGTGTACATATAAAATAACTATCCCGGATGGCGTAAAGGTTGGCGATAAACCCAATGTGAACTTCTCAGTTTCTCCAACTGACTTCTGTGCTTCTGTAGCGGCTCAATTCACCGATCTTTCTACAGCCACACCACCAGTAGATCGCTGGCTCTGGAACTTTGGCGATGGAACTACTTCAGCGCTCCAAAACCCCAACCATGCGTTTGATGGAATTGGCAAATTTAATATTACACTTACCGCTTTTAGTAATGGCTGCCCTTCTACATTGACCATTCCAGATATGGTTAATGTAAAGGCTCCTATTGCCAGGTTCGCTGTAGACATGTGTTCAGATCCCTTTACCAAAACATTTGCAGATCTATCCATTTTACCAGAAACCTGGTTTTGGGAGTTTGGCGATGGCGCTACCTCTACTGATCAAAGCCCTACCCATACCTATGCAGCTAAAGGCATTTACGAGGTAAAACTTACGGTTACAAATAGCACCTGTAGCTATACCACAAAAAAAACGATTAAGGTCATTGATGATAAGATAAGCTTGGCTGTAACCGATGATCTTATTTGTAGAAACGCAGACGTAACTTACGAGATAAAGGGTGCCGATCCTGCCAATGTAAAATCGTATAATTGGGTTCCTAACTATGCACCACCATTTGCAGGGACTACCAGCTGGAAACAATCCTATGCAAACCGGGGAACTTATAAAGTAGATGTACGCATCAGGGATATTAACGACTGTTTTATTTCTTTAAGCCAAGAGGTGAAGGTAATAGCTCCCCGTCCGGACTTTACGCCTATTAAAACAGAAATTTGTATTGGCAATACAGTCTCTTTTACTGATAATTCAAATCCTTCAGATCCTGCATACCCGCTTACTAAATGGGAAGTTGATTATGGTGATGGAAGTAAAGAATCTATAACACCACCCAGCTTTGATCATCTTTATACGAAGGGTAACACTTATACCGTAAAGATGACCGTAACGGATAATGAAGGTTGTACCGAAACAGTAACCAAAACAAACCTGATAACTATTGCAGATCCGCAGGCTTCGTTTACTTCTCCCAATAAATTATCCTGTACCACAAAGGACATTCAATTTAACAACACCTCTACCGGCGTAGGCATTAGTTACCAATGGACCTTTGGTGATGGACAATCCAGCACCGATATTGATCCTAAGATCAACTACACAGCCGAGGGTGAGTTTGATGTGCAGCTGGTAGTAACAGACGGCTTTGGTTGTATTGCTAAAGCTGACTCCTTAAAGTATATTAAAGTATATGATCCTGTAGCCAAGATCACTACTACAGGCGTGTTTAGTTCTTGCCCACCATTGCTTTCCAACTTTGTTAATGATTCCAAGAATTATATTGGCCAGGTTTGGGATTTTGGCGATGGTTCAAAATCGGCAGATAAAAACCCCGACCATTTCTATACCTATCCGGGCGATTATGAAGCCATACTAACCGTAACCGGTAACGGTGGTTGTATATCAACTACCAAGCAAACGATACAGGTTCTTGGCCCTAAAGGAACGTTTACCTATACAGATGGTGAAGGCTGCACACCTGTAAAAATTAGCCTGACCGGTAATACAAAAGATATAGCCACTTTCATTTGGGACTTAAATGATGGAAATACCATTACTACCCCAGATAATAAAATAGATTACACCTACACCAGGCCAGGTGAGTATGTTCCAAAAATGATCTTGAAAGATGTTGCTGGTTGTCAGGTCCCGATCACTGGGGACCATCCTATAAAAGTGTATGATATCAGCACAGGGTTAACACTCGACAAAGTACTGCTTTGTGATAAAGGTGAAGTAAACCTAACCGCCTCCCCTGTTACCAACGATCTGATAGAATCTTATACCTGGACATTGGGAGATGGAAATAGTGCTACGGGAACAACCAATACTTATAAATATGGCTATTCTGCAACAGGCTTGTATCCTGTAAAAGTACTGGTGGAAACTAAACACCATTGTATTGCAGAAGCGCTAGGCCAAGTAAAAATTGTACAATCGCCCAAGGCAAAAATTACAGGCCCGGACCAGGCTTGCGTACCGGCCACTTTCCAGTTTAATGGTCACCTGGACAATAGTGATACATCGACATTATTCCAATGGTCATGGGACTTTGCTAATGGCCAGTTATCTACAGATAAGGATCCAACGCCGATCATGTATGGAAATGACGGTGATTATGCCGTTAAGCTTCGCTTAACCAATTCATCTGGTTGTATGGATGAAGTGATTCATAACGCCAAAGTACATCCGTTACCCAAGACAGATGCCGGAGCAGACTTCATACTCTGTAGAGATCAATCCAAAACGTTGCAAGCAACAGGCGCACAAAGCTATGTTTGGTCGCCGGCCACTTCACTATCCTGTACTAATTGCGCTACACCCGTTGCCAATCCTACTGCAACTATCAAGTATAAAGTAGAAGGTATTGACACGCATGGAAGTTTACAGTGTAAAACTTCAGATGAAATAGTAGTAACCGTTCAGCAGCGATTTACTGTTACAGCTAATAAAGGAGACACATTATGTGTTGGTGAGAAGTATGGCTTAGAAGCCAGCGGTGCCGATCTATACCAGTGGACACCCGCAACAGGTTTGGATAAACCAACATCCGATAAACCTATTGCCAACCCAACGTCTACTACTTTGTATACGGTAACCGGGCGCGACAGAAATGGATGCTTTACGTCCACAGCTACGGTACCTGTGACCGTGTACCCCTATCCGACAGTAGAGCTTGGAGCCAACGTGGAAGTAAACGTAGGCTTCCCTTATCAACTTAAACCGACCCTGTCTGCAGATGTTACAGCCATCCAATGGTCGCCATCATTGGGCTTAAGTTGTAACGATTGTCCTGACCCGGTAGCTACTCCAAAGCTGAATACAACCTATAAGATCCAGGTAGAAAATAAAGGAAAGTGTATTGCAGAAGACAATATCACACTCTTTACTGTTTGCAAAGGAGAAAATATGTTTTTACCTAATACCTTCTCGCCTAACGGTGACGGTTATAATGAAGCGTTTTACCCAAGAGGCCGGGGCCTGGCATCGGTAAAAACCTTCCGCATTTTCAATCGCTGGGGCGAGGCCGTTTTTGAAAGCGCCAACTTTAAAGTAAACGACCGATCCAAGGGATGGGATGGCAAGTTTAAAGGCCAACTGGCTTCTTATGACGTTTATGTATACATCATCGACGTGATCTGCGAAAACGGTACCCAATTAACATTTAAAGGAGATGTAACCTTATTGCGATAAGGTTACATCTTTAATACCAATATCCTATAAAACGCCTCTGTATTTATGACTACTAAGAAACCAGGTATGAAATGGATGGCATTGTGTATGGTTAGCTTCCTCCATTTATCTATACCCACAAAAGCACAGGATATACATTTCTCACAATTGTTTGAAACACCCTTATTGCGAAACCCTGCGCTTGCCGGGCTTTTTGAAGGAGACATTCGCATACAAGGTGTATACCGTGATCAATGGAATAGCTTTGTAAACGGCTACCGAACAGGATCATTTAATGTTGAATATAAAATGCCTGTAGGCCAAACCGACAACTACTATACGATTGCCGGACAGGTTTTATACGACAAAGCTGGATCTGCTGGTTTAACGCAAACACATCTTCTGCCGGCCATCAATTACCACAAGTCGTTGAGCAGCGATAGAAGTTCTTACCTGTCTGTTGGATTCATGGCAGGCCTTGTTCAAAAACGAATAGATCTGACAAAGGTTACTACCGATATGCAGTACAATGGTACCCGCGTAGACCCACGTAACTTACCAGGGGAAAACCTGGCTAATGTCAATCAATCTTATTTTGATGGAAGTGTTGGAGTTAGCTATAACACCGAATACGGCGACAATAACACTTTCTTCCTGGGTGGCGCCTATCATCATGTAAATCGCCCTAAGAGCAGTTTCTATAGAAATGCAAATGTAGAGATCAAGCCAAAGTATGTTTTCTCTATAGGCACAAAAATGAATATTAATGATCAAAGCTATTTAACGATACAGGCAGACCAAAGCATGCAGGGAAGTTTTAAAGAAACGCTTGGAGGAATTCTTTATTCACTCAAGCTGGCCGAAACCTATGAAGGGCCTTTATATGTTTTGCATGTTGGTACTATGCTTCGTTGGAAGGATGCTATAGCACCGGTCGTTAAACTGGATAAAGAAAAGCTTTCATTCGCGTTTAGCTACGACGTAAATATTTCCACATTAAAAACGGCAAGCATAGGGCGTGGAGGGTCTGAACTTTCAATCGTTTACCGAAGCTTTCTGGATCGTCCCAATTCGACCAAGGGTGTATTATTATGTCCGCGATTTTGAGGAAGTGTAAAGAAGTTTGTAGAGCGTTTATGAGTTCACATGTTTACTTGTTCACATGTTCACATGTTCACATGTTTTGTTTAATAAGAAGATGAACATGATTGCCGTTGCAATTAAAACGAACAGCCCTGCCAGAAGGCAGGGCTATAAATGTTTAATTGAGGTATTATAGCTGTTAGATTATTGCTTAATCCTTAAGGCCTAAGTAAGCTTTCACTTCAGCGTAATTATTCCAGTTAATATTACTTCGTCCTGTTTGCCCACCAGGAATTAACACATAGCGATATTGCCATACCTTTTGGTTTTGTTGTGTGAAAGAGCTCACATTAAAATTGGCGTACAGAAAGATCTTTTGGACTTTAAAAAAGGTATTAATTGTTAGAGGGGCATTAAACATAGCTCCGGTTTCAAAATAAGGAAGTGCCACTACAGTAGGATCGGCGGCTGTATTTGCATTCCAATAAACTTTAATTATACCCTTATTAATAATGCTGTCAACCAATTTAGGTGCATCTATGAGTGCAATAAAGCCTAAAGTGTCTATAACAGCTCCTGTATGTATAGTATCGGCCGCATAGGGTACATCCAGCCAATTTGAGTAAATCACATTTGAACTTCCTGGTTGACCAGCAGGGCCAGTAGCGCCAGCAGGACCTTGAGCACCTACAGCACCAGCCGGACCAGCTGGGCCAGCAGGACCTTGAGCGCCATCCTCTCCTTTTTGACAAGACACTATAGTTACAGCCAGAACTATACTAAGAAATAAGGGAAAAAGGGTGTTGCTTTTTTTCATGTGTTTGATTTTTTAGTGTTGAGTTTATAATATAATTAGTACGTGTTTACATCGGGCTACGGATCGATCCGAATCCACATTTGTGCTTAACGCACCCAGCTTACCCAGATCTTAGAATCTGCGGCGCTCACCATATCATAGCTTCTGTCACCTGTCTGTACGAAATAATAACCTTGAGAAGAAAGCAATTGCGTTCTTGTTTGAGCGGCCGGGCCTGTGGTTGGATATGGGCCATAATTTCCTAGCAATGTAAACACAGCGCGGCCATCAGAAGTAAACTGAGGTATATTGGGTGCTGCTCCATATCTCAGTTCTAACCCAGTGCCTGCGGCATCGATAAATACTGGTCCAAACAGATCATTGCTTCCGGGATCATAAGCAGGCCAGTATATGAAATAGTAATATTTAGTATCAAGGGTTTTAAGACCGTAAGCATCATCAACACCATTTACATGAAAGCCGTCCTGGGTAATCCAATAAGCATCGATATTAGCAGCGTCCTGCCACCAACGCCTAGGGGCAGCGGCATCCACCACCAATGGCCTGGCAGCACCTGCAATCGTAGTTGCAGTTCCATTTATGGAAACATTTAAAATGTAATTAGTGCCGTCCCAGCTATTTATTATTATCAGATTAACAACTTCACTACCTGTATTAAAAGGCGTTTTCAAAATAATACCTCCTGAACCGTAGTTGTACTCGGTAGAGAATTGCCTGGGTGTACCGCTTCCATCAATCCATGTAAAAGTGATTATGCGACTTAGCAAATTCACACTTACTTCATAATCTTTCCCCCCAATTTTTACTCTCTTGAAATAATTCAGGATCTTATTGACATTCTCAAAAGACAAAGCCTTAGCCCATCCACCATTTTGCCAAACATCAAGGTCTTGCTGAGTGGCCTTTATCAACTTGAGTTTTGAACCATTTTTTCTACCGGTCAGATAAATAGTTTCTGAAACAAGAGAGTCAAGGGAAAATTCAAAATCTGCTCCTAGCCCTTGCCCATAAGTGCCCCCATTTACGCTAGCATCAGGGTCGGCCAGTATATGGAGGTATGAATAGGTATCAAATAACAGAGAAGGAGTTTGCAACGCTTTCAGGCGATAACTGCTTTCATATTCTTTTACAGCCGTTTCACTGTTTATGTCGGCAAACATAAATACCCTGTTGGTATTATTGAACCGGAAATGAAAATTGTAAACATCACCACTGCTAAGAAGCAAGGTAGCTTTCCATCCCGCAGGTGAACTTGATAATGCCGATTGGTATTTATTCAATTCCTCATTGAGCCTTTCGTCTGGCGATTGTTCGAATAAAGTATCATCCTCTTTCTTACAAGCAGAAAAAAGGAGTACCAGGAAGAGGAAAAATATAATATTGCGTTTCATGTAATACTTTTTACCGTTTTGTACGGGTTGAGCGTTCTTATTAATAAAGTTCTTTTTCAATGGCGGTTCTTACCCTTGCCTGCAGGGAGTAAAAGTCAATCTTCCATGCCTGCTTGAAGTAGTTCACAACCAAAGTTTCTTTCTGTCGTAGTTTAGCTTTTGCCTGTTCTGCAGTGGTACCTCTTACGCTGGTGCCGGTGATACTGTTTACGATCTTATCAAAACCAGGTCTGCCTTCAATCATCATTATAGAAATCATTTCTACAAAGTCTTCAAATGGGTTTGATAAAGCATAAGCGGTAACAAAGCCATCTTTACGAGCCTCTATATCATTCGTGTTGATCCAATCACTGGTATAAAACCCTTGACAAACCGCATCAAATTCAACTGGTCGTCGTATGTTCTGGTCCAGGATATGACCAAACTCGTGATGGATCACATGGAACATTTGCTTAGGCACAGAAGAATCAGCCGGTACATAACCAGCCATTGTTTTATTTCTAAATTCATTCAGTAAGTACAATACTATTTTACGGCCCCCTTCAGCGGTACCAAGCGTTATACTACCATCAAGGTTCCAGCTGGCACTACCTGCCAAAACAAAAAACTTGGGTGAATATGTTTTAAAGAAAAGTTCTCCCCCTTCTGCGATATATGGATCTATCCATACTTTTTTAACTGACCGCATTACTGGTACCACCTTTTCTTCTTTAGGAGGTACTATGGTTTTATTGATCTCCAGTTCAAACTGGTCCCATTTGTATTTAGTGGCTATATTAAACGGCACTGTAAGTGTATCGTGCAGCCATTGATCAATAGGCCCCTTTGCCCATGTATCTCCACCCAGACCAGGTATATCATCAACATGCAAAGGGTCTTCTTTTTTGCAGGAAAACAGGCTCACTGCAGCAAGAAGGGATAATAAGAATTTAGTTAGTCGCATAAATATTTTTTATAGAGTTATCTTGGATTTTGTTCAACACCGGATTGTTTAGCTGTTGCCGGAATCTGAAAAACACGCCTCAGATCGTTTGGAGCCAGCGTATAGGTTTCACCAGTAGTTGTCCGGTGTGTTACAGGTGCTTTATAGCGCAGCAGATCAAACCAGCGCAACCCTTCGTGAATAAACTCGGTACGCTTGTAAGCAAGAATGGTAGCAAGCAAGCCTAGCTGTACATCTGCTATACCATAATAATTTCTGATCTTATCTTCTGTCAGTGTGTGTGAAGCTGCCGAATAGCCTTTTATCCGTGTGCTCAGGTAAGTGTTCAACAAGCTTATAGCACTACTAAACTGGCCTTTTTGCGTATAGGCTTCAGCCATGTTAAACAACACCTCTTCCACCGTAAATAGTGGAACCATTACGTATCCATTACCAATTTCAGCGTTTACAGAAACCTTTACGAAATACTCACTGATCTTAGGAACAACAAAGTGATTATCAGTATACGAACCTGTAGGCATAGCCCAAGATCCACCTGTTACAGGTACCGTTCTTAAAATCTGATTTCTTATTTCGGGTGTCATGGCATAGCGGGCTGCTACATTGGTGCGGAACCAGTAAGAGTTGGTCTCGGCCAAAAGCAGGTTGGCATTCTCTGTGGCTTTAGCATAACGGGGAGCAATATCATTTAACCCAATGGCACTATACTCTGTATTCCAAGGTCTGAGGTTAGGCAGAAAATTGTTATTTGGCACTGCCTGTCCAGCATATACTAAGACCTTGTCATATTCCTTCTTATATAAATAGAACCTGGCAGCGAAAGCATTTGCTGCGGCCCGATTGAAATGGTATTTAGGAACAGTGTAGGCATTATCGTTGATATAAGGCAATCCTGCCAACAAGTCTTTTTCAATCATTTCATACACTGATGCTACGGTACCTCTGCTGTATTGCTTAATAAAATTCTTTTCCGGAACAGTTACATAAGGAATCCCAGGATCTGATGCCGCAGTAGCTGGATCGTAAAACTTCGAAAAGATATTCACCAACATAAAATGGGAATAGGCTCTTGCCACAAGAGCTTCGGCACGTTGTGCCTGATAAGCAGCTTGGTCTGTTTGCACACCTATTGTTTCCAATGCCTGGTTACAAGCGGCGATAGCCTTGTAACAAGCAAACCAGTAAAACTCCGGACTATCTTCACTAATTGACCGTGTATCTCTAAAGAAGTAGGCATCAGCATTAGCGGTAGTCAAATCTGCACTTCCGGCGTCGCCAAATCCAATATCACCTACGTTGTCTGTTGACGTTTCTATAAAAGGAATATAATTGGCACCTGGATAAGCAGTTCCTAAAAGCTGTGACACTTTTTCTGGCGTATTCAGCGTGGCCCTGTTATCAGGCTCCTTTTCCAGGAATTTATTGCAGGATGATAGAACAACTATTCCTGCAACGGTGTATGTTATATTTCGAATGACTCTATTTTTCATTATTTGCTGTTTCTAGGATTTTAGTAATAACTCTTTATAGTCCCAGTTTAATTGATAGTGCAGCTTGCTTTTGAATAGGCTGTGCCACCCCACCAGCATTAAAGAATTCAGGATCTTGTCCTTTTAACGCTTCATCGGAATAAAGCAACCAGAAGTTATTCAAGGCTGCCGTGATGGAACAGTTTTTCAGGAAGGACAAACGATCTAGCATTTTCTTACCCATCTGATAGGTCAGTGAGATCGTTTTAACACGTACAAAGCCACCATCGGCTACCCTTGCTGTTGAGTAATTATAGTTGTTGTAAGGATAGGCGCCACTGGTTAAATAGGTATAAAGACCATCTGATATAGCTGGCACATTTGTTATCTGTTCATCACCGATCATTTCCCAGCGATCATAGAATTCTTTTGACATAGCATCCAGATCTACGTATGCACTGCGGAAGGCCGGGTATAAGCGGATCTTATTTCCTGCCTGGTAAGTAAGAAATGCATTCAGTGATAAGGTTTTATAGCTGAATGTATTAGAAAAACCGCCGGTTATAATAGGATCAACTGGTCCTTCATATACCAGGTGATCTATTTTATCATCTTGCAGGTATACGCTTTGGCTTACTTTACCTGTTTCATCAATAAATTCAGGAATACCAGTAGATGGATTAAGTCCTTTGAATTTGATAGAGAACAAACTATTAACTGGATACCCTTGGCGGTTGCCTCCTTCTGGTTTTACTAAGTCCCAGATCAAAGGCACATTCTGCGCATTTGTAATTTGTGTTTCGTTATAGCCAAACGTAAGTGTGGATTTCCAATCAAAGTTTTGTTGCTTCAGGATTTGTCCGCTTAACAGAAATTCAAAACCCTGCGATTTCATATCTGCGTAGTTAGCTGCCTTATAAGCTTCACCACCAACACCTGATGTTTTAACACGACTAATTAAATCAAAACTTCTTCTGCTATACGCATCCACGCTGGCTGTAAGACGGTTTTTGAACAAACCGAAATCGACACCCACGTTGGCCTGGTAATTCTTTTCCCAGGTAAGATCTGCGTTTTCCAGGTTTACGAGGCTGATGATCGATTCCCTTTCATCGGCGTAGGGCCGGTTAGTAATACCGCTTCTCAAAACAACAGCAGAGTTAGTAGCAGGTCCTAAGTTAGCCGTGATACCATAGCTGGCTCTCAATTTCAGGTAATCAAAAACGCGTACATTTTCCATAAAATGTTCCCGTTCCACGTTCCAGGCACCACCAAAGCTCCAGGTAGGTAACCAGCGTGCACTACGTGATGCACCTAAGCGGTTAGATCCATCATAGCGCACTGTTCCATACAGGTTATACTTTTTATCAAAAGTGTATTGTGCGTTTAAGTAGAATGCTGCGAAACGATCGTAGTAATTAGACATTCCATAATAGGGAAAATTCGATTCGATCGCTTGCTTCAATATGCGGTAATCCACAAATGGAATGCCTCCGTTCTCATATTGATAACCATAACCAGTATTTTCAAAATTCTGCCGATCTGTATATTTTATTTGTTGCCCCAATAAAGCGCTTACTTCATGTACGCTATTAAAGGTCTGATTATAATTAAGGCTATTGCGCACATCAAAGTTCTTCATTTGGTCTTCGGCACGGTTGTAGAACCCTCCATAAGGTAACACTACTACTTTCGGATCATCAGGGTGGTCAGGATCCTGGTATAAGAACTTATTGGCTTTATTCACCGTAGCGTTTTCGTTTGCCCGGTAAGCGTTCGCCATGTTGGAGTTTTCAGTGATCTGATGCTCTCTGGATGACTTCACATAGCGTAGGGCGCCTATAAATTCATAACGCAAGTGCTTATTAAATTTATAGCCTAATTCACCTTGCAGCTTCAAGTCCATCACACTCAGGTCTATATAGTTATTTGCTAATTCGTTGATGATATTAAACGGAGCAAAGTTTCTTCTGAAGTATTCCAGGTTGCCATTCTCGTCATAAGCCGTCATAGCCCGGTTTGTGTTCAAGGCATAACTAAAGGGGTTGATATCGAAATCTCTATCAAACTGACCAGAAACGGGGTTGCTGTTGCGGTTAAGCGTGCCCGGCGCTCTTTGTTGTCTTACCGAACCTACTGCTAAAAAACCAGTGCTTAACTTATCATTGAACGAATAATTATTGCGGAAGTTCAACGTATACCTTTTTACGTTATCCGCAATGGTCCAACCATTATCATAATAAAAACTGGTGGAGAAGAACGATTGAGACTTGTCGGTACCACCTGAAATGCTTAATGAATGCTCCTGCGTCAATGAATTTTGAAAGAGAATATCAAACCAATCGGTATTGGCATTTGCATAGCGTAACAGGAATGCTTTTCTTGCCTCCGGTGTATTTTGCAAAAGGAATTGACCATTAGCACCCAGCGCATTCAGATTATTGAACATTTGTCCATAAACGCCGTAGTCAGCCCTATTTAAGACATCTGAGTTCAAGAACCCTTTTCTTTCTAATTCACCCAAGACTGACATCTGTTGGGCGGAGTTCATGATATTATAATCAGTATAAACGGGCTTTAACTGGGTACTAAAGTTGGCTGTATAAGCAACAGTGGGCTTTCCAGAACGACCTTTTTTAGTAGTAATAACCACCACGCCGTTCATGGCCCTGGCACCATAAAGCGCAGTAGCTGCTGCATCTTTGAGGATGTCAATTGTTTCAATATCATTAGAGTTGATCCCCGCAACAGATGATCCCAATAAAGTTGTTGGGTCTCCACTTGACAGCTGATCATTGGAAATATTAACGATGTCTTCCAGTACGACGCCATCTACTACCCAAAGCGGTTTATTATCGCCATTAATGGAGGTAGCACCACGAACCCGCACTTTTGGCGCTGCTCCAAACGTACCGGAAACGTTTTGAACTGATACACCTGCGGCACGCCCTTCCAGCAAACGGTTTACATCTGTTACACCTGTTACTTTAATATCATCCATCTTTAAAGTAGCTGCGGAACCGGTAAACTTCTTTTTATCCAGTCGCTGGAAGCCGGTAACAACAACCTCCCCCAATTCACCATCAACCTTGTTAAGCGCAACATCCAGTGAACTTTGCCCGGTATAAGCAATGGTTTGTGTGCCCCTACCCGTAAAAGAAAAAATTAGATTGTCACCTCTTCTGCCCTCTATTGAAAATAACCCCGCTGCATTGGATACTGTTCCTCGCTTGGTACGCTGGTTTTCTACTGAGGCCCCGGCCAATGGAACGCCGTCCTCAGCGTTCAAAACCTTACCTGTAATTCTAGTAGCTGGAATAGTATCCTGAAAAGGAATACCCCGGATACCTGCATTCCCCAAGGCATTAATACATGTAAGCGAGAATACAGAAGGAAGCAGTAATGTAAACAGCCATCTCCTATTCTTCACAGACCAAAGATGGCGACCCTTCACATGATGAATCATAAACCGATAATATTTGGAGTGTTATAAAACTTAAGAGTGGAAATGCGATGACTCGGCAAATACCATTTTATTTGCTTGGCTCTTCACGTTAGATACTCAATATTCTGAGGGCAGGCATCGCCATACCTGTAGCCAATTAGAAAGCAATGATTAGTTCATGTGTACGCTTACTGAAACAATTTCGGCGGGACGTCGATTAATCATTCCCAAACCTCACATTCAGTGTATTGGAGATATTCAGACCACTATTCCGGCAAAGCCGTTATAGGATCCGAAACTTCTCCTGCCCATTGAGGATCAAGATACTGAAGTTTAACGTTAAAGTCAATCCGCTGTTTATCAGGAAGCTATTTTTTTGGTAGGAACGGTATCAGATTACATTTTCGTTTAATAAAAACGGTATCCGACAGCAGCGAAAAACAGACAAGAAAATAGGCATCATAACTCGATGCCTATTTTCTTCATTAGCAGGGAAGCATTCAAGCTATGGCAAACGCCATGCTTTAACTTATAATCAAAGTATAATTCGTTATTCTCTACCTGCACATCAAAGTGGTAGTTTTCAATAGCATTGCTGAATTCTTCCTGCAGGTTAGTAAGCTCAATATCATGCGTGGCTATGATAGCAACGGCCTGCTCTTTGATCAATTGCCGGATCAGTGCTTTTGATCCTATATGCCGATCGAGCGAGTTAGTGCCACGCAGAATCTCATCCAGCAATACAAACATAGGCTGGTGTTGTTTTACGGCTGTTATAATTGACTCTAGTTTTTTCAGCTCGGCGTAGAAGGTTGACGTATTTTCAGCCAGGTTATCCGCAATTCGCATACTGCTCATTAAACCCATAGAAGATAATGAAAGGCTGGTAGCACAAACTGGTGCCCCTATTTGTGCTAATACAAGGTTTACTCCTAAACTACGGAGAAAGGTACTTTTACCTGCCATGTTAGAACCGGTGATCAATGCTACCTTTCCTTTACCGTTTAATTGAAAATCGCTGGTTACACGCTTAGAAGCTGCCAGTAAAGGATGCCCAATGGCTTTACCTTGCAGGGTAAAGTAGTCCTCGAAAATAGGAAGCGCCCATTGTGGCTGGTTGAAATGCAAGGTAGCTAAGCTGTTGACCACTTCAAACTCGGCGATGGCTGTGAAAGCTTTGGGTAGGACTGTTTTACTATTTTCTTTCCATTTATTCAAAGCCCGCATTTGACGAACATCCCAAAGAAGGAAACTATTCAACACCATAAAGACAAAGACATTCAACCGGAGATCAAATCGATTTAATATGTCTTTTAGTTCTTTAATTTGTATATATGCCTTTTGTTGATTGGTCTGAATGCCTTGCTGTAATCCAGTTAATAAAGAAGATGTGAAGCGCTTCTCCTCTATGCACTTCACCAAATCTGATATTGTATCTACAGATTGTACAATACCCGATAGTTGTAAATAAGCCTTCATTACTTTCCGGCTTATCAGTGTACCAGTAATGAAGTATACCAGAAATAAAAAAGAGAAGACAGGAGCTGGTATATAATCCATTATTGCGCCGATAGCTGTAGCTATAGTAATAATCGAATAAACAGGAAGAATAAAGCGCCAGCTATGACTGGTAAAAACAGCTTCGTCCTGGTCAAGCCAACTGCTAATCTTTTTTTGAATGGTCTGTGTTACAGGTGTGCGTTTGGCTGTTGCCTGAAAGCGCTGACGCCACTCTAACAGAGGCGCTAATTCTTGAATGGCAGCCTGACGCTCGTTTACCATTTTTATAGGTAGCTGATTAATTAAATTGTCAGCCAAAAGCGCTCTCCCCTGCTCTGTTTGCGCCCTGTTTATTAGTTGGTAGATGGAGGACTTGCCAAACAGGTCAATATCAGCTGCGTATGGGTGTTCATCTGGCTGAAAGCCACTACCATCGTAAAGGTGTTGGTAGTTATGTTGCAAAACATGCAGCTCATCTTTATTGATCTCAATAAGATGATTGGTGTAAGCAATAGCCGTGTTATTAGAAGTATCAATGCTGACAATAGCTAGAAAGGCCGCAATAGCAATAACAACCACCAGCCAGCCTAAGACTCCAAAACCTGAAAATGTGAAGTAGGCTATTATAGCAGCGATGATAATAGTAGCCAAACGTGTCCACCCTAAAACGTTTTGCTTATGCTTTAATGCTTGTAAGATTTGAACATGCTGCTGCTTGCGTTGTTCATACTGGCTATGAGGGGAAAGATCTAGCATACTTTAAAATTGATAGGCCGGTTCACTGGTTTCTTTCTTGACAAAACCTTGTATGGTCAAACTTAAAAGAATGACGGCAAAGGCGCCAATTACATTCATCCACAGGAAGCTTATATCGGGCAAGAAAGAAAGCCCAGCAATCTTTTCGTTGAAGAACAAAGTAATAACAAGCACTTCTGCAATAACTGCCGACCAGAATACTGCGGTTCCCGAAATACGCTTTAAATAAAAGGCTACTAAAAAGATACCTAATATTACACCGTAGAACAATGATCCCAAAACGTTTACGGCTTCAATCAAGCTCTGTCCCAGTTGGTTGGCAAACTGCGCTACAAGAATGCAAAATAAGCCCCACCCTAACGTGTACCATTTAGACATGCGGTATTCAGCCGTACTATCTACCTCCTTTGAAAATCGCTTATGAAAGTCAATAAAGGTGCTAGCTGCCAGAGAATTCAATGCCGCAGCAATAGACCCCCATGCCGCTAAAAAGATAATAGCAATTAATAACCCTTTCAGTCCAACGGGTAAATACTCTTTTACAAAGGAAAGAAACACATAGTTTGTATCATTTGTATCCTTAGAACTAACGTTACGACTGATTTGTTTGAATTGAGCCCTATACTTTTCAGCTTCAGTGTTCAATGTTTTTAACTCCTTACTATAGCGTTCTTCGGCTTCAGGCTGATCAGCTTTAACAGCTGCAGCAAATTGCAAAGCCACTTGCTGTTTTTGACCGTTTATAGAATCGTACTGATGTTGCAATTCTTGTACAGTACCCTTATATATTGAGTTATTTGCATCCTGAACCAAACTAGAATTGAAAGACAGCGGCGTAGCCTGAAACTGGTAAAAGGCAAAAACCAACACACCGATTAATAAAATAAAAAACTGCATCGGGATCTTTATCAGCCCATTCATCAACAAACCTAAGCGGCTTTCCGTGTTATTCTGTGCTGTTAAGAAGCGCCCTACCTGCGATTGGTCGGTACCGAAATAAGATAACGCCAGGAAAAAGCCACCAATTACACCGCTCCAGATATTGTACCGATCATTCCAGTCAAAGCCCTTTTCTGTAGTACCCGATGTAATTACATTTAGCTTTCCTAGTTTACCCCCAATATGTAAGGCATCTGTAAAACCAATATTATCTGGCAAGAGCTTTACCACCATGTACCCGGCCATGAACATGGCGGCAAAAATGATGACCAATTGAATTTGCTGTGTATAAGCTACGGCTTTTGAGCCGCCTGCTACTGTATAAATAATTAATAAGCCCCCCATGAGGATATTTGTCCAAAATATATCCCAACCAAAGAGAGATGATAAAATGATGGAAGGCGCATAGATGCTAATACCCGTTGAAACACCTCGTTGCAAAAGAAAAAGAAAAGAAGTTAGCGAACGGGTTTTTGAATCGAACCGTTTTTCTAAAAACTCATAGGCCGTGAAGACCTTCAGTTTATTAAAAAGTGGAACGAAGGTGATACAGATGACTACCATTGCCAATGGCAAGCCAAAATAATATTGCACGAAACGCATCCCATCGGCATACGCTTGTCCTGGTCCCGACAGGAAGGTAATAGCGCTGGCTTGTGTACCCATAATGCTTAGCAGCACCAGGTACCAGGGCAGGCTACGGTTTGATAAGAAATAACCTTCCAGATTTTTAGAAGTGCGACTTTTATATAAGCCGTATAATATGATACCTGCCAGTGTAACAATAATAACTAGCCAATCGATATTGCTCATGAAAAGTAGTTAGTAAAAAAATGGAAGAATACGATCAACGCAACCAGGAACACAATGACAAATACATACCACTGCGTCCAGGTTCGAAAGAGCGGAACTTTATTGTTATTATTTTCCATGATCAACGTTTACGCAATAATCCCGATGCCAGTAACCCTATTGCTAATCCTATCAATAAACCTACATGCACCCTTTTTATAAGAAAACCTATTGCTAATCCTAATAGTATGACAAATGCAAAAGCAATATTTCCACGTTTCTGATCCGGCTGTTGCTGCATTAAATTTCCTTTTTCTGATTTAGGGCAATAAGATTAGCCAACAAGCGATAGGCACCCGGCACTCCTGCTGGTAACTGCCTGAAAAACACTAACCCTGTGTATGTAAAATAGCCTTTACCGTATTTTGCAATGATCAGGCTATTGGCATCCGCCTGTTCGCCAGGGTCACTCATACTAATTACAGTCTCAAAATTTTTGTCTACGTCAGTTGCGTGATAGATACTTCGCTCCTGCACCCAGCCATTAAAATCTTTGCTTGTAATCTTATTAGGGAAATTCAGCACCTGGTGGCCTGGGTTTACAAAATTCACTACCGCATTTTCATCGGTTATACGATTACGACTGATATTAAAATTATAAGGCCCGATCTTAGCTCTTACTGGGCCTATTTGATTACTTGTATTGTATTGAGCAATCAGGTTACCGCCTTCTTCCACATACTTCATGAGTTTGTCATAATGCTTATTCAGCCAGTCATTTGTGTTGTACGCTCTAACACCTGCTATAATAGCATCATATTGTTTTAGATTATTACGGGCCAATTCTTTATTAGTTAAAAGCACTACTTCATATCCCATTTCTTCCAAGGCTTCTGGTACATGGTCTCCAGCACCTACGATGTAACCTATGCGTTTCCCTTTTGTTTTCAAATCCAGCTTTACCAACTTTATGGCATCTGTATAGAAGCGACTGATATTGGGTATATGATCATACCGTATAGTAGACAACCCTAAATAATAGCTAGAAGTATCATTGTCAAGCGTAACAAATGGCAGTGCAAAATCTTCTTCACTTGATGCAGGCACAACAGTTGGCTTAATGGAAACATCCACCGGACGAGCAGTTCCCTTTGCTATTGCAGCACTACCATCTTTAATGTTAATAGCATCTGTACTGGTACGCAATAAGATATTGGCCGATTTATATTGTATGTTTTTGTTGGCCCCTACTTCAACAGTAACCTGCTTACTTTCCTCTTCACCCTTTTTAAATAAAACCAGTGGCGGTTGCGTATGAATACTTACAGCAGGTACTACTGTTACAGGTTGATATAATTCACCTTTCACAGGATCCGTATACTTATAACGTACCGGCTTTGTAATGGCCAATGGTAGTCCATCAATAACAAGATTATACGTTGCTGTAAATGCGGGTTCAATATCCGGCTTTCCTATTAACTCCTGCTCATTTACTGTAAAATAACCCTCTTGCATCTTGTCGCGCAGCCAGTAAGGCTGTGTAACTTTTATTGAAGCAGGAATAAACATGGTTTTATTTATGACCACATTTTTATTCTTAGAGAGCTCTGAATTTAAAACCGTATCAAATGCGTTAACAGTTAGGGATGTCAATTCCACTGTTGACCCTAAGCGATTATTTAAAGTGGTGGTAAAACGTAAGCTATCATTTTGTACAGCAAACTGAGTATTAGTAACTGTTTCTAGCCATAAACCACTTGCATCTACTATTAACTGTTGTGTTTCTTTTAGCTTCTGCGATCTCCAATAAGATGCAGGTAATTTTTCAAGCGCCTTATATACTTGTATTAACTGAGGTATTGATTTTTGTGGTTGCATAAAGTCAAACGACGCTAGTGCAGACTGAACGATTTGCTGCACCCCTCCTCCGCCTTTTATGCGTTGCCACGATGTAGTTACATCCTCAAATAAATCGGTTGATACCGCGGTTCCACCCGTGGGTTTAAAATATTCCATGGCCTCTCCCCTTGTTCGTGCTGCTCCAAAACCCTGGCTTTTGTGTTGGCTTCTGCTTTCAGCTGCAATCTCGCCATAGCTTTTACCAATAATCGGGTTAAAGCCGCCTACATCAAACTTGAACTGGTCTTCACTTTGTGTATTTCCACTACCGAAATTGAACGTATTCCAAAGTATACGCTTTGCCTGCCAAGGTTGTACCCATTTAAGTTGTTCAGGAAATCGTTTAGGATCAGCAGCTGCTGTAAAAGCTTCGTTTGCCAGGATCGCAGAAGCCGTATGATGTCCATGCCCACCTTCTCCAGTTGTAGGAAAACGAGTAATAATAACATCAGGTTGAAATTGGCGGATCACCCAAACCACATCGGATAAGATCTTGTCTTTATCCCATTTGGTGAACGTTTCTTCTGGATTCTTTGAGAAGCCAAAATCGTAAGCACGTGTGAAAAATTGTTCGGCACCATCAATTTTCCGGGCTGCCAATAATTCCTGTGTACGAATCAGTCCTAAGTCTACGCCTTGCTCGTCACCAATCAGATTCTGTCCTCCATCACCACGAGTTAAAGATAAATAACCGGTACGGTATAGCCGATCTTTAGAGAAATAGGTAAGCAACCGGGTATTTTCATCGTCGGGGTGTGCTGCTATATATAAAACACTGCCCAATACGTTCAGCTTCCGTAAACCTGCATATATGTCTGCTGATGTAGGAGAAGTTTGCGCGATGCTTTGTAGCGAAACCACGCCGAGTAAAAGAGTAAAAAGTCTTTTCATGCCTTTCTTTTATTGTCTTCCAGCATCAAATAAAATAAAAAGGGTGAAGAAAAACTTCACCCGTTATCATTATTACCATTTTTTTATTGTCCAACTAAGAAAACAGCATTACTAAACATCAACTTACCGTTTTCCCAAAAACTGCGGAACAGTACGTTATCGGCTAAATAAGTAATGGAACCATTGCCAATATCCTGCGTACCGAAAAGTAAGCCATCCTGTAAGCGGTTGGTGAGCTTCGAGCCCACAAAACCAGCTACTTGCTTTTCTTTTTTGATAACGCCAACATTCCAGCCACCTTCTTTGATAAAGTCGTAAATCGCATCGTCTTGCTTTAAAGTATAGTAGTAGTTTGAAAAACCAAAGCCCAACGGATGAGTATTATCCAGCTCTACTCTATAAATAGAGCCTGGGGTAATAGTAGGGATATAATCACGCTCCCTGTTCTCATATTTACGTAACGACTCATAGATATTCTTGGACTCGCTCTCTTCGGGCTTCTTGGATTTGATGGTCCAATCTAATTTAGCTAACTGTCCTACAGCACCTTCCAGCGCTATTACATTTCCCCCATTACTGATCCAGCTTCTAAACTGGTCTGTCATTGCTTTATCACTTAAAAAACGATAATTACCATCAGGCATTACAACCAGGTCGTAACGGCTCCAATTGACTCTGCCAAAATCAGCAACGTTGATTAGCGTTACCGGATAGTTTATCACATTATCAAAGTAGTTCCATACTTCCCCGGCCCCTAATGAGCTAATGCCTTCACCCGTTAAAACAGCTATGCGGCGTGCTTTCATTGGATGCACTTTTGAACTACCTAAATCAAAGCCTGCTTCTACGAAACCGCCGCTTATAGAAGCCAACGTTACACCGTTTTCATTAGCCAGCTTCCGCACGTCATTCCACAAATCGGGACGGCTTTGATTGCTTGTGCGAAGTACAATGATAGCACCTCTATCAAATTGCTGACCACCTACTTTAAACGGTTGTTCGCTGTATCGAAGTTTAATTCCTTTTTGAAGCAATTGACCAACCAGTTTTACACTTTGCATTCCTATCCAAGGAATAACATAGCCGTATGTGCTTGCTGACGGATTGTTTATAGTAGCAGGAGTATAAGTGCTGGTCGGGTTTCCTGCATTTGAAATAGATTGACGACTAGCATATGTTTTTACACCATACACATATGGTAGGGCCCATGCCGTAATATCATAGGTTACAGAGTCCACTACCTGTGTTTGCGGTTCAAACAACACTTTTACCATGGTACCCTTGGGCTGAGCGCCCGGAATAACGATATCATCTGCGGTTATAGAAAAGTTCTCTTCTTTACCCGTGTCATAGTTAAAACCTTTGGCGTTGCCAGAGCGCCCTTTGGTAAAACGAATATCATTTTTAGAAAGCAATTGTAATAACGAATTAATCCGTTGCTCGTCTTTTTGCGAGTATTTGATTACATAAGACTTGTATTCGCCTATACCATTATTAGCCGCATTGCGGTAAAACGTTTGAAATTCATCTACCAGTTTAGTAGCATTTTTTGAAGCTACTTCTATTGTGCTTAACCCGGTGGTATAATGATGGGTAGCTCTATCCATCAAGGTTAAGGTATCACCTTCATCCGTAATCGCTGCCAAGCCGCCAGCTGGACCTCCACCCTGCTCATACGTCATACCAATGGAGCCATTATAGGTAGGATAGGTATCTCCATAAGAAGGATAAAGTAAATCAAACACTTCCTTTGTAAAGTATAACCATCCATTCTCATCAAAATAACGGGCGTGGTTTGTACCAATAGCACGTTGAAAATCGCGCTGCCAAGTTGTAATCACTTCGTGATATGGTTGGGCGGCGGGCGCAAAGTAATAAGGCTGGTTTACGCCTTGCTCATGGAAATCAACATGTACTTCAGGCAGCCATTGATTAAACAGTTTAAGACGCTGCTGTGATTCCACCTGTGTTTGCCAGGCCCAATCGCGATTCAGATCAAAATTATAATGGTTACTTCTACCGCCTGGCCATGGCTCCCGATGCTCTCTTGCTTCTAACGAAGGATTGTTTTGTTTTCCAACAACTGAGTTAAACCAGTTTACATAACGGTCTCGGCCATCTGGATTTAAACAGGGATCCATAATCACCAAGGTGTTCTGTAGCCATTGTTTGGTCTTTGTATTTGCGGGGTCTACTAACGAATACAATGTAAGCATTCCCGCTTCTGATGAAGAGGCTTCGTTACCATGTACGTTATAACTTAACCACACTATAGCGGGTGCATTTGCAACATTTCCTGATGTGCCCGTTTCTTGCGCCAAAGCCAGGTTATTTGTACGAATGGCTTCCAGGTTATTGATGTTAGTGGCTGATGATACGAATACCACTAACAAAGGACGACCTTCGTTTGTTTGTCCATATGATTGCAGCTTGACCATATTCGGAACAGTGGCAGCTACATGTTTATAGTATTCAACTATACGCCAATGAGGTGTATAACGGGTACCAATCTTATATCCAAGAAATTGTTCCGGTGTCTGCAGTTGCCCAAAGCTTATCTTAAAAATAAAGAGGGTAAGAGAAAGTAATACGGAGAGCTTTCTATGCATACGAGTTAATTAAAAGAGCAATTTAAGCAACGAACAAATCACAACAATAAAAAACCCTGTTCTTAGCAAGCTAAGAAACAGGGTCGTTGCCATCAGAAGGTTTAGGTTAATCGACTACATAGCAACAGTTCATTAGTATATGAAAGTAAAACAATACCGTTTACCGATGTACGTAAAGATATTAATTTGCAGTGTTCAAATAATTCACAGAACAGGGTTTACTTGGTCGGTAATGAAAGTCGCAACCTGGCAAAATAATAAGCACCATTAAAACCCATTTGCTGTACTCTTCGGCTATATATAAACCGACCCAGGCTAACATTACCAGAATGCGTATGTTTATCCTGGTAGACATTAAACAGGTTATTAGCACCAATTGTAAAACCTAAATAGCTGGTAATGTCGTAAGATAAAGAAAGGTCGGTGACTGTTTTTTCTGAAAACGTCTGGTCTAAGGTTTCTCGTTGCCCTGTAAATGCATTAATAGGAAACTTATGTGCGCTATCTGGGTTAATTGTAGGATCCAAATATTCCACTTTGCCAAAACGAACAAACCGTAACATAGCGCCCAACTTATTGTATTTGTAATTAAACATGAGGCTAAATTTATTTTTAGGATTGGCCACCTCAATACGGCTTTGATCTTCCCGGTTGAAATAATTACCTATTTGGCCGCTATTGATCAGGATGTCGGTTGCATGTATAATGGGTTTCCCATCTGGTCCTTTTTTGACTTCATTATCAATAAATGTAGCCGCAAAAACAGTACGCAACGCATGTTTTCTAGCAATGCTGGTATTATAGGTCAGTACTGCTTCTAAACCTTTGGATCGAGTGTCTATGGCATTGGTAAAGAAATTTGCAGCACCCGCCCCTGCTTTATCCAATTCCGCTTGCAATAATGGATCGTTACCACCTGTGAAATTGTTGGTAAGCACAATGCGGTTATCAATATTGATCTGGTATGCATCAACCGTTAGCTCGAATCCGGTAAATGGCCGTGTGGTTAAGCCAACTGAATAGTTCTGACTTGTTTCTTCCTTTAGTTCAGGAATACCTAGAATTTTGGCAGCTTCACTTTCATTAGTAAATGTTCCACTCTCAACAGGCACTAATGTTCCTCCCTGTGACACAAACAGCGTGTTGGTTTTGGCATAGAACCGCTGTTGCATAGAAGGCGCTCTAAAGCCAGAACTAGTAGAAGCCCGCAAATTAAACTGCTCACTGAATTTATAACGGGCTGCTAATTTGTAATTCAATGTAGAACCAAAATCGCTATAGTCCTCAAACCGCAAGGCACCCGTAAGCAGAAATTTATTGGTAAAATCCTGCTCTAAATCTAAATAAACAGCTTTTGCGTTTCTTGTTTTGTCATCCCCTATTGAATTGACAAAGCCAGCAAACACCTGTGCGCCAGCTACTGCTTTGGAACTCACATCATAATTTTTATAGGAAGCCTCTTCCCCACTGTTGATCCCAAAGGCGTCTATGCGGTATTCCAGCCCTGCAGCCACATTCAGCCCAGCTAACACATCGTATTTCTTTGACAGATCAAGATTTGCAGTGTTCTGCCAGAATTTAAGACCACCGGCATCAAACTTTGTTTGTTTATTGCCTGGTATGGCAAACTGTGTATAGTTTACTGAATTGTCAATTATAAAATTAAAGCGGTTAAGACCAAAAGTATTACTGATATCCATGTTCCATTGCCCTAGCTTGGTACGCACTCCAACAGCTGTAGAGAAATCAGTAATTTCAGAATTGATACGTGGCAAAAATCCATTTGGATATAGGGCAAAGGCTTGGCTAGCATATATAGTAGCATTGGTAGGTATGCCACTTGGATACCGGTAAAAGCCCGCCCCAGTACCATCTTTTCGGGTATATCCTCCAAATAAATAGATCTCGGTTTTACCACTCACCGGATAGGCAAAATTGTAAAAGGCGCCACCGGCATTCATTTTAGAGTTGCCGATACGCATATCAAAAAAATCCCGGTTCAGCCCCCGGGCTGCCATAATGGAATCATCCTTGTTTACACCATTGACGTTTGGATATACAGGTCCTGTATAGGTGCCGGTCCTATTAGTTGGCTCTCGCCGTATATACTCGCCGGTAATATTTAAATATCCTTTACCTAAGGAGAATCCATAGCCAAGCGATCCTTGAAAGGTTTCACCATCCGTCACATGAACGGAAGGATCGTCGGCTTTGTTGGTTAATTTATAAAGAGGAAAGTTTTTGTCATAGCTGGTACTATACATTCCGTAACTAGCATTTGCCTCCAACAGACCTGTTCTTTTCTTCAGCACGATATTTATCACACCGGCGATGGCATCTGAGCCATATTGCGCAGATGCTCCATCTCGCAAAATCTCGATCCTTTCAATGGCTGTGGCTGGAATGGCGCTCATGTCGGTACCAACAGTTCCGCGATTCACCGTACCATTTACATTTACCAAAGCCGATTGATGGCGACGCTTGCCATTTATTAAAACTAATACCTGATCGGGTCCTAAGCCTCTTAATTGACCCGGATCCACATGGTCCGTACCATCGGCAATGGTTTGCCTGGCCGACTGGAAAGAAGGCGCCACAAAATTGATGATCTGGTTCAAGTCCACCTGTCCCACATCATTTACCACTTGCGCAATCGGAATAACGTCAACAGGCACAGGCGTTTCTATCCGTGTTCGTGAAACATTGCGGGATCCCACAACGGTTACCGTACTTAAGTCCCCGGTGTTGACCAATGCTACATCCTGCGTTAAGCCGTTCTGACCAAGGGTAATTTCAATTTCCTGTGTAGAAAAACCTACAAAAGAAGTAGTAAGGGTATATTTTCCAGGGGCTGCAGAAAGTGTATAGGCCCCATTGACATCGGATACCGTACCAATTTTGGTACCTTTTAGTTGAACAGTAGCACCTTGCAATGGCGCTCCTGATGGATCCTTTACTTGTCCGCTTATTCTTGCATGTTGTGCGTAAATACTACTTACGCCCAAAACCAGAAAAAGCAGCATAAACAGGCGGGAAAAAGTTGAGTAGATAGACTTCATAAACCGTTTTTAAATTTAAAAAATCGGGGTTCGGAAGTCCTTCGTGGGGAGATTGGAGTTAGCTCTTGCTGAAATTACCAAAATAAGTCTGTATTTAACATAGGCCTTCCTACAAATATGATTAATGGTAATACAAAACCGATTCATTAACTTGACGCCCAATCAAATAATCATATGCGAGTTGCATCTATCATTTTCCTCACCGGATCTATAATTACAGCTTGTACGTCTCCTAAAAAAAGCAGTCTTGGTCATGTTAACCCTTATCAATACACGATCAATAAAAAGGTAGAAGCAGAAAAGGGAGCCGTAGCCTCTGCACACCCTTTGGCCAGTAAAGTAGGTATTATGATCATGAAACAAGGAGGGAATGCCATAGACGCAGCAATTGCTACTCAGCTTGCTTTGGCTGTTGTATACCCTGCAGCCGGTAATATTGGCGGTGGCGGTTTTTTGGTAGCCCGGCTGGCAGATGGCTCAACCGTAAGTCTGGATTACAGAGAAATGGCGCCTGCGTCAGCCCATCGAGACATGTACTTAGACCCACAAGGCAATGTGATCCCCAATAAAAGCGTAAAAGGACATTTATCCAGTGGTGTTCCAGGCACCATTGCGGGTTTAGTGGAGAGTTTAAAATATGCCAAGTTGCCACTGAAAAAGCTGATCCAGCCTGCGATTGATTTAGCAGAGAAAGGATTTGTTATTTCGGAAAGAGAGGCCCGTTCGCTAAACAGCTTGCAGGAAGAACTCCGGAAATATAATACTACCACAACAGCATTTCAGAAAACAGCTCCATGGGTTACGGGAGACACGCTGATTCAAAAAGATCTAGCGAATACCTTAAAGCGCATAAGAGATAATGGTGCGGCTGGCTTTTATGAAGGAGAGACAGCTCGCCTGATTGTGGATGAAATGAAACGTGGCGGTGGTATAATTGATTATGCCGATCTTAAGAACTACAAAGCAAAATGGCGTACACCACACCAGTTTAACTATAAGGGCTACACCATTGTATCTATGCCAATGCCCAGTAGTGGAGGGGTGCTAATAAACCAAATGTTGAAAATGCTTGAAGAAAAGCCATTGGCATCGTATGGTTTTCTGTCTCCACAAGCCGTACAATTAATGACTGAAGTGGAGCGCAGGGCCTATGCTGACAGAGCTCGTTTTATGGGAGATGCAGACTATTTTAAAGTACCTGTTTCAACACTTGTTAGTGAGTCTTACCTGAAAAATAGAATGCAGGATTATATGCCCGATAAAGCGGGTAGCAGTGAAGCAGTACAACCTGGAGAAATACCTGCTAAAGAAAGCGAAGAAACGACACATCTTAGTGTGATAGATGCAGAAGGTAACGCTGTTTCTATAACTACTACTTTAAATGATTCATATGGCAGTAAAACTGTAGTAGGTGGTGCAGGCTTCTTACTAAATGACGAAATGGATGATTTCAGTGTAAAGCCAGGTGTACCCAATATGTATGGTGCGGTAGGTGGTGAAGCAAACGCCATAGCTCCCGGCAAACGGATGCTCAGCTCAATGACACCAACACTTGTTTTGAAAGATGGTAAACCGTTTTTAGTAGTAGGTACCCCCGGTGGAACTACCATACCTACTTCTGTGTTTCAAACAATTGTAAATGTGATTGATTTTGGATTGAGTACAGAAGATGCCGTAAACAAACCGAAATTCCATCATCAGTGGTTGCCTGACCAGATAGAGATTGAAAAAGGCTTTCCTTATCCTGTGAGAGAAGCCTTACAAAAAATGGGGTATAAACTCAATGAACGAGGAGCCATTGGTCGAACAGAGGTTATTAAAGTCAGAAATGATGGTAAATTTGAAGCCGTAGCGGATAGTCGTGGTGATGATGCTGCAGAAGGTTTTTAAGCCTGACTAACTCTTTATGATTGAACAAGATTATTTAGACAGTTGTATAAAGCGCTTCAAAGAGTGTAAAGCTCTGGGTGATAAAACCTTTGCTCAATTAGATGAAGAACAATTGAATTGGCAGCCTAATGAAGCATCTAACAACATTGCCATGATCATTCAACATTTACATGGCAATATGTTGAGTAGGTGGACCAACTTTTTAACAGAGGATGGGGAAAAACTCTGGCGCAACAGAGATGAGGAGTTTGAACGACATGATCTTTCCAGGGAAAGACTTTTACTTATGTGGGAAGAAGCCTGGCAATTAGTATTAGATACGCTGGCATCTTTAACGACAGATCAACTTACACAGAAAATAGCCATACGCACAGAGTCATTAACAGTAGTTGATGCGATTAATCGCCAACTGGGACACTATAGTTATCATATTGGCCAAATCGTTTTCCTTGGCAAATGGCTCTTAAATAATAACTGGCAAACGCTTTCGATTCCTAAAGGGGATCCAAAGAATTTAATTCTCAATTGACTAAAAAAAACAAATTCTAACCTATATATTTATTAGGTAATCGGTAGCTATGAATAAGATTTTACCCTTAATCACATTTGGTATACTTTATTGTCTTCCTGGATTTTCTCAAAACAAGATTGGTCTTTCAGGTGGTGTTCAATCGACAACGGCATCCTATAAAGTACGCGATAAAAAACAATCAACAGAAGGCAAGGTTGGTGCCCAATTCGCCATTTCTATGAAAGTTCCTTTCGATAACCAGCTCTTTTTCGCCCCTACCATTTCGTATAATCTACGGGGCTTTAAAGTGCAGCTGACAGATTCAGCAGTGATTCCTGGCTACAATGTAGTCAACAACGACCTGACCTTTCATACTATAAATATTGCCCCTCTCTTTCAGATAGACCTATCCAAAGAACCATCACACTTGTTTGTACGTTTTGGGCCCGGTGTTGATGTTGTAGTGAAAGGCAAAGAGGACTTGATATTCAAAGATGGCAAAACGGAAAGCCGGCAAATGAAATTCGGCTCGGAGTACTATAGCCCAATTACTACAAATGCGATACTTCAATTTGGTTATGAAAGCCAAGGCGGCTTTTTCATATTTGGGCATTATGATCATGGACTTGGCAGTGTGAATAACAATGATTTTGGCCCAGATGCCAAGCATCGCGCTTTAGGCCTTTCCCTTGGATTCTATTTTGGCAGAAAAAACCCGAATGTATTTGATACTAGAGCCTTAGATGCTAAATAGATAGCTATAACTAATTTTTTAAAGGGAGTAAAGCGTTCTTTTACTCCCTTTTTTTATTCTAAAAGCTGAATACCCATTTTAGATCTTTTCAGCGTTTACCTGAACCTACAGCTACTAACTATTGCTTATTACAACCTGCGCCCCTACTCATCTTTCACATTTTGCCTTATTGGGAAATAGTATTTTTGAGTATATGCAGTGTAAAGAATTAGCGGCGTTGGTAGTAGAACAAATAACCGTGCCTTCCCAGTTTTTGCAAAGGGATGTGACTATTGATATATACCGGCCTACAACTTTTTCACCTAATGATAAGTTGTCGTTATTGTTAATCAACGACGGGCAGGATCTGCCCAAAATGCCATTTGCTCCTTTATTAAATGAGTTGCTTATCAATGGCGTCATTCATCCTCTTTTTTGTATAGGTATCCATGCAGGAGAAGACCGCCGAATGGAATATGGCACCGCCAAAGTATTAGACTTTATGCAAAGAGGTGCTAAGGCTGAATTACATGCGCAATTTGTGCTGTTTGAATTATTACCACTTTTAAAAGAAACCTATCACTTGCAAGGGAATCTGGATATGGCCTATGCAGGTTTTTCGTTAGGCGGCTTAGCCGCAATAGATATGGTTTGGAATTATCCGCAACTATTTTCAATTGCTGGAGTGTTTTCTGGATCACTTTGGTGGCGGTCTAAAGATCTGGACCAAGGGTATAATGAAGATACAGATCGCATTATGCATCAACAGGTTCGCATGGGTAAGTACCATGCAGGTCAGCGCTTCTATTTCACAACGGGCTCACAAGATGAAACAGCCGATCGGAATAATAATGGGATCATTGATTCAATAGATGATACGCTAGGTCTAATAGAAGAATTGAAAAAGAAGGGCTATACCGATAAAGATATTCACTATATCAATTATGAAGATGGACGGCACGATGTGGAAACATGGGCAAGGGCCCTGCCGGCATTTCTTGAATGGGGATGGGGGAATAAAGCTTCGCGTTTCCCTACTTCTTCGCCAGCAGAAAGTTGCTAAGCATTTTATATCCGATAGTATTCATTTTTACCTCATTAGTTAATAAATAAAAAAGGCTGTCTAAAGACAGCCTTTTTTATTAGAAGTTTGGAATTATATCCTATTAGTTAAAGATATAACGGATACCAAACTGCATGTAATAAGTAGAAGAAAGGTTTGCGTTATCGCGGAACGTTTCTGTTACAGGATTGTTACGATCTACAGCCAAACGGAAAGTTGGTTTTGTAGTACCACCTGGAGTCAGTGATGAAGTATTGGTAACCGTCAACAAAGACGCAGCGTTAGTAGTTTGAGTCTGGCCCCAACGGCTATTCAACAAGTTAGCAGCGTTGAAGATATCCAAGCTAAGCTGAATAGTATTCTTTTTACCACCTAGGTTAGTGAATACATCTTGCAGGATTTTAACATCAAACTGGTTACGCCAAGGCAGTAATGCACCATTACGTTCAGCGTATTGACCTTTACGGCTTTTCAGGTAATCATCTTGTTCGATATACTTAAAGAATAAGTCTGATTGTTCTTGAGCTGTATAGGTTTTAGCAGAAGCACCAGAACCGATAGTAAGAGGTACAAACGTAATCTCGGATGCATTACGTGGAATGTAAAGCAGATCATTGTTTGAACCATCACGATTCAGGTCACTGTTGTAAAGATATGAGAAGCGACCCTGGTGAGCTCCTTCATAGAACAATGAAACGGTTGTACCTAAGTGTTTCAGATACTCCTTACGATAAGAGAAAGAAGCAATAATACGGTTAGGAACAGTATAGCTAGCAACATCTAATGTAGGAATGTTAGCACCGTTTACTGAATTGATCAAGCTCCAAGTATTGTAAGGCTGATCACCATTACCATCATATAGGTTGCCGGCTTGTGTATGTGTATACGCTACTGAAGCGAAGAAAGCACGGTTAAATTGCTTTTCCAATCTAATTGTTGCAGAAGCATAGTAACCTTTATTCTCATTACTTGTAACAATAACATTATAAGCTCCTGTTGCGCCAGCTTGTGGAACGCCACTAGAAGTGATGTTATTAATGAACTTCTGGTTGTTTGCGTCTGGGTAAATTAAACGATTATCTGGGTATCCAGCTACGTTAAGCGGAGCAGGATTTACCAGGTTCACGTTTTTGGAGTACAACACATTGATGTCTTTTGAATAAATCATTTCCAAAGAACCAATGATACCACCAGGCAAACGAGAATCTACAGCTAAGCTAGTCTTCCACTGTTGAGGAAGTGTAAAGTCTTTATCAAAAGTAGTAACCTGACTTGGTATCAATGTACCAGGCTTAGGAACTACATCTGGGCGGTAAGCTCCAATGTTTGGATTGAATGCACCCGGTACTGAAGCTCCTGAATATTGTTGGTTTAATTGCAACATACCAGAGTTACCAGACTGACCTACGATCCATACAAATGGTACGCGACCAGTGAAGATACCTGTACCACCACGAACTTGTAAGGTACGGTTGCCGTATACATCATAGTTAAAACCTACACGAGGAGAAAGCATAACTTTTGGATCAGGCAATTCACCAGTGTTAACTTTTACTCCACCGGCAAATGTTTGTGCAGCTACCAATGGGTTGGTTCTTACTTCAGCTACATCAGGGTATGAATTCAGTTCAGCACGTAAACCTAAGGTTAAACGGAATTTAGGATTCATTGTGATCTCATCCTGAGCATAGGCTGAGTATTGTGCAAACTTAAAGGTTGGGAACGCTTGCTCATAACCTGGCTCAAAAGAGAAAGTTTGGGCAAAGTTTATTGGTTTTGCACCACTCACGAAATCATTCCAAGAAGCAAAACGATAGTAAGACTGTCCTAAAGGTTGGAAACCATTTCTGGTTTTGCTGAATTCAGCTTCCAAACCACCTAATAGGTTGTGTTTACCTAAGTTCAGTGTTACGTTATCTACAGCAGATATCGTTTTTACTTCACGCAGGTTACCCAGAGAAAATGGCTCATATCCAAATGAAGTGAAAGGAGAACCATCTTTTAAGATATCTACGAATGGGAAAATAGTACTGTTTGAACTACGTGGCTCATCTTGATTATTATAAGAAGCACGTAAGATATTAGATAAACGGTTTGTGAATTTAGAACTCAACTCCACCTGGTAAGAATAGAAGTTATTCTCCTGGAAATAGTTAGAATTACTAAAATGCAACGCGTTTATATCAGTACGACCAAAGCCGGTTGAAAAGTTAGGACCTGCACTAGATGAAGACGTACTTACAAATGAAGGGCTTTTACCTTCTACCTGGTTGTAGCGGAAGTTCAAATGATGCTTGTCAGTAATGTTCCAGTCAATACGTCCTAAGATCTTAGTACGATCAGACTCAAAATCATAACCTTGGTAAGGACCAGGATCATAACCATATTTCGTTTTTAAATAATCGGAAATGGCGTCAAGTTCTGTAGCCAATGGACGAGCAATGTTAGAATTGCTACCATAAGAACCAGCACCAGAAGTTGCAGTAGCGGCAAAACGCTGCTGACCAGGCTGAATTGTTTTCTCCGTTTCAAAGTTTAAGAAAAAGAACAATTTGTTCTTGATGATTGGACCACCTACACGAGCACCATATTGTTTGAAGTCCATGCGTTGAACTGGGAACTCAGTTTTACCAGCTTTGTTACCTTGTTGATTCTGATTACGGAAGTAAGTGTAAACAGAGCCATTGAACTGGTTTGTACCAGAGCGGGTAACTGAATTTATAGAAGAACCAATAAAACCGCTTTGACGAATGTCATACGGCGTAACGTTTACAGAGATTTCTTCAATCGCATCCAACGAAATTGGGCTACCATTAGCAGGCAGGTTAGAACCAATACCGAAAGTATTGTTGAAAGCAGAACCATCCACAGTAATAAAGTTCTGGCGAGAGTTACCACCTCCAATCGCATTACCATTAGCTTGAGGAGTTAAACGAGTGAAATCGTTCAAGCTTCTAGTAATAGATGGAAGACGGTTAATCTGTTGAGCGCCAATGTTAGTTACAGAACCTGTACGGTTAGCATTCATAATACCATTACGTCTGCCGGAAGTTGTAACCACCACATTCTCAAGAGTTTGACTGTTTTTAGGCAGTGCAGCATCCAGAAGGAATGTTTGACCTAACTGAAGATAGATGTCATTGTACGTTTGAGACTGTAAGCCCACATAGCTTGCAGTAACTTGGTAAGGACCACCAACCCTCATGTTGTTGATAGTAAATTGTCCAGAAGCCTGGGTTACCGTAGTATAACGGGTACCGGATGGCGTGTGTACGGCAACAATAGTAGCACCAGAAAGTACAGCACCATCACCATCTTTTAGAGTACCACCCATACTACTGGTGGTTACCTGCGCAAATAACACCGGCCCTGTTAAAAAGGCTAATGTTAGCAGAAGCAATAATCTCTTAAGCATAAAAAGTGTTTAAATTTTTGCGCTGCAAAGAAAGGGATTATTTATGGCAGAGATTGCACCAAATATTAACATTCTGTTATTTATTGATCGCGGATTAGCCAGATGTGACGCTCATTTGACTAGTTTAAACGTATTATTCATTTTTAACTACCCTACCTTTGCGCAAATATTCCGTATGCTTAATACAATTGAGAGTGCGATTGAAGACATAAAAAACGGAAAGATTGTCATAGTTGTTGATGATGAAGACCGTGAAAATGAGGGCGATTTTATTACAGCAGCCCGTAATGCCACCCCTGAAGTAATCAATTTCATGAGCAAGCATGGCCGTGGACTTATTTGTGTACCTATGCTGGAAGAGCGCTGTAATGAACTAGGCCTGGAACTCATGGTCAATAATAATACAGCCTTACATGAAACCGCTTTTACCGTTTCGGTAGACCTTTTAGGCCATGGATGTACTACTGGTATTTCTGCTCATGACCGCGCCAAAACCATCCAGGCTTTGATTGACCCCAATACCAATCCAGAAGATTTAGGTAAACCTGGCCATATTTTCCCTTTACGCGCTAAAAAAGGTGGTGTACTGAGAAGGGCCGGCCATACAGAGGCAACTACTGACCTGGCACGATTAGCCGGCTTTGAACCAGCGGGTGTATTGGTAGAGATCTTAAATGAGGATGGCACTATGGCCCGCCTACCCCAACTTTTGGAAGTAGCTGAAAAGTTTGACTTTAAGATCATTTCCATTAAAGACCTGATCGAGTACCGCTTAAAAAGAGATTCCCTGATTGAAGAGATCGTGCGGGTAGATATGCCAACACAATACGGTCACTTTAAATTGATTGCCTTCCAGGAAAAGAATACCAGCAATGAGCACCTGGCGCTTATCAAAGGCGACTGGAAAGAAGACGAGCCTGTAATGGTTAGAGTTCACTCTTCCTGCTTTACCGGCGACATCCTTGGTTCTTTACGTTGCGACTGCGGTGAGCAGCTTCATAAAGCCATGCAACTAGTAGAGCAAGAAGGCAAGGGCGTTATATTATATATGAACCAGGAAGGTAGAGGAATTGGCCTTCTGAATAAATTAAAAGCCTATCGTCTTCAGGAAGAAGGTATGGATACCGTAGAAGCCAATCTGCACTTAGGATTCCAGATGGACCAACGTGACTATGGTGTAGGCGCCCAGATCCTGCGTTATTTGAATATCCACAAGCTTCGCCTGATCTCTAATAACCCCAAAAAACGCGTGGGTCTTATTGGATATGGCCTTGAAATCGTAGACCAAGTGCCTTTGAAAATTGATCCCAATCCACACAACGAACGCTACCTGGAAACGAAGCGTGACAAACTGGGACACGAGATTTTGAAGTAAGGATTTATCCTCTTAAATAGGAAATTCGAAATATCATATTTTATCAATAAAAGAGAAAGGCATCCCGAGGGATGCCTTTCTCTTTATGTCTTCTGTTTCAGTATCAATGACTTATTGACCATTTATAACAGTTGTAGAATCGGAGGCTTTACTGGTTGAATCTTTAACCTTAGCCTTTGGTGTTCCCTTCTTTTTGCCAAACAGAAACTCGCTTAGCGAATTAAACTCTTTTCGATACGAAACCTTTGCACCGGCACGTCGGTCAGGATCACCCGCGGGACCTGAACCTGGGAATAAAGAGGGTGATTGGTTATAGAAAAAAGTAGCCCTGATAGAACCAGACTGGTTAAGCAGCATATTCACGTTTACATCCGGGAAAAGGCGGAACTGCTGGTTTAGGTTAGATTGTCCATATTCACTGATCGGGATATTGAATGTTCCCCCAAACGTAACCTGAATGCGGTCATTCAACGGCACCCCAATACTTACACCAGCATTAGCCTGCAGATTTAAGCCCTTATCCTGGTTTAACAGATCGGGATTATACAAAGAGCCCGTAAAATTGAAGCTCACATCATTGTTACCTAATAATTTAGAAAGCTGCTGGTTTAATAAACGGTTTACGCCACCAAAGAGCAGACCCGACAATGTGCTATAAGCAAATTCATTCAGCGGCTTATAGCCACCGGCGCTGTTTTCATAGGGCGCAAAAGAGTTAAATACGATCAGGTAAGTAACCTGCTTATTGATTTCGTTGGGATTTCGTTCAATCTGTTGAAGACCAAACAGTAAAGAAGGTTCATTAGCAGCCGGGCTATTTTCAGGCACTTCTATTTTAAAAGAAAACGAAGGGCGGAACAGATCGCCGCTCAATTGTGTGATTACATTTACATCACCACGGAAGTTTTGATATCGATCAGATAAGGAAAGACTATTTGCCAACGGTGTAAAGCTCACATTATCAGCTTGATACACCGCATCAAACCGGATTTGCGCCTTATAAGGATCTCCTGTCCACTCAATATAGTTATTAGAGCCAGGGCGTAAAACAAAGGGCTTTTTAAAGAAGGATTGAAACGTAAACAAATAATTCCCGTCCTGTATATCATAACGCCCGCGGATAGAAAGTGGCTCCGATGTACCAGCTTTAATGTTCAGCTCCCCTGTACCACGCCCCTTGATGATATCACCCGTTAGTTCATCCAATATTACCTCTACATTTACCCATGGGTTAGCAGTAAGATTTACTTCGTAAGTAATATTAGAAGACGAGCCTGAAAGTTCCTTCTCTGTCATTTCCTTACCATACTTTCTTTCCACCATAAAATCTGCCTGACCACTTTCACGCGATTTAGAAGGTGGTATGGTAATGTAGGAGCTATCTGTAGTAGAAGGCCTTGCTTCTATATACATGTTCATGTCGTCCTGCGGCCCCCATAGCTTAAAGAAGCCTGTACCTTTAGCACGACCGTAAAACTGCTGATTATCTTTATAGGTAGTATTGAGCAACTCCATCGGACGCCCATCCACTTCTGCTTCAATATCAAACTCCATATTCTGGAAGTTCTTATGAGCTAGGGTTCCCTTTACTGTAGCGGTTTTTCCATCACGGTCTCGGAGTCTTAGAACCCCTAAATCAATAAGGTCTTCCTTCAGCTCTATTTCCGTATCGTCAATCTTATAAAATACCTGCGTGAAGTCCACCTTCAAGCCAGCATCCTTTAATTGAGCCTTACCAACATATTTACGGTTATCCCCCTCTCCTACAATATCCAGGCGGCCTGTAACATACCCTTGCAAGTCAGAGAACAATCCGCCCACAAAACGCTCCAAGATCTTTACTGGATAGTTTATAGGTAAAACAGAAATACGATCCCGATGCTGTTGAGCAGAATCTTTAAAGTCTAAGGCCATATCAAACTGGATCTGGTGATCAGGATCCAGGTTATTACCCTTTCCAGTAAGCAAACCGGTTTTGTTGTTGTAGAACATATCAGCCTCTACCTTCCCTATTGAGTCATTATCAACACGTAGCTGATCCGTTTTAATGTCTGCAATAATATTAAAGCGATCTTGTGGATCTTCAATGGTGACATCGCCCGACAACAGGCCCTCAATGCGGTTACTCTTTACAAAGAATGGCGTGATATCCCCCAAATTGATATTCTGCAGGGTTACATGAATATCATTCCAGCTGCCCACATCGGAAGGCAGCGTAGTGATACGTATTTCCTGATTCGTTTCGTGCAGCACCAATGTGCCTTGAACCACTGAATTACTCCGGAGGTCTAGCTCCCCACCCTGTTCTATATTCCAGGTTTTACCATTTATAACAAAGCTGGATGGATTAAAGGATACTAACACCCCATCGGCAAACGTGCGTACCTGTGCAGATACATCAGCTTTATTAATGGTTTGATTGGCTGTGGTATTAATTACAATATCTGAAATATCATTACGGGCATTGATGGTGAATGAGGTCTGCGGAAAAATTAGACTGTCATTGATTATCGCATTGGTAACCGATCCGTTAAGTGATAATCGGTCTAGATCTCCATCCCCATTTAACACCACGTCAGAAAAACTATAATGATCATAACTAAACACTGGGACCGTAGCATCCAGTTTAAACAAGTTGCTGGCTACATTCAGCGATCCTTCTACCTTACTATTATTAAAACCACTCAGTCGCTTGTCAAAGAGTTTTATATAATCCTCTATCACTCCTGTTTCAATCTTAAACGTAAAATCCTGATTGGGCAGCACTTTTTTCGGCTTCTTAATATAGGCAGGATAATAACGGTTTAAGAAAAGCATGAAGGCATCGGGCAAGGTCTCCAGGTCGAACTTACCTTCAATTACAGCATCAAGTTCATTGGAGCGCGCCCGCAGTGTACGGTTGCCATCGGCATAGGTAGATGATATATATAAGGAGTCGAAAGATAAACGCTGGCCATTATGCAGCAAGGTAGCTTCACTAATGTTGGCTTTTCCTAACAGGCTGCCTATATCTTTTCCCGACATATCCACATCAAAACGACCGCTTAGTTCCAATTCTTCATTGGCCAAGCCTAAGGCCTTCAGGTTGGCTTTTGTTACATCAGCTTTCAGGTTGAAGGAAGGAACAGAAGTACTAAAATCAATCATTCCATTTCCTTTTGCCTGCGCATTTGGATCATTAATGGCAAAGTCTCCGGAAAACGTTTGTTTGAAAAGTCTGCCTTTAGCTGTAATATTTTGATACGTGTAATCCTGTACTTGTATTTTATTGACCGTTCCGTTTACGGTCATGTCTAGTGTCTTCCAGTCAAAGCCCTTTCCTTTTACATCGCCTTTAAAAGCAACGATACCCAAGTCAGTATTATGCAGGAACTGGCCTAATTGAAAACCACTGGTATTTAGGCTACCGGAGTACACTGGTGGTGTACTACCCTGTGGTAATTTCATATTCAGATCGGAAACAACTGTTCCCAAGGCTGTTTGGATAGTACCGTAGGTTACAAAGTCGTTGATAAAGCCGGTATAAGTACCTTGAAAACGGATGGCACCCAACTTGCTAAGATCAGGCGCGCGGATATCGCGTAAAGCAGGGATAAACGTTACTGCATCCGCATAGTTTGTGCGTAATTCATCAGCTTTTACCGTGATCAAGGTTTCATAGATATTCGGAAGGCCCACCAGGCTAAAGTCCCCCTGAAGGGCAGTACTGAAGCCCGCACGTATGTTTACATGTTCACCGCTCAAAGCATCTACCGTTCCTTTGGCCTTACCATCTAACTGAAAAATTTTGTTCCAATCTTTAACTTGTGGAGCAAAATAGGCTATATCATCGGAGGCCACTGAGGCGTTCTTAAAGTTGGCGTTCATGGTTACGGCATGAATAAAATCGTTCATGTCGCCAATGTCAGAGAACTTCATGGCGAAGTAATCGCCTATTACACTGCGGTTTGTTTTTATAAAGAGATCGTTGAACTCCATCAGCTGCGGGTGAAAACGCAGGTTGGCCTGTAAACGTTCAACGGTGAAGCCACTACGCTCTTTTGTTGATAGATTCGCGGTAGCACGCAATGTGTCCTTAACAAAGCGAAAATCATTTATTGTACCGGTAATGGCTCCAAAGTTCAGGTGTTCGCCATCGAAATAAGACCAGCTTGGCGTAAGCGAGTCGCGGTCATTGCGATAGGTACCATTCTTTATAGAAATGGACTTTACCAGCATATTCCAGTTATCCGGGTTCCATTGGAGAGAAGTATCTCGCACTACAGTCTTTCCCTCATCGGTAACAGCTATAGCGGTGGACTTTGGCTTACGTCCCTTATACAGGTATTGATGAAAATAGGGTTGATCAAGCGTCAGCTGGTTGGCATCCACCAGTTTACGGGTAATGCTAATGGTATTGGCATCTAGGTTTAGCGCTCCCAGCTTTATATAGAAATCCTGCCCCACCCATGCATCTTTCTGCACAATGGAGACGTTGTACATCTCCACTTGCTTAAGGTTGAATTCAATACCAGCCTTCTTTTGGGTGCCTCCGCCGCCTCCGGCCATATATTTATCCAGGAACTGGTAGTTCCATACAGAATCGGTCCGCTGCAGTTTGATAACAGCATTTTCCAGGCCTATGTATTTTAAGTCAGCCTGTTCTTTTAAGAAAAACCAGTCGGTAATATTAACTTGAACGGTGCCAGCATAGAGGAGGGTGTCTTTATTCTGGTCTTCCACCAGCACCCCTTTCAGGTTCATTCTATTGAAGAAGCCAATGCGCACATGATCAATGTGGACGCGGCTTTGAAGATCTTTAGAGAGGCGGTCAGTAACTTTCCGGGCAAGCCAGTTTTGTCCCCAATCGGTCTGTACGAACGCAAGCGTCAAACATAACAAAATGAGCAGGGATAGAATAATGCCTAAAACTATTTTACTGATCTTCCTCAGGGTAAACGCCGTTTAGCTGTAAAAATAACCATTAGCCTACGTTGGACAAACTTGACAGCGCAAGGTTAAATGAAAAAAATGTGAAATCGGGATAAACGGTAAGGTTTCGCGGAGGCGCAGAGGGGCAAGGAGGCAGGGAAAGTTGGCAGAGGACAGTTGGTAGTTGGCAAGGAGGAAGGAATTGGGGATTGGAAGAAAAGAGGGAAAAGGGTTGACAGGTTAACAAGTTGAAAAGGGTGAAATTGGTAATTAGGGGTGCGGTTTTGTATCTTTGGAACACTTCGCTTGGGCCTGGTTCTAGGGCTCTTATATTGCAATTTTATTAACTATTTCCTTACTGTTTTTAATGCACTTGCCTACTCGGGATACGGGTGAAGGAAGGGCTGTAGTAGGGCCGAGATACGGGTGAGGTACGGGTGAACCTACAGATTACCCACAGGTTAGTAGGGCGTTACTATGACGTTACTATGGCTTTACCCGGAAGCTACCATGAAGGTAGGCTGACGATTCGGTGATGAAGGACCGCGGATGGATGGGATTAGTAGGATTAACAGGATTCGTTGGTTTTTACTGCATGGTTACTTTAGCTGCCGGGATTGTTTTTTGGGTACTAGAGCCCCGCTAAAGATGGGGTGTACCAAAGTTCATGGTGACAGTAAAAGCCTTTACAACTGACGGATGTGATGGCGCATGTAAAATGAAACCAAAAGCCTCTGAAATCTTCAAATCAGAAATTTTGAAATCTTTCTCCTTTTCTCCTTCGCTCTGTGCGAAACCCACTCTCTGCAATTTCTTTTTTGGGAAAGAAATTAATTTGTACTTTAAGCCCATTGATACACACCCTTAAATTCCCTGAATGAAAAAGATTGGTATTCTTTATGGTCAGGAACGCAGCTTCCCTATGGCCTTTATTGAACGGATCAATAGTAAAAATATTGAAGGCATTACTGCGGAACCCATACGCATTGACCAGGCCTCACAAGGTGAAAAAACGCCCTATGCAGTAATCGTAGACCGCATTTCACAGGATGTTCCATTCTACCGCACCTGGCTTAAAAATGCAGCTCTTACCGGAACGGCTGTGATCAACAACCCTTTTTGGTGGAGTGCCGATGATAAGTACTTCAACAATTGCCTGATGACGCAAATTGGCGTACCAGTTCCCCGTACAGCCATCCTTCCTTCTTACGATCTGCCTGTAGATACCAAGAATGAGTCGTTTGCCAACCTGGCCTATCCACTAGACTGGGAAGGTATTTTTAATTATGTAGGTTTCCCTGCCTACATGAAGCCCTATGCCGGTGGCGGATGGAAAAATGTATACCGCCTGGATAACATGGATGAATTTTACCAGAAGCATGCAGAAACCGGGCAACTGGTAATGCTACTACAAGAAGAGATCGTTTTTGAAGAGTACTATCGCTGCTATTGCATTGGTGGCAAATATGTACGTATTATGCCGTATGAACCACGCAACCCCCACCACCAGCGTTATGAAGCGAACTTTACGCCATCGCAGGAGCGCTTGAAGCAAATGGAAGAAATTGTTTTACGCATCAACCATTATTTAGGTTACGATTTCAACACAGTGGAATTAGCAGTGCGTGATGGTGTACCTTATGCCATTGATTTTGGCAATCCGGCTCCTGATGCTGAACGCACCAGTGTGGGTGAGGACAACTTTGAATGGGTGGTAGAAACGGCAGCTAACTATGCAATAGAAAGAGCGTTGGCCCAAAAGGATGGACAGGATAATCTAACCTGGGGTAATTATATAAAACATAGTGTAGCGGGAATGCCGTTAACAGGTGAACCGAAAGCGAAAGCACCGAAAAAGCAAGCACCCGCAAAAGTGGAAAGCAAAGCAAAGGCTCCTGCTAAAAAGGCTAAACGCGGAAAAGGAGAGCAAGCTGCAGATAATAGCTAGGCAGAGGCCACTTGTGAAAGGTGAAACGATAAACGTGAAAGAGGGATCTCCTAGCTCACGTTTCACGTACAACTTACACCAAACTAACAAACAAAAGAAAAGCAATATCCAAAATAGAATTACTACATGGCATATCTGAATTATAAGAGTTTTACACTGGGCGTTGAAGAAGAATACATGGTACTGGATCCCGCTACCCGGGAACTACAAAGTCATGAACAACGCATTGTACACGAAGGTCAAAAGATCATCAAAGACAAGGTGAAGGCTGAAATGCACCAGGCCGTAGTAGAAGTGGGGACAGACATCTGTCAGAATATAGATGAAGCGTTCACAGATATTGCTCTGTTACGTAAAACCATTTCAGATATTGCACAAAGTTTAGGGCATTCTATTGGTGCATCTGGCACGCATCCTTTTTCACACTGGGAAAGCCAATTAATTACGGATCATATTCGCTACAATGAGATCGTAAATGAACTACAGGAAGCAGCCCGAAGCAATTTGATCTTTGGTTTGCATGTGCATGTAGGCATGGAAACCCGCGAGATGGCCAATCATATTGCCAATAGCACACGTTACTTTCTCCCGCATATTTATGCACTAAGTACCAACTCTCCTTTTTGGGAAGGACGTAAAACAGGTTATAAGTCGTACAGAACCAAAGTGTTTGACAAGTTTCCCCGCACTGGTATTCCAGAAGCATTTGAAAGTATTGAGGCTTATGATAATTATGTAAAGTTGCTGATGAAAACCAATTGTATTGACAATGCCAAAAAGATCTGGTGGGACTTAAGAGTACACCCCTTCTTCAATACAGTGGAATTCAGAATCTGTGATGTGCCGATGACTGTTGATGAAACCATAACAATTGCAGCTCTCTTTCAGGCAATATGTGCCAAGATTTATAAGTTGCGGCAACAGAACATGAACTACATTCAGTATTCACGAGCCTTGATCAATGAGAATAAATGGCGCGCCAGCCGCTATGGTATTGACGGCTACTTAATCGACTTTGGAAAAGAAGAAGAAATCAATACACGTGTATTGATTTATGAACTACTTGATTTTGTGGATGATGTAGTGGATCATTTGGGCTCTCGTCATCGTATTGATTATGTACACAGGATGTTGGAGAACGGAACTGGTGCCGACCGCCAATTGAAAGTGTATGAAGAATCAAAAAATTTAGTAAGTGTAACAGACTATATTCAAAGTCAGTTTCTAACAGGTATTTAATACACGTTAAATAAATTTCCAGATTGTTTTTGTATCTTGTTTAGACAAACCGTACCATGAAAAAACTTGCTGATAATTAATAGCAAGCATTCCACCATTATCATGCTTGCAGCAATAAAATGGATAAAACATGGCCCGTATTTTCACCATCAACTTCTCCTATGAAAACGCGTTGTTAACAGCCATGATTGCTGTTAGACAAACGCCCTTCTTTATGGAGTATACAATTAGTATGCTTCCAAGTGATATCATGGAGCAATTGCCTGGTAACAAGATCATCTCCACTGGTCCCAATCAATTGATCTTTGCCAACGCCACGTTGGATGAATCTTCAGTATTAATGAATGAAATACTGCATGCGGTAGCAGCCCATTTGCAAACGACAACGGTTTAATTGGCTGACTGGTCTACCTTTTTGATCCAACTGATCACACCATCCATAAAAACCTTCTGGTCATCCCACATGGATAAATGGCTTCCGTTAGGGCAATACAAATAGCTGCCCTTCTTTACCTGTGTGCTCATCCACTTCATGTGTTCCGGGTCCATGGTGTCGTATTTGGCACCAACAGTGAGTGTAGGCACTGTTATCTCAGGTAATCGTTTTGTGATATCCCAGTTTGCCAATCGGCCAGCAATACCAAATTCAGAAGGCCCTTGCATCAATGTATAAATAGAGCTGTTAATATGCTTGAGTGAACGATTGAAAGGATCAGGCCACTCTGCAAGACGACACAAATGCTCATGATAGAAATTAGGTAATAGTAGTTCCATATACTTGGGATTGGAAAAATCCCCTCTTGCTTCTATCTGACGAACCGTATCTAAGACTTTTGGATCCATTTGCTTGGCCAAAACCTCTTCAGCATAACGGCCATACTCAGGTGCACTTGCCATCATATTACAGATTATCAAGCCCTTGAGGTTTTGCTGATGCTTTAATGCATATTCCATAGCTAGAATGCCACCCCAGGAGTTACCTAATAAATAGAAATTATCATTGGTTAAGTCCAACGCCTTTCGCACTTGCTCTACTTCATCAACAAAACGATCAATTGTCCATAAACTGCTATCGATAGGTTGATCAGAATAATAAGATCCTAATTGGTCATACTCATAAAATTCAAAGCCTTCTTTAGGGAAGAAGCTTTCAAACGCTTCCATGTATTCATGGGTCATGGCAGGCCCGCCATGTAACAACAAGACTTTAATGCGCGGGTTATTGCCAAACCGCTTGGTCCATACTTTAAAATTACCAACGGGTGTATGTATAGGTATCATTTTGATACCTGCCGTTTGTACTCCGGTATCTCCATAATTAAAATACTCGGCTACTGTAGGAGTTGCTGTTTGTTTTTGCTGACAAGCCGCTATAATAAAAAGCAGGGACAGATATAGAAAAGTTCGCATAACAATTTGATCGTGATTAAAAGATAATATTATTTTTTTACTTTGATACTTATCACAATACACATGAAACAACTACTAGTTGGGTTAACCCTTTTTATTTCCGTTCCTGCTTTATCGCAAACGAAACAAGACTCCCTTCAATTATTACAGAAAACAGCTGGACTGTTTCATTTAAACTTTACTTCAGCAGAAGCAGACTCTATGTTGGAAAGCATTAATGACTACACGGCCATTTATGCAGGTATGCACCGCAGCATGCCACCTAACCACCTTGCGTACCCGTTTGCCTATAACCCCGCTCCTATTGGCTTTAGCATTCCTACTCAACAACAAAAGATTGTGTGGAACATACCCACAAATGTTGCATTGCCAAAGAACCGTGCGGAACTTGCGTTTTATTCCATACCCCAATTAGCTTCCTTAATAAAAAATAAAAAGATAAGTTCTGTAGAACTTACGCAGTTCTTTATTGACCGCTTAAAGAAATGGGATGATTCATTAAAGGCTGTCATTACGCTAACTGAAGATCTGGCCATAAAAGAGGCGCAACAAGCAGATGCCGATTTGAAAAAAGGCATCTACCGCGGTCCTTTGCAGGGTATTCCCTATGGCCTTAAAGACCTTTTTGCTGTAAAAGGGTATAAAACCACTTGGGGCACGACGCCATATAAGGACCAGGTCATTGATGAAAACTCCTTTGTGTATGAGCAACTCCATAAAGCCGGTGCTGTATTGTGCGCCAAGCTTTCGCTAGGCGCCCTAGCCTTTAATGATCTGTGGTTTGGTGGCAGGACTAATAATCCCTGGAACTTGCGTCAAGGCTCTAGTGGCTCCTCGGCTGGTTCAGCAGCTACAACAGTAGCAGGTCTGCTTCCATTTGCTATTGGTACTGAAACCTTAGGTTCTATTATCTCTCCTTCCACTCGCACAGGAGCTACAGGCTTACGCCCAACATTTGGTACAGTAAGTCGTTCGGGCGCTATGGTCTTATGCTGGAGTTTAGATAAAGCGGGGCCTATTTGTCGCAGTGCTGAAGATTGTGCTATCGTATATGCTGCCATACATGGAACAGATAGCAAAGACCCTTCTGCTGTAAATCATGCTTTCAACTATTCACCAAAAAAGGATGTAAAGAAAATGCGCATTGCTTATGCTGAAAACTACTTTAAACGCTTAAATAAAGATGCATTGGAATGGAAAGCACTGGAAGATTTTAAAGCCTTGGGAGCTGATATCGTTCCGGTTACATTTCCTGACTCTGGTGTGTACAATAATAACTTAGTAAGTATTATTCTAGATGCTGAAAGCGCTGCTGCATTTGATGAACTCACTCGCAGCAATCGAGATGACCTTATTGAGCGGCAAGACAAGAACTTTTGGCCAAACACCTGGCGGGCAGCCCGCTATATTCCAGCAGTTGAATATATCAATGCCAATCGCTATCGCTCTACCTTAAACCAAAAGATTCAAGACTTTATGAAGGATTACGATGTAGTGATTGTACCTACATTTGCTGGCAGCCAATTGAGCATTACCAATCTTACCGGAAATCCGGCCTTATGTTTCCCAATTGGATTCAACAAGTCTGGCAATCCACAAAGCATTACACTTTTGGGCAATCTCTATGATGAGGCATCTATCTTAGAGTTTGCTAAGGCTTATCAGGACCGTACAGATCACAATAAAAAACATCCTGCATTATTCAAACAATAATTCATTACCCCTTTTAAATTAATACAGTGAGAATTCTAATTAAACTTCTACTTGTTTCTTTTGTTTTTATAGCCTGTAATACGGCATCGAATGTAGACCTGATCGTATATAATGCGAAGATCTATACTGTTGACTCCAGCTTTTCTATTGCAGAAGCTATGGCCATAAAAGATGGTAAAATAGCCGCTGTTGGTACAACAAAAGACATTACCACTAACTATAGTGCAAAGGATAAAGTAGACGCCGCAGGCAAGGTCATCTACCCCGGTCTTATCGATGCACATGCCCATTTTTACCGTTATGGTTTAGGCTTACAAACGGCCGACCTTGTTGGCACAACCAGTTGGGAAGATATCTTGACTAAATTGCAAGCCTTTGCCCAACAGAACCAAGAAGGTTGGTTGATTGGAAGAGGATGGGATCAAAATGATTGGGACGTAAAACAATACCCCACAAAAGAAAGGTTAGACCAACTGTTTCCTGGTCGCCCTGTAATACTAACCCGAATTGATGGCCATGCCGCTATTGCCAATCAAAAGGCTTTAGACCTTGCAGGTGTGAAACCAGGCGCAACGCTGACAGGCGGTGAAGTAGAAGTAAAAGATGGTAAGCTAACAGGTGTATTAATAGATAACGCTGTAGATCTAGTATCATCCAAAATACCGGCGGCAACACCTGCACAAATAAAAAAAGCATTAGACCAAGCACAACAAAACTGCTTTGCAGTAGGCTTAACCACAGTTGATGATTGTGGATTAGATTATCGTGAAGTATTGACAATTGACTCGCTGCAAAAGAAAGGTGAACTGAAAATGAGAGTGTATGCCATGCTGAGCGATGCCAAACAGAACTATGATTACATCTTTGATAAAGGCAAGATCAAAACCGATCATTTGAGTGTACGCTCGTTTAAAGTATATGCCGATGGTGCGCTGGGCTCGCGTGGTGCTTGTCTGCTGCAGCCTTATACTGATCGTCCCAACTGGTATGGCTTTTTGTTAAGCCCCCTTTCTCATTTCGATTCAGTAGCCAATATCATTGCCAGCAAAGATTTCCAAATGTGTACACATGCTATTGGTGACTCTGGCAACCGTGCTATTTTGAACATTTACGCTAAATACTTAAAAGGCAAAAATGACAAGCGCTGGCGTATTGAGCATGCACAGGTGATCAACCAGGCCGATTTTGATTTATTTGGTCAGAATAACATCGTTCCTTCTGTACAGCCTACACATGGCACATCTGATATGTATTGGGCAGCTGACCGCTTAGGAAATGAGCGCGTAAAAGGAGCCTATGCTTATAAACAACTGCTGCAGCAAAATGGCTGGATACCATTAGGTACCGATTTCCCTGTTGAGGACATCTCTCCTTTCAAAACCTTCCTGGCTAGTGTGTTTCGCCAAGACGCAAAGGGATATCCTGCAGGCGGGTTTCAAATGGAAAATGCCTTAAGCCGGGAAGAAGCCATTCGCGGCATGACCATTTGGGCTGCTAAGAGCAATTTTGAAGAAGGCGAAAAAGGTAGTCTAGAGAAGGGTAAGTTTGCCGATTTTGTCATTTTAGACCGCGATTTGATGACTGTATTGCCTACAGACGTGTTAAAAACCACTGTTTTGGCTACTTATATAGGCGGAAACCGTGTGTATGGCAAGTAGCTTACCAGAAAGAAGGTAACTTTGTCCCTCTTTTTTTAGAAGTAAAGAAAATGATCCGAGTAGCAATATTAGACCTCTATGAAGGCCATGCCAATCAAGGCATGCGCTGTATTCGTGAAATACTCAATCAATGGAGCGAGTTTCACAGCCTGGAACTGGAGTGGGATGAATTTGATGTGCGTCAGCATTGCCAGGTGCCTGACATGAGTTATGATATTTACATTTCCAGCGGCGGACCAGGCTCTCCTTTAGAGAGTATTGGCTCTGATTGGGAAGCAGCGTACTTTAATTGGTTTTCAGCAGTTGAAAAATGGAATGCTAATCCATCAAAACCCAATAAGAAGTTTGTTTTCTTCATTTGTCACTCTTTTCAATTGATTTGTCGTCATTATGGGGTAGGTACTGTTGCCAAGCGCAAGTCTACAGCCTTTGGTGTTTTCCCGGTACATGTATTGAAAGAAGGCCAGGTAGACCCATTATTCAAAGGCCTTAAGGATCCTTTTTATGTGGTAGACAGCCGCGACTGGCAAGTAATTGACCCTAACTGGAATCGACTGGATCAATTAGGAGCAGAAGTGTTGTGTATAGAAAAATATCGGCCCCATGTGCCCTATTTACAAGCTATGATGGGCATCCGGTTTAATAAGTACATGATGGGTACCCAATTTCATCCAGAGGCCGATGCCATAGGTATGAGTATGTACCTGCAGACTGAAGAAAAAAAGAAGATTGTAATAGAAACACATGGAGAAGAAAAATGGAAGAGCATGATTGAACAGTTGAATGACCCCGATAAAATTATGTGGACCTATGCCCATCTACTGCCTAACTTCTTAGACTTAGCGGTAAAGCATAATACTGTACCTACGACATAAACAAATACTTTAGACAGACAAAAAGCAGCAATTCTACAATTGCTGCTTTTTTATTCTGAGTCTATTCATTTCAATTGGGCTTAGTTAAACTCATATATACTTAAATACAAATAGGGATGCCGTAATAGCATCCCTACCTTACTTAACCAAAGACTCTTGCCCAGAGTTTTTAACGAAAACTATTGTGTTGATTGGTGATATAGCTGTTCCGCTGATTAGTTAATGAAGCTAAATCAGCCCTGTGTTTATCAGCAGTAGCTTTTTGCATGGCCAGGTCTTCTTGACTTTCTTTTAGTCGTTGATCCAGTCTGTGATCTTTGTTAGATACACTACTTTTCTTATTCTGCGCTAATTTTTCCTGCATAGCCATCTTTCTATCTTCCAGTCTTTCACATTTTTTAGCACAACGCTCCTGAACGTTCTCTACCTTATGCAGTTGGGCGGTATACTCCTTAATTTGCCGATCCAAGCCAATTATACCAACAGCTACAGAAAGGTTATCCAAATAAGCCAACGCATCATTCAATGCAAATTCATTAACTGTTCCTGCATAATCGCCTTTTTCAATGGGGGCATCCAACATCAAATACACTACAGATTTATCCTTTTGATTATCTATAGGCCCAACTTGAAAAACCATTGGAGCGCCCTTGTCATTTTTTTTCATTAAATCCGTGTTATCGAACGCCTGATATGCGGTCGACTGGTTCTTTTTGGATTTGTATGCATTTATTTCAAATTCCTTCATCGCATCAAGAACTACGTCCTGAGAATAAGGCAATACGATCATTGCAGCGGGCTGCTTTTCCAAAATAACGTAAGAGGCGGTTGAACTCTTCTGCTCTTGTCCCAAAACAAAAGCAGAAATTAATATCAAGACGAATGATAAAACGCTTCTTCTCATAATAATTGTTTTAGAAGTGAAAGAATAAAACCACTGAGGACATCACAACTGCTCCATTGGACTGATAGTTTGGTAGTAATAAATCTGTAGGTGCTTTCTACTGCTTAACAACATAAAGGTAGTAGTGTATTATAGCCGATAAAAAGTTGTAAATGATGGTTGGCACTTAATACCAATTTACCTAAAATGCACTACTGACAAGGATTACATAGGATTGAAAATAACAATAGCACTTCTCACTGAAAGAGTATGAGTTACATTTCATCAGTAACTTGTTTACAGATTGCATTAACAATTTGTATTGTAATTTTCAGCAACGGAGTGAAAAGTGACAAGCGGCAACTATATAATTATGGCTTATAAATACACTACCAGAAGAGGCAATTAAACTTCTAAATACACTATCATTCATCCATATTTTTATATGACTTAGGCTGCCGATCAATATCCCTTGTTGCACTATCAAAACATGATTTGCACTCTCAAGTATTAGAGCCAGAGCTAACACTACTACCGCTTGTACTATTATTTAAACGCCATTTAAAAGATAGCCTCTACCGCCTATAATACTTCATAGAGAAAGAAGTAACTAATAGACATTCGCGGCATTTAAAAAGTTGTCAACTTCATCTGTTTTTCTACTATTTATTTAAAAGATTAATAGCCCTCAAATGAGAGGTAATTAACCTTTAAGAAAAGATAGAAACTGATAGATAAATAGATTATAAGAATCAGGATTTATACATTGAAGCATTGTAGGCTTATACAAACTGATCAAAATAGAACTACATTAGAGATCCAATTTCTAAATAGCAGAAATCAAAACTTCCTTAACTTAATTACAAATTATTTACAATGGTTCCGGCATTGCGCAAACAATATAACGAGCATTTCACAAAGGAAAAATATGACGCTTTTATTAAGGACTTAAGCAATATATTTCCCGACCAGCTAGAGTTCCGCATTGCCGAAACACCCATCTATATACCTACGTCTTTTACACAAAAAATGTTGAATGCTTGTGAAAGCATAATTGATGTAATTACAACACCGGCCTATCAAAAACAAAGTGAAAGGGCCATACCTGATCATCTTAAAGTGCCCAATGAAGATGCTCATCCTCACTTCATTGCTTTTGACTTTGGCATTTGTCAAAATGAAAAAGGAGAACTGGAACCACAGCTGATAGAAATGCAAGGATTCCCTACCTTATTTACCTGGCAGGTGCTATTACCAGAGATGCATGAAAAGCATTTTGGCAAACCTGATAATTATTCCATTTACCTAAATGAGTTTAATAGAGAATCCTATACTGATCTGTTGCGTAAAATAATAGTAGCAGAGGCCAAACCAGAGAATGTAATTCTACTGGAAATATTTCCTGAGCAACAAAAAACGCGTGTCGACTTCTTTGCCACAGAACAGTTCTTAGGCATTAAAACAGTTTGCCTTACCAAATTGATACAGGAAGGCAAAGACTTATTTTATATGCGCGATGGGCAAAAGACTAAGGTGGAACGCATTTACAACCGTCTCATATTTGATGATCTGTTTCAACAACCTAAGGAAGTACAGGAAAAAGGCCGCATCTTTCAACAAGAACTCAATGTTACCTGGGTACCTCATCCTAATTGGTTTTACAGGCTTAGTAAATATACCTTGCCCTTTATAGATCATCCATACGTGCCCGAAACCAAATTCTTAAATACAGTAACAACACTTCCAGCCGATCTGGAGAACTATGTAGTAAAACCACTCTTCTCTTTTGCAGGCCAAGGCGTAATTATAGATGTTACTAAAGAGCAAATGGAACAAATACCTGATCCTGAAAATTGGATACTACAACGTAAAGTGCAATATGCGAATGTTATTGAAACACCAGACGAACCGGCCAAAGCAGAAATCCGCCTGTTCTATTTCTGGGAGCCAGGAGCGCCGCGCCCTATTGCCACTTGCAATCTGGCGCGTTTAAGTAAAGGGAAGATGGTAGGTGTACGCTACAACAAAGACAAAGAATGGGTTGGCGGTACGTTTTCCTTATTTGAACAATAACTTTATTTCCATGTTAGCCTAAGCCCTACAAAAGCTCGTATGCCTTGGTTAGGTCCATATACATATGTGGGGTCAAAGGTTAACCCATATGGGTTCTCGGCGGTTACCAACACTTGGCCATTAGCATCTAAATCCGTATGCCCATCACCGTTATAATCCAGCTTTTTATCAAAGGGGTCTTGAGAACGGGCTATCAGGAAGGGACTGCTCTTTGCAGGAGTCCAATTCAGCAAGTTTTTTACACCACCATACACCTCAACACCTTTCTTGATCCACTTAGTAACCTGAATGTTTTGCAGGCTCCATACGGGAGATGTTGATGGACGGGGATCATGCGCAGAGGCTAGTGGCAGTCGCATTGGTCCATATATGTTACCGGTATAATCAAATGTAATACCTGCTTCTGGCAACGTATACGCTATGGCCCATGTGCCAGTCCACCGCTCATTTAATACCGGCCGTTGCTTTATGCGTTGCCCTTTCTTTTCTTCGGTACGCGTTACATCTTGAAAGGTCATTCCAATGGTTCCTTTTAACCGCTGTTGGATATTCGCGTCTATTGATAACGATATTCCTTTCGATACGGCAAATCCCTTAAGGTTAGAATACTTGATCTTATTAGGGTCACTGTCATAATCTGGTGCAATCTGGTTATGAAAATAAGTATACCAAACTGAGCCATCTAGTTGAAAGATCTTACTCGCTGTCCCAAAGCCAGCCGTATAATTCAAATTCACATTGTAACTAGTCTCAGGTTTCAACTCTTCTTCCACCTCCACTGCACGTGCTCCTGTTAATGCGGCATGTTCTTCTGTAAACAGGTTTACCACTCTAAAGCCAGTACCAGCATTTAAGCGAACTACCTGCTTGTCATCTACTTTCCACTTATAGGCTATGCGCGGCGTAAAGATGCTTCCATGCACACTATGGTGATCATAACGCAAGCCAGTCAATAAGGTATGATTCTCGCGCCAGTCCCACTCATGCTGTACAAAAAGAGCAGGTATAAAATAACACTCTGGCTGATTATGTTTTGTTAGTGTATCAAACGTTGCCACGGTATTATCATCATAAAAATTATAACGTCCACCTGCACCTACCAATAAATGTTGTCGGGCAGTAAGATCTTTATTCCACAACAATTGCGCATAAGAAATACGCTGCTCCCCTTTATAAAACGTAGTGCCATAATAGGAGTTCTGATCATGCTGCGTACTGGAGAAATTTAATACAATAGGGGTATTTATTGGCAGCTGATAAGCACCAATCAACTCCCAGCGATTGGTGTAAATACTTTCACCATATGATATATCAGTTCCTCTGTATTGTTTACTCCAATTCATTTCTCCACCCCAACGATCTTCATAAAAATAGCGGGCTGCCAATGAAGCAATTCGATTAGCCTTACGTTCTAAACTCCATTTATTGAATACAGTAATGCGGTGCTGCAGGGTTACATCTGTAAACAGATCATCGTTCTTATCTATCGGCTTTGTATAATTAAAGTAATTTACCCCAATTAAAGAGCGTAGCTTCCCCAATTGAAACTTGGTGCCCAAATCCACATTATGCTCCAGCCAAGAAGTAGTCATGACGTTCGCACTAAACCTTGGTGCCCTTTCTGGCGACTTCGTGATAATATTGATCAAACCTCCAATAGCTTCCGACCCATAGAGCCCGGAAGCCGGTCCCTTCACCACTTCTACTCTTTCAATCATTTGATGCGGTATACCAAACAATCCATATACGCTCGATAAACTGCTTACAATAGGCATTCCATCAATCGTGATCATAGTGTAAGGACCTTCTAATCCATTGATATGAATGTCGCCTGTATTACACACATTACAATTGATCTGCGGCCGTATGCCGTTTACACCTTGTAAAGCTTCAAAGATGCTGGGTGTTGGGTTCTTCTTAAAGAATTGCGGCGTATATACTTCTACGCTTATAGGGCTTTGTAGCTTTTGTACTGGGCGCATTGTACCTGTAACAACCACTTCATTCAGGGCCGTAACCGTCTTTTCCAATTCAATAACAAAGCTTGTATCAGCCTTGAACAGTAGCTTATTAGCAAAAGGCTCGTAACCCACCATAGAAGCCTTTACCTGGTAAGTACCTGTTACAAGATCTATAACAAACGCGCCTAAAGAGTCCGTTAAGATTTCTTGCTTATTTACCTGCACGGTAACATTTGCTAATGGTTTGCCCTCCGCTTGCACCAACCCTCTCAACTTCAATTTATCCAATTGCCCACAACAGACGCTCACCCACAATAAGCTTATAACCAAAATGCTCAACTGCCTAATCATACAACGAAGTTATTCCATCTTTAAAATACCCAACATATTTTATTTGGTATACCAAATAAAATAAATATACAAAACCTATTTATATTTTTGAAGTATGCGACACTTTGAGCATCACTCAGAAGAAAACTATTTGAAGGCACTCTATAAGCTCAGCAGCAAGCAGGTAAAGAAGGTCAACAATATTGCATTGGCTAAGACTCTTGACCTAAACCCCGCTACCGTATTGGAAATGGTGCGCAAACTGGCTAGCCGAAATGATATAGAGGTGCATGCCGATAAAAGCATAGCGCTCACTGAAAAAGGTAAAAAGAAAGCACTGCTCACTATACGCAAGCACCGCCTATGGGAAGTATTTCTGGTAGAAAAGCTAAACTACCAATGGAATGAAGTGCACGACCTGGCTGAGCAGTTAGAACATATTGAATCAGATGACCTTATTAACCGCCTAGAGGCCTTTTTAGAATTCCCTAGTTTTGACCCTCATGGTGATCCTATACCCGATAAAAAGGGCAAGATCAAATATTCAGCTGCCATCCCTCTATCAGAAGGTCAAATTGGGAAAATGTACGAGATTATTCGGCTAGACGATACCGACGACCAGTTTTTAAAGCTTTTAAGTAAACTTCAGATTCAGCTTAAAACAAAGGTTAAACTACTGGAACAGAACAGTTTTGACAATTCCTTGCTCGTTTCTATTCAAAAAAAAGAGGTAATTCTAAGTGAAAAGATAGCTACCAACTTACTGGTAAGCACACTGGAATAAACCCATCCATTTGTAAATCTTTTAACAAAGCAAGTTTAAACTTCGGCTACTCTGGCATGTCTTTCTATTAGTTATCTATGAAAATAAAAACACTAACTATGAAAAAAATTGTTACCCTATTATTCTGTGTAGGCGCTGTTACAGCTGCCTTTGCTCAGACCTCTGAGCAGGATAAAGCCAGAAGAGTTATTTTAAGCGGTGGTGGCGCAGATACTAAAACCGATAAGGATACCCGCAATTCCAGGGATGTTATTTTAGGTGGCGATCGGAGCATCTATGATGAAAAAGGCACTAATACCAATTATCCTTATCCTGGTACCTACCCAACCAGCGGTAGCCGCCAGGCACAGATAGACCAGGTAAACCGCGATTACGATGCTAAAATCCGCTCTATCCGCAATAACTCACGTCTATCTAATGCTGAAAAAGAAAGAATTATCCGCGATCTGAATAACGACAGGGCACGTGTGATTCGCCAGATTAATGGCCGCAATTACAACGATCGTCGTGATGATGATAGAAGATACCGTCACCATGATGATGATGATTACGACGGTAATAATAAAAACAAAGGAAATAATGGTAACCACTATGGTTGGGAGAAAGGAAAAGGCAATCCGCACAAAAGCAGTAACTATTCCAATGGAAATAATGGAAAAGGCAAAGGCAAAAAGAACTAAGTAGTGTTTTTTCTATAGTAACAAAAAACCCCGCTTTCGCGGGGTTTTTACTTTATTGCATTTTAAAGGTTTCTAAGAACTTGGTATTAAAATCACCGGCTCTGAACTTTTCATTTTGCATCAATTGCAAATGGAAAGGAATAGTGGTTTTAACGCCTTCAATCACATACTCACTCAGGGCACGATACATAGTATCGATAGCTTCCTGGCGTGTTTGTGCTACCGTTATTAGTTTACCAATCATAGAATCGTAATACGGCGGAATAACATACCCTGCATACACATGGCTATCTACGCGTACACCGTGTCCACCCGGCTGGTGTAATACGGTGATCTTACCTGGTGAAGGACGAAAGTCGTTATATGGATCTTCAGCATTGATACGGCACTCAATGGCATGCATTGTAGGCTCATAATCTTTACCAGAGATCTTTTCTCCCTGGGCTATCTTGATCTGTTCTTTGATCAGATCGAAGTTGATCACTTCTTCCGTTACGCAGTGTTCTACCTGGATACGAGTATTCATTTCCATAAAGTAGAAGTTGCGATGCTTATCTACCAGGAATTCAATAGTACCTACACTCTCGTAGTTGATAGCGGCTGCAGCTTTTTTAGCAGCCTCTCCCATTTTCTGACGCAGTTCAGGCGTCATAAACGGAGAAGGTGATTCTTCTACCAGCTTCTGGTGACGGCGCTGAATAGAGCAGTCACGCTCACTTAAGTGGCATACGGTACCATAGCGGTCGCCAGCTACCTGGATTTCTATATGGCGTGGTTCTTCGATGAACTTCTCCATATAGATACCATCATTCTTAAAGGCTGCACCTGCTTCAGCTTTAGCTGTGTTATAGGCTCTTTCTATTTCAGATTCTTCCCATACTACACGCATACCTTTACCACCACCACCGGCAGTAGCTTTTAAGATAACAGGATAACCCATTTCTTTAGCCTCTCCCTTAGCTTGCTCCAGGCTTTCCAGCAAACCTTGACTACCTGGAATAACGGGTACACCAGCTTTGATCATGGTCTCTTTGGCCGTGATCTTATCACCCATCCGGGTGATCATATCTGGGGTAGGTCCAATAAACTTAATACCATGGTCAGCGCAGATCTGTGAGAACTTAGCGTTTTCAGCCAGGAAACCATAACCAGGGTGAATGGCATCGGCATTGGTGATCTCACAAGCCGCCATGATATGCGGAATATTTAAATAAGATTCACTGCTTTGAGGCTTACCAATACAAACCGCCTCATCAGCAAATTTTACATGCAAGCTGTCTCTATCTGCAGTAGAATAAACAGCCACCGTCTTAATGCCCATTTCACGAGCTGTACGGATAACACGTAAAGCAATCTCGCCACGGTTGGCAATTAATATTTTTTTAAACACGGTATTTAATTTGGTAATTGAAGATTTGGCAATGAACTGAATATGAATATCTGGCAACAAGAATTACCAAATTTCTAAATTAGCACATCGCCAAATTATATTTACGCAGGTTCTACTAAGAATAATGGCTGATCGTACTCAACTGGAGAAGCATCTTCTACCAGGATCTTAACGATCTTACCCTTTACTTCACTTTCAATTTCATTGAACAACTTCATAGCCTCAATGATACATACCACCTTGCCTGGAGACACCTCTGTACCCACGTCTACAAAGTCGGGTTTATCAGGTGCCGGACGACGGTAGAATGTTCCGATCATAGGGCTCTTGATCGTTACTGTATTGCTAGGAGCAGCAGCAGCGGCAGGCGCAGCTGGTGCAGCAGCCTGTGGCAACGCAGCTTGTGGTGCTGCTTGTGGCAACTGAGAATATACTGGAGCTGATGTCACGCTGGATGCAACAATCTGTGTTACTTGCTCCTCTTTTGCTTTAATAGAAATCTTAAATTCTTTCTGCTCGATAGTTACTTCGCCCAAGTTGGACTCATTAACCAACTTGATCAACTCTTGTATCTGTTTGAAATCCATTTGTTTCAATTTGTTTGGGGTTTTGGTTTAAACAGGCGGCTAAGATATGCAAGAACCGCGATTTATAGGATATAATTGGATGATGTAAAAAAAATGCTGATAATAAGAAAGCTTCCTTACGAGAAGCTTTCCATATGATCTTATAATATCCAATAATCTTAGTTCAATTATTTTACTCTTTCTACGTATTCACCAGTCTTGGTGTTTACACGAATCATTTCACCTTCATTTACAAATAAAGGCACCATTACAGTTGCACCTGTTTCAACAGTAGCAGGCTTCAATGTACGGGTAGCCGTATCACCTCTTAAACCAGGCTCGCTGTAAGTAACTTTTACCACGATCTTTTCAGGCAATTCTACGTTCATTGGAGTCTCTGTTTCTGTATTAAACAGTACAGAAACAACATCACCTTCTTTCAGGAATTGAGGGGCGTCTACCAGTGCTTCTGCAACTGCTACCTGCTCAAAGGTTTCGTTATCCATGAAATTGTAGCCAGTATCATCCTTATATAGGTACTGGTATTCTTTTCTCTCTACACGAACAGGGTAAATAGTATCACCACTGTTCCACGTTTTTTCAATGGTACGGTTGTTATCCACACCCGTTAATTTAGCCCACACTTTAGCGGCAGCACGCGCTGTTTTGTTTTCGCCAAACTCCACTATCTTATAAAGGCTGCCGTCCAGCTTGATTATAAGGCCACGGCTGATATCAGAAGTAGTTGCCATAAAATTGTATGTATTACGGTTTTAGGCGGCAAAAGTAACGGAAAATCACTATTGGCCAAGTTTCTTAGGTAAGTTTCACCCTGTGGAGAGAATGGTTCCGCATAGAGCTAAGGAGAAAAAGAACCGCGGATATATGGGATTTATGGGATTGATAGGATCATCACCTATAAATAGTAGGCTTTTTACCTTCTGTAACGCTAGAAAGGCACCTAGGTTGTAGGCGGCAGTTTTGACCTTTGCAGGGGCTTTTTAACCCTTTTCTTCGGAGATTCTTCGAGACTTGTTCGGGAATCCTTCGGGCGGCTTCGAAGAACTCTCGAACAAGTCTCGAAGAAATCCCAAAGAAAGGTCGACCAATGAGTAGGAAAAAGGGTAAACTGGTAGCAACCCATCTAGGCCTTACTTCTTCCTCCCTTATTCCTTGTTTCTTGTTCCCGTCCTTCTCCGCCAAGCCCTTCTTCCGCGGCTCTCTTGTCCACTTAGATTGAGGCAATGTATGGAACGTCCAATTTTAAATACCAAGCTTCTATTTTCAAATCCTTAAAACTATCATCCTCTTCAGTTTCTTTTTGTTTCTTTGGATATGCGATTTCTAATTACCCTTTTCCTTTGTTTAGGTACAATAGCCGGACTTTCCCAAGTAGACAGCACAACGCCACCCTACAAAAAATATCCAACTCTTCCCCCTTTACAATTATTATTGGGCGATAGTGCTACCAAGTACACAAAGGACAATCTGCCTAAAAAGAAGCCTGTACTGATCATGCTTTTTAGTCCAGAGTGCAGCCACTGCCAACATACAGCCGAAGAGTTGGTAAAGTATAAAGACGAGTTGAAGGGTATACAAATAGTTATGGCCACAATGCACAGCATTTCCCAAATGAATGCATTTGTACAGCAATACCACCTTAACCAATTGGATAATGTAGTGGCAGGGCGTGATATCTATTATATATTACAGGGCTTTTATGACATGCACAGCCTCCCCTACTTAGGCTTTTATGATAAAAAAGGACAGCTAATCAAAGGTTTCGAAGGCTCCATGCCGATAAAAAAGATTATTGAGACGTTTAAGAATAGTGGGCAGCTGTAAAGGCTTTACGCTATACGCTTTACGCTGCACGCGCCACGCATTATGAGCCTATTCATTTGCGTACAGCGTATAGCGTTTAGCTTGCAGCTATCCCCCTTCATGTGCCGATCACACAATTTAATATTTGCATAGCTCAAGGCCCCTACCTTTGCACCGCAAATTATATTTTTACCCATAAACACTGAGTTCAATGAAAATTACGGTTGTAGGCGCTGGTGCCGTTGGTGCAACAGTAGCGGATAACATAGCCCGCAAAGAATTGTGCGAAGAATTGGTATTGCTGGATATTAAAGAAGGATTGGCAGAAGGTAAGGCCATCGATATGATGCAAACCGCTGCTTTGTTAGGTTTTGACACAAAAATTACTGGTAGCACTAACGATTACAGCAAAACAGCTGGATCTAGCGTAGTGGTTATTACTTCAGGTATTCCTCGTAAGCCCGGTATGACCCGCGAAGAGCTGATTGGTACTAATGCCAACATCGTAAGAGGCGTTACTCAAAATATTTTGCAGCACTCTCCAGAGGCTATCATCATTGTGATCTCTAACCCAATGGATACAATGACTTACCTGACCCAGCAAACCAGTGGTCTGCCAAAGAACCGTATCATTGGTATGGGTGGTATCCTGGATAGCTCTCGCTTTAAGTTTTACTTGAGCCAGGCATTGAACTGCTCTCCTAACGACTTGAATGCTGTAGTAATTGGTGGTCATGGCGATACAACTATGATTCCTTTAATCCGTTACGCTACCTGGAACAGTGCTCCTGTAACTGAGTTCCTGAGCGAAGAGCAACAACAAAAAATTGTAGCTGATACAATGGTTGGTGGTGCTACTTTAACGAAACTGATTGGTACATCTGCCTGGTATGCACCTGGTGCAGCCGGAGCCGCTTTAGTAGAAAGCATTGTACGTGATGAGAAGAAATTATTTGCTTGTTGCGTATCGTTGAATGGCGAGTACGGACAAAATGATATTTGCTTAGGCGTTCCTGTAATCATTGGCAAGAATGGTTGGGAAAAGATTGTTGATTATAAGCTGAATGCTCAAGAGCAAGAGGTTTTCAACAAAAGCGCTGATTCCGTTCGTAACATGAACGATGTTTTAAAGACACTGTAATCAGTTCATACCTTTATAAAAAAAGCAGCGTATCAAACGCTGCTTTTTTGTTAGTATACAATGATCTTCTGGGAAGAAATATCTCCGGTTTCTTCATCAACTACTTTTACTACATACATGCCCGTGTTCAAACGGAGCGGCGGAATTTGTTGCTTCAGATCCTTTAAACGCATCTCACTAAGCAAAGCCCCGGCACTATTATAAATTTTGATAGCCGTTCTTCCCGCCCTGCTGGTGATAATTTGTATAGGCTGTCCCTGCGAGGCTGGATTGGGATAAATAATAACGTTATGTCCGTTGAACTGATACGCACCTATTATTTCACTGTATATGGTTTGTCCATTGGTTAGTTGCAAGGCCAATCGATATTGGTTAAGTCCTTGATGCATATCGGAATCTTCAATAACAAACTGTTTTGTTTGCAGCTGACCAATGGGTTTATTATTTACAAAAGCATTGTTTACTAATTTCTGCAAAACCAATGCGGACACACCATACACACTACCTAATGAACCCGATAATATAGCCGTTTTAGGCGTTTGGCTCTGCACGTAGAAGCTTTTGAAATAACAATTAACTCCCTGAGCGGTATAATTAAGTATGGAAGCCTGGAGGCCTGGTTTACCATTTACAATAGGAATGACACTGTAGTATATAGCAGGATGTTGTGTTTTTTTAAGCAAGCTGAATGTATCGGTTACTGTAGCAAATGTAGAGAGATACTTATCCTTCAACTCATACAGTTGAAATTGCTGCACGGGCTGCTTGTTCCATAGCAATAGAAAGGAATCAGCACATTGAAAACCAACATCCATGGTGGGGATGTGACTAATAACAAACGTATCTGTTATTATTGTTTTATCTGCAGTCTTTAACCGGAGCCACGCAGTAGATGTAATATCGGGTACCTGCCATTTAAAATAGCCAGTACCTATATCTGCAATACTTGCTACAGGTTTCCATGTGGTTTTATCTGTACTATATTCAATGGTGCCACTGCTGCTGATATTCGTTTGCCAGCGGATGACACTAGTGGCATTTGCCTCCAGTTTATCTGTAGCTGCCGGAAAGGTCCAAAAAACGGTTTCTGCTGAATCTATCTGGTAAGCAATACTAAAGGCCTGTGAAGTTGATTGCAATGTCTTTGCCGCTACTTGAATAGTATATGTACCCGCTACCGGCGTTTCAATGCTTACTTGTTCAATGGTATTTAAGGTATCTGTTTTACGTTCTGGAGCAGACAGGAGAGACTGTTTGTTGGGCTTGCTATTTAATACCCATGGCAGCCATTTTATGCCATCGGGAGATGAAACGGTAAGATCCAAGTCATTGACCAAGGCCTTGGTAGCATTTACAGCAGCGGCTGGATCAGCCCACACAAGTGTTACTTTTAATAAGGCGGCCTTCTGAGGGACAACAATTTGAAAAAATGCTGAAGTATTAGCGTTTCGGCTTCCCTCAAACATACGTCCCTCTTGTACTGTTTTTATTGCAGCATGCGTATTCAGGTTTCCAAAGCCAGAAGCAAAGTCAATACCTTTTTGGCCAACATCATCAGCACTATTTATTAATATAGCCTTTGTAGTGGCGGCCAAAGGCATACGGCCGTACTTCAACTTATAAGCTTGCTGCACCAATAAGGCCGATCCTGAAACCATAGCGGCGGCCCCAGAACTGCCATCTTCACCAAAAGCTACTAACTCGGGCTTTATTCTACCATCATAAGCAGGCCCTTTTGAGCTAAGAGGAGAAACCTGGTAAAAAGAATCAATAGCGCCAACTGTGAGAATACTCTTGGCCATTTTAAAATTGCCTGTAAGGTTGGCCACACCGTCTAAATCATTATAGTTTTCAGTGCCCTTTGACGTACCAGAGTTTCCTGAAGAAAATACATGAAGCAGTTCAGGATTATTAGCGGCGGAGATATCATAAGCAGCTGCCTCTGGACCATAATAGTTTTGAATAGCAGTGCCATAGGAATGATTTTGCACGCTTATACCATTTTGCTTAAATACCGCATCAGCATCTGGCAATAAAGAAGCAAAGTTTGACGATGTTAAATAGCTGTTAGGTGCCACTCCTTTTCCAAATGAGGAAGTATTGCCAGCACCTGCTATAGTAGTAGCCATGATAGTGGCATGCGCTGTAACCGATGCCGCATTCAATCCTGTATTAAAAAACCGGCCTATATAATCCAAGTCGGTAGTATCCAATAAGTTTTCCTTTATCGAAACATTTAACCCGCTTCCATTCAAAGCAGGGAAATCATTGTGAGCCAAGTTGATTTTGTTAGTTGCCAGATCTAGTGTTGCAGTTGTCAATTCTTCTTTAGGCGGCACATAAGCATCTGCAAAAAGAATATGCTTGGTTTTTAATAACTGCTGCAGCTCGCTCACCTTAGTACGCAACAGTGAAACTCGCCCCGCTTGGTAGGTAGATAAAAAACGAACACTGGCCTGTATGGAATCAGCATTCGTATAAGAGACATAAACATCAATGCTATCCGTATCTCTTGCCGACAAAAGCTTTTTTGAAAGGGAAGCTGAAACTTTTACACCTGCATCTTGCCGTGAAAGTTGTGCGTTAGAACATAGTGAAATAAATAGACAGATAAGTGTAAGGGTCAGCAAACGATTCATAGTAGTAAGCAATATACCAAATTTAATATGTGATTTTAACCACAACTGTATACTTAGTGATTATCAATATGTTGTTGCAACAATGTTGCGTTAATAAATTGTTAACGTAATCATTTTCCTACATATCTTAAACCTCTTTTTTTTCATTAAACACACACAACACACACACATGAAAAAAATCATCAGAACGTTTGCAGCAGTATGCGTAGCTGCTATGACATTGACTGCCTGTTCAAAGGACGTTAAGAATGTTGAATCGAATGACATTTCAGAGTCAACACTGACTCAAATCAAAGCCTTAGGCTTTAGTACAGATGGTGCCCAAAAAGTGGCAGGTGGTTATTTAGTAGAAGGAGACATCGTGTTAAATGATGCTACTCTTTCTTCTAATCCTAACTCACCCAATATGGTAGTTGCGAAAGAAGAACAGTATCGCACATTTAACCTGGTAAGCACCAGCAAACATCCAGTGATTAAAGTAGCACTGAACAACAGTTCTTCTCAACATGAAGCTGCTTTTTCTGCATCGTTGGATGAAGCGATCCGCCGTTATAATGCAGAAGGCTTGACAGTAAGCTTTCAGCGTGTAACTACAGGAGCTGACATTACAGTGGTTGCATTCTATGAAGTAAGCAATACATTAGGTTCTTCCGGCTTCCCTACTAGCACTGGCGATCCTTACAACCAGGTGCAGATGAACACCTACCATTACAGCACCGGTACTACAACCACCAATGTCAACTACATTGCTACCATTATGGCTCATGAACTAGGTCACTGTATTGGTTTCCGCCATACGGACTATATGAACCGTGCTTATAGCTGCGGTGGTAGAAAACAAAACGAAGGACAGGCTAATACAGGTGTTGGTGCCGTGTACATTCCTGGCACTCCTACCAGCGGCGATCCTAACTCTTGGATGCTGGCTTGCGTAGGCAGCAATGTTGACCGTCCGTTCAATGCGAATGATAAAATTGCTCTTTCTTACGTTTATTAATACGTAGAAATACAACCATTAAAAAAGCCGCTGAAACACAGCGGCTTTTTTAATTTCATACTTAACACAGTAAATAAGCTGATAATTAGCATCCAGCGCCTTAGTTTATCCGTTATCAACAGCTTCTATAATTCTTACATATTATTTAGAATTTGCAAATATGTTGTTTAATTTTATTTAGCACTGGCTAGACTATAGCCTACCCAACCAATTTCTCCCTTATTCACCTTTAAAATACACATATGAAACACACCTTAAACATCCTTGCTGTTGCAGGAACAGCTATTCTATTAATTACTTCCTGTAAAAAAGATGTACATGACAGCCCGGAAGCATCAGTATCTGAAGCAACGCTTAACCAGATTCAAGCAGCAGGTTTTAGTACTGATAATATTCAAAAAATGGATGGCGGTTATTTAGTAGAAGGCGACATCTTCCTATCAGATGCTGAATTAGCATCTGAGCCTACTTCGCCAAATATGATCATTGCAGAAGAAGAACAGTACAGAACGTTTAATTTGGTCAATCCCAATACGTATTCAACTATTAAAGTAGCGTTGAACAACAGCTCCTCACAACATGAAGCTGTTTTTTCTTCAGCTTTGGACGAAGCCATTCGCCGCTATAATGCGCTTGGTCTTACTATCAAATTCTCTCGCGTAACCTCCAGTCCCAATACTACTGTAGTTGCTTTCTATGAAGTGAGCAATGTCTTAGGTTCTTCCGGTTTTCCAACAAGCAGTGGTGCACCATATAACCAAGTTAGAATGAACACCTATCATTATAGCACTAGTACCAGTTCCACTAATATCAACTACATCGCTACAATTATTGCGCATGAATTAGGTCACTGCATTGGATTCCGTCATACCGATTATATGCGAAGAGCTTACAGTTGTGGTAGTGGCGGCAATGAAGGTCAGGCTAAAAATGGTGTAGGCGCTGTACTTATTCCTGGTACACCTTCTGGTCCGGATGCAGCCTCTTGGATGTTGGCATGTATTGGCAGCAATGTAAATCGACCATTCAACTCTAATGATGTAAAAGCATTAAACTACGTTTATTAATTCGTAGAATTACTTCACTTAAAAAGAGCCGCTGCATCCAGCGGCTCTTTTTAATGCTATTCGGTTTCAATTACATATAAAACAAATAGGTAACTTTTACTATATCAAAATAGTAAAAACCTCATTTTCAATTATTTGCGTATCATTTACACATTAGCGTTAGATTGCAACTGTGTTGCTTTAATATTTTTTTAACATAATTCTAAGTGTGATAAATTGATGTTTCGAAACCATTTTTTAACCCAAACGCTCAACGAAACACACACATGAAACACACTTTCAAAACCCTTTCCCTTGCCGCCGTATTGGCGCTAACCATCACCTCTTGTAAAAAAGATGTAAAAGAAGAAAATGCTCAAACAGAGGTATCTGAAGAAACACTAAGCCAGATAAAAGCAGCAGGCTTTTATAACGGCGGCGTAAAAAAAGTAGACGGCGGCTACTTAGTAGAAGGTGACATCGTTCTAACAGAAGATGATCTCAGGTCAAAGCCTACATCTCCCGACATGGTTGTAGCTAATGAAGAACATTATCGCACAAACAATGTAGTGAAAGCAAGCACCTACCCTACTATTAAAGTAGCGCTAAACAACAGTTCTTCTGCCCACCAGGCTGTCTTTTCAGCGGCTTTGGATGAAGCTATCCGTCGCTATAATGCACAGGGCCTAACTATACGCTTTTCGCGTGTTACTTCAGGCGCTAATACCACAGTAGTTGCTTTCTATGAAGTAAGCAATGTCCTGGGGTCATCTGGCTTCCCTACTGGCGGCGGTGCACCATATAGCCAGGTAAAGATGAATACCTATCATTACAGCACAAGCACCAGTTCTAGCAATGTCAACTACATTGCTACCATCATGGCGCATGAATTAGGTCATTGCATTGGCTTCCGCCATACCGACTATATGGACCGATCTTATAGCTGCGGCGGTGCATATGCAAATGAAGGCGCATCTACTGTAGGTGCTGTATTTATTCCAGGTACTCCATCTGGTCCTTCAGCTAACTCCTGGATGTTGGCCTGTGTTGGAAGCGGAGTAAACCGTCCATTCACCAGCTCAGACGTTACAGCATTGAAATACGTTTATTAATTTTTTCCATAAACACACACACATCAACCGCTGTAGTCTTACAGCGGTTTTTTATTTTGTGATACTGAAACATTGGCGGTGCAGCTTTCCTGCAAAATCAAAAGGGGTAGTCGCCTTGGTAATATCTTTAACAGAATTGGCCTTTATAGCAGGTCTATCTAACTGAAACTTGCGGTAATTGGTACTAAAAAATAAAATGCCGCCCTCCGTAAGCAGTTGCATACAGTCGTTGATCAATTCTACATGATCGCGCTGAATATCCAGAATATCTTCCATACGCTTACTATTACTAAACGTTGGCGGATCCATTACAATGATGTCAAAGCTATTAGATGCCGCTTCCTTTAAATATTGTTTTACATCCGCATGAATAGCCTGGTGCTGTGTAAATTCAGGAAAATTAAGCATCACATTGCGCTCCGTCCAGTCTAAATAAGTCTTAGACAAATCAACCGATGTTACTGCCCCTGCCCCACCAGCAATAGCGTAAACGGAAAAGGAACCGGTATAGCAAAAAAGGTTCAATACTTTCTTATTCCCTGCTATTTCTTTAACCATACCACGGGTAATACGGTGGTCAAGGAATAAGCCAGTATCTAAGTAATCACTAAGGTTTACTATAAACTTTAGCCCTCCCTCATGGACAATAGTCTCATTTTTAGCCTGGTCCAGTTTCTGGTATTGATCCTTCCTGTCTTCTTTCCGCTTCCGCAGTTTAACATAAATCTCATTAACAGGTATAGTGGTAACTTCTGCAATAATTTCCTGGCATTGCGTTAACCAGGCATCATGCTCTTCATCGCTTAAGGCATGTTTGCGTTTGTATTCTGAAACATAGACTTTCTGCTCATAAAGCTCAATGATCAGCGGAAATTCAGGCAAATCATGATCATAGATGCGGAAACAAGAGATGCCCTGCCGGCTAGCCTGCTTGTTTAAGTGCTTATATACTTTCTGCAGCCTGTTATAGAACATTAAATATTTCCCGGAAGGTTGGCTCATTGCTAAATATTTTAGAACTTCGGTCACTTTTCTAACAAGCCCCAAAAATACTATAACGACATGTACGCCATCGTGGATATTGAAACGACAGGGAGTTATGCTGCTGGCAATGGCATTATTGAGGTATCCATTCAAGTATTTGATGGTGAAAATGTTATAGAAAAATTTGAAAGTCTGGTCAATCCCGGGCAGAAGATCCCCCGCTACATTCAGGCCTTTACAGGAATAACCAATGAAATGGTAACCGATGCGCCTTATTTTGAGGAAATAGCCGAAAAAGTATATACCATTTTACAAGGCAACATTTTTGTGGCACACAATGTCAATTTCGATTATTCGTTTGTTAAAAACCATTTACAGCTTTACGGATATACCTTAAACACCAAGAAACTGTGTACGGTACGCCTATCGCGCCAGATTTTTCCGGGCTACCCTTCCTATAGCTTAGGCAACTTATGCCACTCACTGGGTATTGATTTGGAAAACCGTCACCGGGCCGGTGGTGATGCTGCGGCAACTGTCACCTTGTTCAAACTGTTATTACAAAATGATACCAACGATCATATTACAGCTAGTTTAAAGCGCAACTCCAAGGAACAAACCTTACCGCCCAATGTTCCTAAAGCTCATTTTGATGCCCTGCCCTCTACACCGGGCGTCTATTATTTTCATGACAGCAAGGGCAAGGTAGTATATGTGGGCAAGGCCAAAGACATAAAAAAGCGTGTTAACAGCCACTTTAGCAATAATTCTGATAGTAAGCAAAAGCAGAATTTTGTTCGCCATGTTCATGCCATTTCCTTTCAGGCAACTGCTACAGAACTGATGGCAGCCATATTAGAAAGTACAGAAATAAAACGACTATGGCCTTCCTTCAATAATGCACAGAAAAAGCCGGAAGATGTGTATGGCATCTTTGTCTATGAAGACCAGGCGGGCTATATGCGCTTGGCCATAGAGAAAAAACGTAAGAACTCAAACCCCATTTATACTTTCCATTATAAAGTAGATGGGCATGGTGTGATACGGAAACTGATGAAGGAATTTGACCTTTGCCCGAAGCTGTGTTTTATGCAAACCGACAATGATGACTGCCAGGGAATGATTGAGAACCATTGCCATGGCGCATGCGAAAAAAAGGAAGCCCCGAAGGCCTATAACGACAGGGTTTTGCAAGCCATTGCCTCTCTTACCAGTCGCCCCTCCTATATTGTATTAGACAAGGGTCTAAATGACGAAGAAGTTTCTTGCATCATGGTGGTAAAAGGTTCTTTCTTTGGAATGGGCTATTTGCCCAAGAACTTTGACACCATCACTGAAGAGGCAATAGCTGAATATATTAAGCCCTACAAGGAAAACAGTTATATAAGGACGTTATTAAACACTTACATTAACAACTTTCCAGATCAGATCAAACACTTGCCTGGCTAATTAAGCCAACCATTCAAATGTTTCTGTTTTTGGCATCTGGTTAAATACCTCAAATACTTGCTCTGGAGGAGACGTCAGTTTCCGCTCTTTTAAGTTCATCCAGGCGCCGTCTACAGTTAGTACAGCAGAAAGTATATCACCGTTCTTAATGATCTGGTGCTGAATACTCCAGCGGGCGAAATCCTTTTTTGAGCGCAATAGTTGCAAGTTGATCTTCACTTCATCACCAGAACGAATCTCTCTACGGAATATACATTCTTCTCTGAAAAGAATGGGACCAAACATCAGTTTCTGCATAACATGCGCATCAAGACCATATTCATTTAAAAACTCTACTCTACAAAACGCGCCCCAGTCATAGTATACCGAATGACGCAAGTGAAAGTTAGGATCCAGGTCTGACCAGCGAACTTGTACGATACGGCTGAATTCTTCCATGCTTAAGCTTCTTTTTTTCGTAGCCAAAGAAAACCCAAGGCAGCGAAACCACAAAGAATAAAATCGCCTATAAACAGTATAGGAAAGTCTGATTTAGCCACCACCTTAGAAGCTAAAATAGGAGAAAGCACTTGTGCTATAGCAAAGGTCATGGAGTAAGCAGCCGCATATTGACCCCTGTTGAAATTATTAGTACGCGATACCCAAAAAGAATTGGTAAAGGGGAAAAGCAGCATCTCTCCAAAGGTTACCAGTAGCATACTCACTAGTACTAAAGCTATTTGCGGTACAAATGCCAGCATTAAAAAAGAAAGTCCAATCAGCAAAGCACCAACAACCATATAAAAAAGTGGATGTCGCCTATGTTCCAACTTATACACCAATATCATTTCTACCAGCACTATAATAACACCATTACTGGCCAGGATCAACCCTATAATGTTTTCAGAAAGATGCACCTCCTCTTTATAATAAACTGGCAGCATACTAAACAGCTGGAAAAAGCAAATACCGATTAGCAATAGCGAAAACATCCCTTTCATAAAAACCCTATCCTTGTATGCAGAATTGCTTGCTATAACAGTTTCCTTTTGTGTAGCCTTTTGAGAGATTGTTTCCTGGTGAAATTGAAATAAAAAAATATATAGTAATAATGCGGCGGCTATACAGGTTAATCCATCTGCCCAAAACAAGGCTGTATAACTAAAATTATAAGCTAGCAAGCCTCCAATGGCAGGCCCAATGGCCCATCCTAGGTTTATAGCTAGCCGATTAAGCGAATAGGCCCTTGTTCTACTACTATCTGTACTATAAGCGGCAATAGCGGCCGCGTTTGCAGGCCGAAAAGATTCACCCACACTTGCCAATAAAAAAATAGTAATGGCAAAGGACCAGAAACCATGTATATGGCTCAGAATGATAAAAAATACACCGTTCGATAATAAGCTAAAGAACTGTACCCAAAAGAACCCCAAACGGTCAGAAAGCTTCCCGCCTATAAAACTACCCAGAATAGCCCCTAGCCCAAAAGCAGACATTACAGTCCCAGCTTGAGAAAGTGTATACCCGTTAGAGATTAAATAAACCGTCAGGAATGGAATAACCATTGTACCGCTACGGTTAATGAACATCACCAGCGAAAGCCACCAGATGGGTCGTGGAATACCTGTATATGCTTTTTTATATAATTCAACGGAAGCCTGAAGCATTTACGAATTTAAAGGAACCTTTACAAGGTCTGAAGCTTGATCCCTTAAATTTGTCCTTTAACTTGAATTATGAAAAAAGTACTTATCATGGCAACAGCTTTTGTAACGCTTACAGCAGCGGCACAAAAGAAGCCTGTACCTGTAAAAAAAACGACTAGCACTACCCCGGCTTCGCCTTTAAAAAACTTAACCGATTCAGCCAGTTATGCTATTGGTGTTAGCGTGGCTAGCTTCTATGAACAACAAGGTATTACCAATCTGAATACTTCATTGGTGGCAAAAGCAATCAATGACGTTTTAGGCAAAAAGACATTGTTACTGAACGACTACCAGGCCAATTCCGTAATGATGAAATGTATCAATAAAGCACAAGAGGCGAAATCAAAGCCTAATATTGATGCGGGTGAAAAATTCCTGGCACAAAACAAATCCAAATCCGGCGTAAAGACTACGGCTTCAGGCTTACAATATGAAGTAATTAAGGAAGGTACTGGCCCCAAGCCTACAACAGCAGATACCGTAACGGTTAATTATGTTGGCACCTTGCTGAATGGTAATGAATTTGACAACTCTTTCAAAAGAGGCGAGCCAATTTCCTTCCCTGTTACAGGTGTAATCAGAGGCTGGACAGAAGCGCTGCAATTGATGCCAGAAGGGTCTAAGTACAAATTATATATACCTTACCAATTGGCGTACGGCCCTAACGATCAAGGTCCTATACCCGGAGGTTCTATGTTGATCTTTGAAGTTGAACTTTTAAAAGTTAGTAGTTCTAAATAATATATCTCCTAAAATAAAAAGGTGGTCAATCGACCACCTTTTTATTTATTTCACTTATAAAAGGCAGTTAACAGGTATCGCCTTTCTGTAATAAATATTATTTATTTACAACCAACTTTTCAATTTGTTGCGCCCCATTTTCCTGGTTTGTAATTCGTAATGAATACATACCTGGGCTTAGTTGATCAACACGCAAGTTAGAAGCACTCACATTCCGATATTGTTTGATAATGCGACCACCCATATCGGAAATAAGCACATCGCGGTTTCCTCGCTCACTATCAAAAATGATATTTACGCTGCCATCACTGCTCGGATTTGGATAAACCATGACTTTACCAGCATGGTTAACACCATTGATACTACGTATTTCACTTAACTTGAATTTGCCATCAATATCAACCTGCTTTAAGCGGTACTGCGTAACACCTTTTTGATTATTTGCCTCACTATACTCATAGGTTAGCAGAGAGCTGCTGTTGCCACCAGTTGCTTTTGATTCTACAAAGGATACATCTACCCAACCATTTCCAGAATTGCGTTGCACAGAGAAGCCCTTGTTATTATTTTCGGAGGCCGTTTCCCAGCTTAAAGTAGCGTTATTATTTACACGCTTAGCATTAAACGATTTTAAGGATACCGGCAAAGGACCAGGTAGCGCACAAGCAATGGTGGGCAATAGTTGGCTTACAATCATACCGTCAAAGTTAATTGCCACAAATACATCCTGTCCTGCCAAACTATTTGTGAGAGTTGCTGTAGCAGTTCTTGTTTGTCCGCGGGGAACTGTGACTTTACCTGATGTAACCAATATATCCGCTCCTCCTAAAGTTGTTGGCAGAAGCTCTCCGTTTGCATCGGCATCTACATAAAGAGCGTAGTCAAGCTGCTGCGTTTTATCTGAAAGGTTGGTAATGTTGGCAGTTACTAGATCACAATTCGTTATACCGGTAATTGTGATATTGGGTAGTGGAGTTTGTAAGCCACAGTTTACACAATTTACAGTTGTTGCATCAGCACTAGCCGTGGTAAAAAAATTAGAAATAAAAACGTATTCAGTTAAAGTCATACAATCATATGGCAGCTCCATTTGAATACCTGTTAATTCATAACGTACATTTCCATTTGACAACACTGTTTTCTGAATGGTAGAGGCGGCTACATTTCCTTTCGTTGCCATACTTGGATCAAGAACATAGTTTGTAAAGCTTGGTGCAGCACCGCTATTGTCTATTGCAATATTTAATAAAGGAGTACCTACCTCTTTATTTCCTCTCGGAGGAACTTTTTTTCCAGCTACCCCATCTTTGCACTGAAATGTATTCGGATAAGGGCTAGGGTTAGGACCTGGTACATTATGACCGTCTTGGGTAGCCGATTCTATATAGGTCTGTATAAAAATGTACTTGTTATTTGGGTTGTTAGCTATTGTAAAACTAGCATCGAAAGTTGCTGTACATTTCCTGTCTGCTATACCGCCTTCATTAATACGTACATTTTGAAATACGGCATCACTGATTAAACAAGACTGTGCTGAGGAGTTTTTGCTTAGACACAATAGAGTTAGGATAGCTATTAAGCTGTGTAAAAATCTTTTCATTTTCAGAGTTTTTAGAATTATTGTGCTTCTTGGGGTACAGGAGGGATTACCTCTGAGAATGAATAGGCATAGACATACGCCCAAGTCATTCTAATGGATGGAATTCAATAGGTAATGAAATACTGAAGTATAAATAAGGTAGGAACAGCTTAACTTATAGGATATTGTAACTGCGCACAACCCCGGCCGGGAGCTTTGTCCCTTACGTTTATTAAATAGTTATGCCACATCGGTATTACGCCAAAGCATAACTGTAATTTTAAAAAGAAAAAGGCGCCCTAAAGCGCCATTTGTATAATAAAGTCTACAAAGAATTCGGTTAGGCCATCGCTTTACTGCTATCATGAACCAGCCTCAACGCTTTTTTGAATTGTTCTTCAGGAGTCAAATTAGTATTATCCAGAATGATGGCATCCTCAGCTTTCCGCAATGGACTTACTTCACGATTGGAATCGATGTAATCACGCATTTCGAGGTTTGCCTTTACTTCTTCCAGCGAAATATTAGGATTCTTCTCAAAAAGTTCTTTAAATCGACGTTCTACACGAACAGCGTTATCAGCAGTCATAAACAACTTCAATTCGGCTTTCGGGAATACTACAGTTCCTATATCCCTTCCATCCATCACAATGCCTTTCCCCTTGCCCATTTGCTGCTGCTGCGCTACAGCAAACTCACGCACTTCCTTAATAGCAGCCACCTCACTTACTTTTTCAGCTACTACCAGGTCGCGGATTACGTATTCTACGTTTTCCTCGTTTAAGTGCATTTCCGACCTATCACTGATCGGATTGAATACAAATTCTAACGAGATATTCTCTAATGCTTCGTGCACTTCTTCAGGATTTGTCCAATCCACATGGTTACGTAAAAAATAGAGGGTTATTGCCCGATACATCGCTCCACTATCTACATATATATACCCCAATTCCTGGGCTAATTGCTTGGCCAAGGTACTTTTCCCACAAGATGACCAACCATCTATTGTTACTATAATCTTTTTCATATCTATCAGCTACCACAAAATTGCTTCGTATTAATGGAATGACAAAAAAAAGCCCCGCAATTTGCGGGGCTTTATACAATTTAGCCGTTTATGCTTTAGATTCTTCTTTCGGTTTGGATTCACCCAAGGTGAATACCAACTTACCATTTTCCTTATCCAAGTCAGCCTTCAACACATCACCTGCTTTCACATGCATATTCAGGATTTCCTCAGCCAGAGGATCTTCTAAATACTTCTGGATAGCGCGGTGAAGCGGACGAGCACCAAACTGATGATCATATCCTTTATCGGCAATAAACTCTTTTGCTTCTTCTGATAACTCCAGACTGAATCCCAGATTTGTCAGGCGCTTCATTACACCCTTCATCAAAATATCAATGATCTGGAAGATATTCTCTTTAGACAGAGAGTTAAAGATGATCACATCATCAATACGGTTCAGAAACTCCGGAGAGAAAGTACGCTTCAGCGCTTTTTCGATTACGGCTTTTCCTAATTCATCTGCATTCTGTACTCTGGCTTGCGTAGCAAAACCTACACCCTCACCAAAGTCCTTCAGCTGACGTACACCGATATTTGATGTCATGATGATCATGGTATTCTTGAAGTCTACCCTTCTACCTAAACCATCTGTCAATTGGCCGTCATCCAATACTTGCAACAAGATGTTGTAAATATCAGGGTGCGCTTTTTCAATCTCATCTAAAAGAATTACACTGTAAGGCTTACGGCGTACACGCTCTGTCAACTGACCACCTTCTTCATAACCAACATATCCTGGAGGCGCACCAATCAAACGAGATACAGTGAACTTTTCCATGTATTCACTCATATCAATGCGGATCAAGGCATCTTCAGAGTCAAACATATAACGAGCCAATGAACGAGCTAACTCCGTTTTACCGACACCTGTAGGTCCCAGGAAGATAAAAGTACCAATAGGCTTCTTCGGATCTTTCAAACCTACGCGGTTACGCTGAATCGCCTTCACTACTTTAGAAATGGCTTCATCCTGCCCAATTACCATACCTCTCATATCATCGGCCATCTTCCGCAACTTCTCCGTTTCAGCTTCAACCATTCTGCGTACAGGTATACCCGTCATCATGCTGATCACTTCGGCAATCTCTTCTTCACCGATTGGGTAACGCTTGTGCTTACTTTCTTCTTCCCACTGTGCTTTCGCTCTTTCAAGCTCTTCACCCAAACGTTTTTCTGTATCACGCAGAGCAGCAGCTTCTTCAAACTTCTGGCTCTTTACTACACGATTCTTTTCAACCTTAATATCCTCAATCTTCTTCTCTAAGTCCAAAATGTTCTGAGGTACATTGATGTTCTTTAAGTGAACACGTGCACCTACTTCATCCAATACGTCAATAGCCTTGTCTGGCAACAGACGGTCAGTGATATAACGGTCACTCAGCTTCACGCAAGCATTGATCGCTTCATCATCATAGATTACATTATGGTAATCTTCGTATTTAGACTTGATGTTATTCAAGATCTGAATAGTATCTTCTACACTTGGTGGATCTACCATTACTTTTTGGAAACGACGGTCTAAGGCACCATCCTTTTCAATATGCATGCGGTATTCATCTAACGTAGATGCGCCTATGCATTGCAGTTCACCACGTGCCAGCGCTGGTTTGAAGATGTTAGAAGCATCCAATGAACCAGAAGCGCCACCGGCACCTACAATCGTATGGATCTCATCGATGAACAAGATCACATCGCGATTCTTTTCCAGTTCATTCATGATGGCCTTCATGCGCTCTTCAAACTGACCACGATACTTAGTACCAGCTACCAATGCAGCTAAGTCCAGAGATATCACACGCTTGTCAAACAACACGCGACTCACTTTACGCTGTACTATACGTAAGGCTAAACCTTCCACGATAGCGGTTTTACCCACTCCAGGCTCACCAATCAAAATCGGGTTGTTTTTCTTTCTACGTGAAAGTATTTGAGAAACCCTTTCAATTTCTTTTTCACGACCCACAATCGGATCCAGCGTACCGCTTTCGGCTAACTTAGTAATGTCTCTACCAAAATTGTCTAGTACAGGTGTCTTGCTCTTAGCAGCGGCACCGCCTCTTGCTTTTGAACCAGAGTATTTCTTTTCATCTTCAAAACCTTCATCATCCTCATCCTGGTATTCGGCTCTTACATCATTTGATTTGATCATACCTAACTCCTGTCTGAATGATTCATAATCCACATCAAACTGATTCAAAATCTGAGTGGCTATGTTTTCTTTGTTTTTTAAAATAGAAAGCATCAAGTGCTCGGTTTCCACTGTTGGACTCTTAAGCGCCTTAGCTTCCAGTACCGTTACTCTAATCACCTTCTCAGCCTGTTTGGTGAGAGGCAGGCTATTTATATTAGCAATGTTTTTACCGGTTTTATCTTTTACAGCCAATTCTACTTCCTTTCTCAACTCATACAAGTCTACGCTATTGCTTTTCAAAATGCGTACCGCTGTATTATCGCCTTCCCGAATTAGACCTAAAAGCAAGTGCTCCGTCCCAATAAAATCATTTCCTAATCGCAATGCCTCCTCTCTACTGAAAGAGATGATTTCTTTTACTTGCGAGGAAAAATTATTATCCATTTGATTAATTATGCTTTAATACAATAATAACGAATATTTTTATGCGAGGTTTAACGACAAACTGTTAATACTTTTCGCAATATATTTCGCACTTATTATGGAAGTCAAAACTGATACCAAAGAACGTTTTCATGTCATTAGCGTCGAATCTGAGCATCTTTCTGCTAATATGACAGAAGACCTTTGCAAACAACTGGCCACCTATTTACAACAAGATATAAAAAATGTAGTATTAAAACTAAACAGTGTTAACACTATGGATGAGGCTGGCGCAGAGCATTTAGTAAAAACTCAGCAACAGTTTTATGATGCCGGAGCTTCATTTGTCATTTGTGAACTTACTGCCAATATGGAACAGTTTCTTGATCAAAAGAATCTGTTAGAACTGATGAACACAACACCTACAGAGAGCGAAGCTTGGGACATTGTACAAATGGAAGAGATAGAGCGTGAACTGTTAGGCGATGAAGATGAAGAGTAAGTTTACTGAAATTCTTTTTATTTTAAAAGTAATGGTCGCATTACACAGAAACCATGATTCGAATCGATGATATCCATTGATCCGGTTATCTACCAACAACTTTGTCAAACACTTAGTGTTAACAAAATATACTTAGAGGAAACAAGTGGTGGCAGCATTAACAAGACGTTTAAATTATCAGCTAATAATCGCACTCTTTTCTGCAAGGTTAATTCTGCTACCAATTTTCCACACTTATTCAAAAC